>JAQBPE010000138.1 GCA_028287685.1 Cyanobacteria bacterium RYN_339 | reverse complement strand
AGCGCAACGAGGCATATTGGGCGATGTCCACCGCCAACAGCTTGAGCTTGGCGTGCTTCAGCGCGGCCTTGTAGGCGTTGACCAGGCGCTGCGAGGCAGCGGCATAGAAGACCGTGGTGGACTCATCGTCGGTGTCGACGGTGAAGTAGTCGACCAGCGGCTCCTCGTCGCGGAAGAGCGTGTACTGCTCGGCCTCGCTCAGGACCACTTGATGGAGCTGGTTGGCCGGGATGCGCGGCAGCGGCACCAGGCGCGCGATGGCGCGCTTGCCGGAGAGACCCAACACGACGTCCCGCGTCTTGATGCCGGTTTCCTTCCACAGCTGGGCGAGCACGTCGCCCAGCGCCTCGTGGTTGGCCATGTCGCCGTCTTCGTCCACCAACGGCTCGACCGTCGCGAGGTGGTGGTAGAAGTCAAAGCTGACCTCCCCAGACTCCGAACGGCTGCACTGGACCGCCTCCACGCTGGTGGGGGAGATCAGCAAGCCTACAAACGGTTTGATTCTGGCCACGCTGAAGCCTCGTACGTCTGGACGGCCGACAGATGCGACCAACCACCAGCCTAGCGCCGCAAGACGCCCCAAGTCGGTGAATTATGCACTTCCGGCGCGGTCAATCTTCCCGTGGCACGTGCAACATAACGCCGCCGGCTGGGTGAAGCCGGCGGCAGAACTGGCGTTACGGGGGGTTAGAAGGGCGTGAAGCCCGGTGGCAAGAGGTTGCCCTCGGCGTCCGCCCACCCCAAAAACTTCAGGTAGTCGGAGCCCGTGGTGCCGCCCATGCCCGTTTGGGTGAGCTCGAACTTGGCAAAGCCGGTCACGGTGTAGACGCTGCCGGAGCCAGTGCCCGTCACATTGTCGTACACCAAGGCGGTCACGACCTGGTGAGCCGCCGCCATGTCATCGACGAGCCCGTGCCCCGGCGTCTTGTTGCCAGGCAGGCCGCTCACGCCGCTGCCGGCCTTCACCTGGGTATTGCCGGCGACGTTGTGGTCATGGAAGGCCTGCGTGTCCATCACGGTCAGTTCCGCGTCCAGGTAGACCGCGCTGTTCTCATCGTCCCAACTCAGCCAACCGAAGTTGCCCGGAGCTGGGTTGCTCCAGACGTCGACGGTGGTCACGTTCGGCACGGCGCCCAGGCTCACCAGCAAGGTGCGGTTCACCCCGACCGGGAACAGGCCGCCGTTGGGGAAGTACCCGGTGCTGCCGGGGGCCCCGGAAGGGAAGGCCGCGGGCGCCGTTGGCCCGGTCGCGATGCTGGTCGTGGTCCAGCCCCAGGTGGTGGCGCGCGGCGCCCACACTTGCTGGTGGAAGTAGGGCGAGCCGGAGGAAGTGCCGAGCTTGGTGGTCATGCGCAACAACGACGCGCGCACGTTGGCGGCGAGCCCGAAGCTCATGTTCGCCATGCGCGGGTCGTCGGGGGGCTGCCACGTGCCGAAGGCCATGCTGGTGTTCGCCACCATGCCGCGCGTGCCCAGCGTGCCCATCGGTTGCCAGGTGCCGTTCGAGGCGGTGTACGTCAATTTGCCACCGTCGGCGCCGTCTTCGTAGCGCAGGCGCCAGTTCCCCAACGTGAGGGTGGCGTCGTTGCTGGTGGCATCGGCGGTGTAGGCGGGCTTGGTCGCTGGTTGCATGGCGGCAGGCGCTGGCCAGGGCGTGGCGTTGGAGCTGCCCGGCGTGGCCGTAGGCGCCGGCGTCGGCGTGCCCTGCGGGGTGGGGGTAGGGGCCGGCGTGGGCGTGGCGGTCGGAGCAGGCGTCGGCGTGGCCGTCGGGACTGCCGTCGGGACTGCCGTCGGGACCGCCGTCGGGATTGCTGTCGGATCGGGCGTCGGCGTGGGCTGTTTCGCCAGCAGGAACGTCTCGCCGCTCAATCCGAAGCTGACCGCCCCCAAGAGGAGGTCCGTGCGCCGCGCCAACAGGTTGCCGGTGTTAGGCGGCGAGTACTTGTCCATGGACAACCAGATCGTGCCCGAGTTGGCGCTATACTGGTCCAGCGCCAGGGGCAGGATCTGATCGACGTGGTCGCCGAGATCGCGCGCAACGGTCTGCACGAACGCCTCGTTGCGGGCCGTGTCCGCGGCGACCCGAAGCTCGTTCGAAGTGTAGATCAAGGTCATCAAGAGGGAAGCGCCGACCGTCGTGGCGAGGGCAACTTCCGTGAGCGTGAAACCGCTCCTAGAGCCCGATTTTGGCATCGAGACCTCCCGAGAACGCTCGCAGGGTAGACAGGCTGAGTTGGCCGAGGGTGTTGCCACTGGCATCCGTCACGGCCAGGTCGTAGTAAAGGAACTGGGTCAGGGCCGTGGTCTGCGCGGGCGGCATCCCGATCGTCAGGGTGAACCCGGCACCGGGAGCCTCCGTGATCATCTTCACCTTGCCCGTGGTGTTGTCCGGCCAGGTGAAGCGCGTGGCCCGCAAGGCCTCCGCTTCGGCCTTGAGCATGCCCTCGGCCAGCAGGTAGCGGCGCAGGCCGCCGCCCGTGCCCTGGGGGCTCAGGTCCGTATAGACGCTCGAGAAGAACTGGGTAGCGCCCAACGTGCCGAGCGCGACGATCACCATCGCGAGCACAACGTCGATGAAGGAGAAGCCGTGGCGGCGACGCATCGTGGTCCTCCCTACTTGATCAGCGTGAAGTCGGCGAGGGTCCACAACGAGCCGTTGTAGGTGGCGCCAAACGTGATGCCGCGCTGGTAGACTGTAGGGTCCCCGGCAACGGTCAAGGAGGACTGGACCTGGTAACGCCGGGGCGATCCCGCGGAAACCAGGAGGTAGGTGCACTTGGCGGTGCCGGCCGTGCCCCGCACCATCGAGACCTTGGACGAGAAGTCGACGACGGTGCCGTTGCCCGGCCAGACGGGCGCCGCAGGCGCCTGGTTCACCGTGTTCATGATGTCGTTGATGCCCATCTCGGCGAGGTAATAGGCCTGGATCTTGGCGAGCGAGACCGCCTTTACGTCCACGGACTGGCGCATCTGGTTCTGCAGCACCGTCGCCACGCCCGCGAAGATCACCATGATGCCGATCACGAACATGAAGCTCGAGACGACCATGCTGCCGGCACGCTTGCCAACCAACATCACCAGGCGCCCGGCTTGTCGCCCGGGTAGGCATCATTGCTCAAGTTGATCCTGAACGAGCCGGTGGCCGTGTCATAGAGCCAGCCGCCCTTGCCATAGCCCAGCGCGATGTTCGCCGCGCCCACGAAGCAGGGGTTGTCCCATCGGTCGGACTGCGTGCCGGCGGTGATCACCACGGAGGCCTGCGTGGAATCGAAGGTCAAGATCGTGTGCTTGCCCAGGACTGGGTCATCCGGGAGCTGGCCCGCCGTCGGGGAATTGGGCCAGTAAGGCTTGCCGGTGGAGTCCATGTTGCCCGTCACAGAACAAGTGGCCGGCCAGGGCGGGTTGGCGCCCGGGGCCGTCAATGGTGGCGGCGTGCCGGCACGGAACTTGTCCATGCCGATGTTGGTCTGGATCGTGCCCACCATGGCGCGGGCGTTGGACATGTTGGACGATTGCCGCACGGAGTTGTAGGCCGCGACGGTGCCGCCCAGGAGCACGAGCCCGATCGCGATGGCCAACGCCACCTCGATCAGCGTAAAGGCCGCTCGCCTAAGGTTCATCTGTGACCTCCTTGGTCTAGTGGTGGCCACCACCCATGATGCCCATGAGCGGGAAGTATAGCGCACCGACGATGAACATGACGGTGCCGCCGAGGAAGAGCGTCATCATGGGTTCGATGGCCGCCGTCATTGCTTTGACGGCTTCCTGTACCTCGTTGTCCATGTAAGAGGCGGCGCGCTGGAGCATGTCGTCCATGCCGCCCGTTTCGTCGCCGACCGCGATCAAGCGGTTCACCAGGGATGGGAAGATGTCTGCCGCCAGCACGACCACGCCGAGCCGGGCGCCCATCTTCACGTTCTCCGTGATTTCCTGGACCTTCTCCTTCATGAGGTGGTTGCGCGTGTTCTCTTCCAACGAGTCCAGCGCGCGGATGACGGTCAGGCCGCTGCGCAGCGACATCGACAGGTTGCTTAGCATCTGCGTCAGCTGCACCTTGTAGTTGAGGTCGCCGAGGATGGGGATCTTGTACTCCACCTTGTCCCACAGGAACTTGAACAGCGCCGTACGGCGCACGTGCTTGGAGAGGAAGTGCGTGGGGATCAAGATGATCGGGATGGTGAACCACTCGTGCGTGACGAACCAGCTCATCCACAGCAAGACGCGTGTGGCGAGCGGCAGCGTGACGTGGAATTCCTCGAACAGCTTCATGAAGGTGGGCACGATGAAGATCATCAGGCCGACCACGATCAGCACCAGGATGCCCAGAACGATCAGCGGGTACGTCATGGCGCCCTTCACGCGCTGCTGCAGCTCGTACTGCTTTGCCATGTACTCCGCCAGGCGCTTCATGTTCTCGTCCAGGTTACCGGTGACCTCGCCCATGTCCACCAGCTCGATGAACAGCGAGGGGAACACGTCCCGGTATTCCTTGATGCACTCGCCGAACGAGACGCCGGCGCTGATGTTGACGATCATCTCGCCAACGATCTTCTGGAGGTACTTGTTGGACAGCGTGTCTCTCAACAAGTGGAGGGCTTGCACGATCGGCAGGCCGGCCGCCGTGATGGCGGCCAGCTGTTGGGCCATCAGCGTGAGGTCCTTGACCGTGACCTTGGGCGGGAAGATCCGCTCCCACATTTTCTCCAGGGAGCTCTGGTCCCAGTTCTTCTCCGACTTCACCTTGGGGCCCTTGCCCACGTCCGTGTGCATGGCCGCGAAGGGGTCGAAGGAGATCGACTTGGGGATCAGGCGCTGGTCGCGGAGCGCCATGCGCGCTTCCTTGATGTCGGAGGCCTTGATGTGGCCAACCACTTCCTCGCGCGTGTCGTCGTTGATGCACTCGTACTTGAACCAGCGCTTGTTGCCGGTGGCCTTCTTCAGCTCGGCGACTTGCGCCTGCCGCTTCTTCTTGTCGTCTTCGCGCCGGAGGTCTTCCTCGTTGGGCTGGTCGGCCTTCTTGACGGCCGCGACCATGCCTTCCATCCAGACCTTGTAGCTCGGGATCTCCTTGATATCCATGGGCATCATGCCCTCGTCGCGGAGCTGGGTCCGGGCCTCCTTGACGTTCTTGGCCTGGAGGCGCTTCGTCACGAAGCGGTTATCGACGTCTTTAGAGACGGATTCGAAAGTCGGACACACGGCTGAATCCCTCGCTGGGCGGCTAACGGCCGGTTCCTTCCGACCCTCATCATGCGTACCCCCGGCACATCTTCTTTAAACGAAAGCGGGTATAATCCCCGTGGTCGGAAACCGGCCAGCCACGCTATGTTTCGGCGATTATGTCTTTAACGTGAAATCGAGAAAGGGCACCCCATGGCTATTTCCAGCCGTCTCCGCCGCCCCACCGTGCTGGGAGCCTTGTTCGCCTGCGTCGCGGCATCGACGGCCTGCAGCGTCATCTGGCCGTCTTCCGTCATACGCGACCTCCACAAGCTCTACGTGAAGGACTACCGCCTGAACGTCACGGCGCGGCTGATCGCGGGGACCTCCAGCAAGGAGTTCGAGGACGCCAAGATTTCCAACTTGCGGACCCTGGGCAACATCGGGTTGGTCTACTCGCCCAACTATGTCTTCGTGGCGGACCCCGAGCTGGTCATCGCCGCCAGCAGCCCCATCCAGCTGCCGGCCGACCAACTGGTCGACGAGCCGGCCGGCTTCAGCGATACGGGCGAGCTGATCACGGAGAAGGTGCTGCGCAAGCCGCTCTTCATCATCAGCAAGTCCACGTTGACGTACACGGTGCCGGGTTACAACATCGCGCCCATCACGATCACCCAGAACCTGCCGGTCAAGTCCAACGAGTACCGCCTCAAGTTGCCCGGCGCGTCCCAGGTCACGGAGCTGCAGGCGGCCTTCGCATCCAACCCGTCCAAGGCACCCACGTTGTCCGGCACGGTCACGATTTCCTGCGACGTGACGGACCTGGACCCGGTGGCCGCGGAGAAGACCTTCGTGGTGGCGCGGAGCTTCCCGTTGTCGTACTCCTACAGCCCGTTCACGCCGGAGACGACGGCGTCGTCGGAGCCCGTGCCGGTCGTGATCCTGACGACGCCGCCAACGGCGCCACCGACGGCCACGCCGACGGCGACGCCGGCGGCTGCCGCCACGGCGCAGCCGGCAACGGGGTCGGTTTCCGTGCCGATCGGGACGACGAGCGTGGCGCCGAGCGCGACGCCGACACCCTGAGCCCAACCGCCAAGAGGCCCCGCCGGTTTGCCGGCGGGGCCTCTTCTTTCGGAACGCTTACTTGCCGGACGGCGGCGGCACGGCCCCTTCCGGCACCAACTTCGGCGTGATCAGCACGACCAGCTCCGTCGTCACCTTCGTCACGTCCGTGCGCCGGAAGGCGGCGCCCAGGAACGGGAGATCGCCCAGCAGCGGGAACTTGTCCACGTTCTCCTGCACGCGCTCCTGGTTCAGGCCGCCGATGATCAGCGTCTCGCCGTCGCGCACGCGCACCTCGGGGGTGGTCAGCTTGCGCTGGCTCTTCAACGTGGCGATGATGTCCGTGGTCCGCGAGTCGCGGATGGTGTCGCGGATGAAGGAGATCGTGGGCTCGACCTTCATCGAGATGTAGCCGTCCGGGTTGATCTTCGGCGTCAGCGCCAGCGTGATGCCCGCGGTGCCCAGGGTGACGTTCTGGCGGCTGATGGACGTGTTGGCGTTGGTGGTGGTCTCCGTCTGGACCTTCTCGATGATGTCGTCCGTGATCTCGAGCTTCGACTCCTTGGAGTCCATCGCGATGATCTGCGGCGAGGCCAGCAGGCGCGCCTTGTTGTCGCGCACCAGGGCGTTCACGCGGACGCGCAGCTGGGACAGCGCCTCCTGGATGGGGTTGTAGTCGACGGTCATGCCGCCGGCGGAGTTCCAACTTCCGGTCAGGGTGCCCGTCTGCGCGTCGAAGGTGACGCCGAGCAGGTTGTTGGCCGTGCCGTTGAGCTCGATCAGCTTGACCTCGATCAAGACCTGCCTCAGGCGGCGGTCCAGCTTCTGGATCACTTCGCTCACCAGGCGCACGTCTTCCGGGGAGGCGACCACCATCAGCGAGTTGTCGCGCAAGATGGGCACGAACTTGATGCCGGTGCCGTTGGCGCCGAAGAACAGGCCGTCCGTCAGCAACTTGGCCATGTCCTCGGCCTTCACGTAGTTCAGGCGGAAGACGCGCGACTCATGCGGCCGATCCAGGCGCGCCACCAGCGTGCCGACCTGGTTGACGAAGTTGTCGGTGCCACTTGCGACGATCGTGTTGGAACGGATGTCGGGGGTCAGCTGCTTGTCGGCGTTGGCGATGCCCGCGGCGTTAAGCGCGTTGGCCAGCACCTTGGAGAGCGAATCCGCGGACGCGTAGTTGATCTGGAAGACCTTCACGCCGCCGTACCCGACGGGCGGGGTGGCGGTGATCAGGTAGGTGCTGCCCACCTGGCGCATGTGCAGGTTGTTGGAGACCAGGATGATTTCCAGGATCCGGTTCAGGCGCTCGTTGTAGAAGTCGAAGTCGACCTTGCCCTTCACGTCGCTCGCCACGTTGATGCTGAGGTGAGCGCGCTGGGCGATCAGCCGCAGGGCGTCGCCCAGGTCCAACTGGCGCAGTCGCAAGGTGACGCGCTGCTCTCCGCCCGGCACATGGACCATTTGGCTGAGCGGCTTCGCGTCCGCCGGATCCGCAGCCGTGGACGGCGGCGGATTCAACGTGAGCACGAGCGGCGACGCCAACAGGGCGACCAGCCACGCGAAGCGGGTCATACGGCCTTTGATGGGAGTGGACACGGCGAGGCCTTTCTCGGGGATTTCAGCCTTCCCATTGAAGCACCACCGCGAACGCCTCGCTGTGACCCGGATAACAGGTTTACTTCCCGCCTGACACCCACTGCCAAGGGTTGCCCTTGCTGTCATAGATGCCCATCACATAACCGTGGAAGGCCACGGGGGTGGGGTTGGACCGCGCGGCCAGCTTCACGTACTGCGCGGTGTTGGCGAGGCTGCGGTAGTAGAGGTTGCCCTGGCGGGTGGGATCCACCGGGGAGGTGTTGGTGACGTCCGGCGCGGCGCTCGGGTCGTTGGTGCCCAGAGCCAGGGGGGCGTCTTCAGACACCCCGAGCGTGGGATCGCCCGTGGGGCCACCCCACGGGCTAAGGCCCTTCTCTTCCGTGTGCAGGCCCGCCCAGCTCTTCGAGAATTCACCGGTCCCGGAGACCGGCAGCGACCCCTTGGATGCGACGTAGGCCTCCAGCGTCCCCATGGCGGTGGTGAGCCGCTCGCGCGCGATCGAGTTGCCGGCGCTTTCCTTCTTGGACTCGTAGCTCAAGAAGACGCCGTACATGATCGAAAGCCCGACGACGACGGCCAAGGCCACCTCGAGGAGCGTGAAGCCAGATCGTTTGGTCATCGTTATTGTCCGTATACCAGGTGGAACCACGGGGTGCCCGTCCGGTCGTAAATCGAGACGGCATAACCCTTGGCGTTGATGGCGGTCGGGTTGGAGAACTGTTGCAGCTTGGAGTAGCGGTTGCCCTGGATCTGCACGTAGATCAAGTTTGCCGCCTTGGTGGGGTCGGTGGTCAAATCGGCCGCGTGGTTGGGCGCCGAGGCCGGGTCCAACGTGCCGTCGGAGATGGGGGCCATCTCCGACACGCCGGTCGCGGCGTCGCCCGTGAACCCGCCCCAGGGGCTCGAATTGTATTCCTCGGGGTTCTTGAGCTTCCACATCGTGGTGAACTGGCCCCCGGCCGCGATGGAGGCCGGGTAGTTGCCGCTGTTGGCAGCGCCGTATTCGACGATCAGGGTGTTGGCCTTGTTGACGCGCTCGCGCGCGGTGGAACTGGCGGCCATATCCTTGGTGGCGTTGTACATGATCACGGAGCCCGCGATCACGATCAGGCCGACGGCGATCGCCAGCGCGACCTCGACCAAGGTGAAGCCGGCGGAGCGAGCCCGCCGGAACTGCATGCGAAGCATGGCATTCGACCTCTCAAGAAAGCGGGCGAGACGTCCTGTCTCGCCCGTTCATTGGGATGCTTACTTGCCGCCCTTGACGTCCCACCAGGGCTGGCCGTTCTTGTCGAAGATGCCGACCGCGTAGTTCTTTACGCTGGTGGCGCTCGCCGTCGAGAAGGCCGTGATGGACGCCCAAGGCGACGGGGCGATGGGCAGGTAGATCATGTCGGCAGCCCGGTTGGTGTCGGCGGTCCCCGCCTGACCAATGCCGGTGACCGCCGCCGTCACGGTGGCGACCGAAGGAGCGGCGGTGGAACCGGCGAAGGCCGTGGTGGCCTCGTCGGCGCCGTTCGCGCCCGCGGTGGTGCCGCCCCAGGGGCTGGAGTTGTAGTCGTCCGGACGCTTGGACTTCCACATCGTGGTGAACGTGGTGCCGGCCGACGGGTAACGGCCGCCG
>JAQBPE010000135.1 GCA_028287685.1 Cyanobacteria bacterium RYN_339 | reverse complement strand
TGGCGGCCTCCAGCCCGGCCTTGTACTCCTCGTACATCTTCTTGGCCATGACGCCTTGTTGCACCGCCACACCGGCCGAGCGGGCGATCGGCGGCCGATCCTTGAGCGAGGCCGCCACGTCCGGGATCAGATCCGCCAGCTCCGCCGGCAGCCTGGCCGGCGTGGCCGCGTCTTCCCCCGCGTTGCGCGCCAACGCCACGCGCAGCACGGCCAGCCGCGGGCCGGTCTCCGCCAGGATTTCGCTGACGAGTTGCAAGGCGTTCTCATAGGCCTGCAAGCGGCGCGCGCCGGGGTGAAGCGGCGGCGGCGGCGCCGTGGGCCGCTGCACGACCTGGCTGACGGCGCGATCCAGCATGCCCTGGAGCTTGCCCGTGACCCACCCCACGCCGCTGCCGGCCCCGCCCGGCGGGACGGCCTCGGCCTGGGCGGCGCTGCCGAAGAGCCTAAGCCACCCCTCCGCCGTCGCCCAGGGGGCGGCGGCGTCCAACACGCGGCCGGAGCCCCAACCGCGCTCGCGGGCCCGCTCGCGCAACACGCGCGCAGTGCCTTCGAGTCCCTTGCCGGCTTCCAGCAAGGCGCCCAGGTCGATCTGCTTGAGCACGTGGGTCTGCTGCACCGGCGGCAGGTGGTGCAGGCGGGCGACGTCGCGCAGGATGCGGGCGGTGAGCGCGCGCAGCGCGTCGACGCGCGCCACGAACGGGCCGGATTCCGGGACCTCGATGCGCCGCTGGGGGTGATCCCAGTAGTACATGAACTCCGTGCGCAGGGCGCCGGAGAGCTGCGCGCCGAAGCCCGCGAGCTTTTCCACCCGCAGGATTTGCCTTTCGAGCGGGTCCGCGGGCGCGCGCTTCGGATCGGGGGGAGGGGTCGGCGGCACGGCTAAATGGTACACCAACGGGCAAGCGTCATGGACGTCGGGGGGGCCGGATGGGTACAATCCGGCCATGACCCCGTCGCTTCCCGCCCTGCCCCCGCGCTACCGTGACGTCCGCTACGTCGCGGAGGGAGCGTTTGGCCAGGTCTTCCGGGCCGTGGACGACCAGGGCCGCGAGGTCGCGATCAAGACGCTGGCCGCCGCCCTGGTGGGGCGGCCGGAAGTGGTGTGGCGCTTCACGGGCGAATACCGGCGGCTGGCGGCCCTGCACCACCCGGCCTTCCCCGCGGCGATCGAGGAAGGCCTGACGCTGGACGGGCGCCCCTTCTTCGCCATGGCCTTCCTGCCCGGCACGCCCGCCGGCGCCGAGGCGCCCTTGCCGGCCGGCCGCGCGAAGGCCGTGCTGGCCAAGTTGGCGGACGCCCTGGCGCGCCTGCACGGCCAAGGCCTGGTCCACGGCGACTTGAAAGCCGACAACGTGCTGGTGGACGGCGACGCCGTCTACCTGTTGGACATCGGCAGCGCCGCGCCGATCGGCGCCCGGCGCGAGGCCGTGGAAGGCACCGTCGAGTACATGGCGCCGGAGGTGCTGCGCCAGGCCGACGTGGCCCCGGAGGCCGACTGGTACGCCCTGGGCGTGTTGGGTTACGTGCTATTGGCCGGCCGCACGCCGTTCGTGGCGGGCCCGGACGGGCCGGGCGGCCTGGCGCGCGCCCAACTCTTGCAGGCCCCGCCGGCCCTGCCCGCGGGCACGGACCCCAGGCTGGCGGAGGCCGTGATGGCCTTGCTGGCCAAGGATCCGGGCGTGCGCGCCGCCGCCGTGGCACCCGCCTTTGCTGCCTTCGGCCTGGCCGCCCCGGCGGCCTCCGACGCCCTGCGGGGCGGCGTTTGGCTGCCGCGCGAGACCGTGGCCATGGCGTGGGAGAATTTGCAAGGACCGGACGCGCCGGCCGTGCTGGCGCTGGAAGGCGAGCCGGGCACGGGCCGCAGCCAGGCCCTGGATGCCATGCGGCTCGAAGCGCGGCTGGAAGGCCGTCCCTGGATCGCCGCGGCCTGCGGCGGCACCGGCGAGGCCCCCGGCAGCCTGGCCCGGCTGGTGGTGCGCCAGGCGATCGCCGCCGCCGACCTGCCGCCGACCGACGCCGTCGAGGCCTGGCTTGAAGGACGCATCCCCGCGGCCTGGCTGGATCTGGAGCCGCGCGCCCGCAAGCTGAGCCTGTTCGGCGCGCTGGGCGAGGCCTGGGTCGCCGCGACGGGCGTGCTCGGCGATCTCATCGTTGGTTTGGACGACTGGCACCTGGCGGACGCCGCCAGCCGCGAGCTGCTGGACCACCTGCGGGGCCTGGCCGCCGCGTCGCGCGTTCGCTGGTGCCTGGCCGGCACGCACGGCTCCGCCCCCGAAGGCGCCGACGTGGTGATGCTGGCGGATTGGCGCTTGAAGGATCTGCTGGCCCTGGCCGCCTCGCGGCTGGGCGCGCCTGCCCCCGAGACGCTGGCCGAGGCGCTGGGGGCGGTGGAGCCGCGCCGGCCCGGCCTCGTGAATGCCCTGCTCGAGCACTGGCACGCCAATGGCGCGCTGGCGCGGGTAGACGGCGCCTGGCGCTTCGACCCCGCGGCAGCCGGCCCGGCCGGGGCCGATCCCTGGGCGCGGTTGTGGGAAGAGAAGCTCGCCGGCCTGGAGCCGAACGCGCTGGCGGCCGCGCGGCTGGCCGCCTTGGCCGCGGAAGCCGGTGCCTTGCCGCCCGGCGCGCTGGGCCGGACCTTGGGCCTGTCGGCGGCCGAAACCCAGGAAGCGATGGACGTGCTGCTGGCACGCGGGATCCTGGTGTCCGTCGCCGCGGGCGTGCGCCTGGCCGCGGCGCCGATCGCCGCGCAGCTGGTGGCCGACCTGCCGGAAGAGCGCCGGCGCGCCCAGGCGGCGACCTTGGCCCGGCTGCTCATCGACGAGGAGCCGGATGTTGCCGGCGCGCCGTCCGACGAAGTATTGAAGGCGCTGCCGTTGGGGCCGCTTGTGGCGGCGGCGCGGGTCGCCGCGCTGGGTGGGGATGACGAGCTGGCCGTGGCGCTGGCCGGCGTGGCCGCCGCGCGCGCGCTGGAACACATGGCCCTGGATGACGCGCTGGTGCTGCTGGCCGGCGCGCGCGATCGCCTCACGGACGCCGTGCCGCCCGCGCGACGCATCGGCATGTACCTGGTGGGCGGCGAGGCCGCGCGCCTTTCCGACCGGCAAGACGAGGCCAGCACGAGCTTCGCGAACGCGTTGGAGCTGGCGGAAGCCGAACAGGCGCCGGCCGCCGCGGGCCAGGCGCTGCTGGGCCTCGCGAAGGCGCGCCAGCTGCGCGGGGCCTACCAGGAGGCCCTCGATTTCGCCGCGCGCGCCGAACAGGCCGCGGAACAGGCGGGGCTTGCGGCGCTGGCCGCTCGCGCCGCCACCATCCGCGCCCGCGTGGAGCTGTTCATGGGCGCCGGGCACCGTGCGGCGCTCGCCAGCTGCGCGCGCGCCGTGGCGCTGGCCACGCAGGCCAACGCGCCGACCATGCGCTCGGCGGCGCTGAACCTCCAAGGCGTGCTGATGGTTCAAGATGACCCCAACGCCCGCGAGGCCGGCCTGGCGATGGTGCGCGAGGCGATCGCCCTCGCCGACGGCGTGGGCGACCTTGTCGGCATGGCGGCCGCGCTCGAGAACCTCGGCAACGCCCACTTCTCGCTGGGCGAGCTGCGCGAAGCGCGCGAGGCCTTCCAGCGCGACACCGACCACTGCCGCAGCTACGGCATCGGCACGGAGGGCCTGACGGCGGAGATGAACCTGGCACTGGTCCTCGCGGAGCTGGGCGAGGCCGAAGCCGGCGATCGGGCGCGCGAGGTGGCCGCACGCGGGGAACAGATCGGCCGGCCGTTCGTGCGGGCGATCGCCCTCGCCGTGGGCGGACAGGCCGCGAGCCGGGCCGGCCGGCTGGACGAGGCCGTCGACGCCCTGGACCAGGCGTTGGACTTGGCGTTGCGCGTCAAGAACCGTTTCGCGGAGGAGTACATCCGCTTGTACCGGCTGGAAGCGGAGCTGGCGCGTGGTGATGTCGACGGCGCCCGCGAGCAGGCCGCCGCCGCCGCCGACCTGTTGGCCCAAACGGATCACCAGGAAGGCCGCGACCGGCTGGCCGTGCTGGGCGCGGAGCTTGCCCGCCTGGAAGGCGATCCCGAGCGCGCCCTGGCCGTGGCAGCCCCCTATGCGGAGGGCCCCAACGCCGTGCTGGCGCAGCACGCGCACATGGTGCTGGGCCAGGTGCACCTGGCGGCCGGGCGGCTGGCGGAGGCGCACACCCACTTCGGCCGCGCGGACACGATCGCGCGCAACTGGCGCGCCCCCTGGCACGTCGCCGCCGCCCGCCTGGGCCTGGCCCGCGCCAGCGCCGACCCCGACGAGGCCGTGGCGCAGGCGCGTGAAGCCCTGGGCGCAGGCGCCAACGTCTTTGCCGCCGCGGGCGCCGGCGCGCTCCTGATTTCGCTCGGCCACGGCGATGCCGCCGCCCATGAAGCGTTGGCGGCGCTGGAGGCCGCCCTGGCCTCGCTGCCCGCGCCGGAGCGTGCACGGCTGCTGGCTGCCCAGGGCCTGCCGGACGCCACCGCGCTCGCCGAATTGCGCTCGCGCGCCCAATCCGCGCCCTCGGCCTTCGCCTGGTTGGGCGAGTTGGCTGCCTGGCACGATGCGATCCTGGCCGCGGAGGGTGAAGCCGGCGTGCACCAGACGTTGTTGTCCGCCTGCTCCGCCCTGGCGCGCGCCGACCGCGGCTACCTGCTGGGCTATGAGCGCGGTCGCCTGATCGAGGTCGTGACCCAGGGCCTCGACTACGCCGAGGAGGTGGCAGACGGCTTCAGCAACTCGATCGCGGAAGAGGTCCTGTTCTCCGGCGAGCCGATCTACCTCATCGATGCCTCCGCGGACGAACGCTGGCGCGAGGCCGCCAGCGTGCAGTCGCTGGGCCTGCGCACCGTCATCGCGCTGCCTTACGGCACGCAGCGCCAGATCCTGGGCGTGGTCTACCTGGACCGCGCGGCGATCGACCCCGTGATCGGCCCGGACGACCTGACGGCCTTCGGCATGCTCACGGGCGCCGCCGCCGCGCGCGTGACGGCCATGCGCCTGGCCGCCCAGACCGCCGTGACGCTACGCGGGCTCGAGGCGGTTGCGGACGCGGCCGTGGCGATGGCGCGGGCAGCCACGCCGGCGCAGCGCTCCCGTGCGCTGGTGGACGCGGCGATCGCCCTGACAGGTGCGGAGCGCGCCTTCTGGCTGAGCCGCGAAGACGATCGCTCCCCCTGGCGCGCGCTGGCCGGCCGGGACAGCGCCGGGCGCGATGTGGGCTATGGCGCGGAAGTGATCTCGCAAAGCGTGCTGCACCGCGCCGTCAGCTCGCGCGAAGCGCTTTGCCTGGTGGAGGCCGACCGCTCCGACGACTGGAACCCCGGCCAGAGCGTGCTGGCGCTGGGCCTGCGCATGGTGTGGTGCCTGCCCGCGGGCGAGGCCGGCACGCGGGCGCTCTACGTGGACTCCACCCGGCTCGACACGATCGATCCACGCGGGCTGCTAAGCCAGCTGGAGGTCCTGGTGGAACGCCTGGGCGACGCCACGTCCTAGTTTCCCGCCAGGATCTGCACCACCGCGGGGCCGAGCACGGCCTCGTAGTTCGCGGCGGCGATCGCCCCCGTCTCCACGGAGATGGCGTTCGTATCCTTGGACATGCGCTCTAGCGTGGCGTCCGCCTTGTCCTTGGGCATGCCCAACGAGACCAGCAGCGGGACGATCTTCTCCACGTCCTTGTAATAGCTTGCGTAGGTCACGATCTGCTCAAGCATCGGGGTGGCGGGCGGACTGGCCAGGCCGGCCTCGAACTTCCGCAGCTCCTCCAGCACCACATAAAGGTCCTGGTAGGGCGGCGTGCCCAGCTTGGCGAACGAGAGCATGCGCCGGGCGAAGTTCTTCGAGAACGCCCCCGGGACCCCGATGCCGTCCATGTCGATGCGCTTCACGAGGTCGATGGGGGCGGTGGCGATGGCGAGGTTGAATTGCTCCGTGACGCGCCGGGTGTCGGCGTCGACGGTCGCCACCAGGCCCTCCGCGGAGACCGTGACCTCGCGGCCGGCCAGGCGGTCGTCCAGCGCGTGCTGCAAGCGGCCCCCCAGCACCCGCACCAGCAGCTCCGCCACCGCGCGGGTGGAGTCGGTGGTCTCGATGGCGGCCGGTTGGGGCTGGATGAAGGTGCTGTAGGTGTAGCGGTCCTGGGCCGTGAGCCCAGTGACCTGCGCGACGATGCGGATGTTGCTGGCCGGCGCGGCCACGAAGCCCAGGTGGTAGCGGCCGGCCCCGTCGGTGGCGACCGGCCCGGCCAGGGTCTTGCCGTCGAACAGGCTGACGGCGGAAACGACGATGCCCTGGACCGGCACCAGGTCGTGGGCCTCCAGCAGCGTGCGCTTGACCTTGGAGACGATCGTCGAACCGTTGTTCGTGATGATGGCCGAGCCGTTGTTGCCGATCAGGCCGTAGCCCTTGTCCGAGATCAAGCCGGCGCCGTACTCGCCGATCAGCTTCACGCCGGTGGCCGTGGGCTCCGCATACTTGCCCGCCAGCAGCGACGCGGCATCGACCTTGACCAGGCCCTCCAACAGCAAGCCCAGGCTGGGCAGGGGCGACGGGGCCTCGCTGGGAGCCGCGGCGCTGGCCACGGGCGACGGCGCGGACGTGGCCTGCGCCACGGGCGCGGTGCTGGCCTTGTGCGTCGGCACGGGCACGGGCTGCACGTTGGTGCAGGCGGCGAGCAACAGGGCGACGGGCACGGCGATACGGCGCATGGCGGGGCTCCTCACATGTGGCCGGTGAGCGGTTGATCGCCCTCGCCGACGATCCGGCTGGCGTTGACGAGCTCTCGGAGGCCGGCTTGGCGCTCCGCAAAGGCCTTGGCGGCCGCCAAGGGGAAGTAGAAGGTGGCGGTCTCGCCCTCGGCCGTCAGGGTGCCGCCCAGGTCGCTCGACATGATCGCGTCCTTGACCCGGTAGAACATGCCCAGCTTCACGGTCGCGTAGTCCGGGTTGGGCTCCAACAGGCCGGCGCGGTCCAGGGCGCGCAGCACGCCGTCCGCGTCGTCGCCCAGGCTGCCCACGGCGCGCTGGTAGCGCGTCATGTTGTTGCCCACGTCCTTGCCGTTGGTGTAGGCCGCCAGGGCCGGGGCCTCGTGCGCGATCTCGAAGGTCAGGTAATTGAGAAGTCGTGTCTCGCGCAGCGGGATGGCCACCTTGCTGGCGTTCATGAAGCCGACGGCCTTCTCCAACTGGGCGCGGTGCTTGATCACGAGCTCGCGTACGCGCTGCCCTTCGCCGTTGGGATCGTCCTGGACGACCCAGTGGAGGGGGCAGCCTGCCAGGAACAAGCTCGTGGCCACCAGGGCCGAAGTCATCAGCGCTCGCATAGGGTTCACCATACCCTAGAATGTGCCCTTGGGCAGTACCTTGACCTGGTTGTTGCCGCTGTCCGCGATGATCAGGCGGCCCTGGGCGTCGAGCAACAGGCCGGTCGGGTTGTTCAGGGCGTCGTCCTGGCCCACGTCCAGGATGCCCGTGCCGTCGCCTGCGATCGTGGTGATCTTGCCGTCGGGCGTGACGCGGCGGATGCGGCTGCCGACGCGCGGCAGGCTCTTCACGGCGGCCTCGTTGCCGGCGAACAAGGTGCCCAACTTGGCGGTGCCCAGCTCCGTGAGGTAGAGCGCGCCATCCGGGCCGAAGCACAGGCCCGCGGGCGCGAAGATCGAGGCCTGGACGGCGGGCTTGCCCTGGTCGTCCGGCAGCTTGCCGCCCAGCAACGCGCCCACCAGGGCCGACTTGGGCAGGCCGGCGAAGGTCGTGATCTTGCGCTGGGGATCGGCCATGGCGATGCGGCGCACGCGCATGTTGCCGGTGTCCGCGATGTAGAGGTCGCCGTCCGGGCCGAAGGCGAGCCCCAGGGGCTTCGCCAGCAGGGCCTGGGCTGCCGGCCCGCCGTCGCCCGCGTCGCCGTCCAGGCGGTCCAGGCCGCCCGCGAGCACCTCCACCTGGCCCTCGGCCGTGAGGCGCAAGACCTGGTTGCTGCCCTCGTCCAGCCAGTACGGCAGGTGGTCCGGGCCGATCACCAGCCCGGTGACGTGCTGCATGGAGATGCGCTTGGCCGCCGTCAGCCGCGCCACCGGGGCGAGCCCGGAGCCGCCACCGGCGACGGTCGTGATGGTGCCGTCGGGGGCGATCGCCCGGATGCGGAAGTTCAGGCCGTCCGCCACGTAGAGGGTGCCGGCGTCGTACGCGATGCCCACGGGCGTGTTGAGCCGCGCGGCCGTGGCCGGGCCGCCATCGCCCGCAAAGCCGCGCGTGGTCCCGGCGATCACGCTCAGGGCCGTGCCGTCGAGCCGCTTGATCACGCTGGAGGCTGCCTCCGACATCACCAGGCGGCCCTGGGGATCGATGGCCAGGCCGACCGGGCCGTTGATGGGGATGGCCGAGCCTTCCCCTTGCTGGGTCAGGCCGTAGGCGCCCGCCACCGTCGTGATCACGCCGGCCGCGTCGATTTTGCGCACCAACCCGTTGCCGGAGTCCGCCAAGTACAGGCTGCCGTCCGGCGCCTTCCACATGCCGGCCGGCCGGTTCAGGGCGGCGCCGAGAGCGGGGCCGCCATCACCGGAGAAGCCCACGGTGCCGCTGCCGGCCACCTCCGCGCGCGTGCCGTCGGCTGCCAGGTGGAAGACGCTCTGGCGCTCCTCCTCCGCCACGTACACGCCGCCGGCCGGGTCGAGCGTCATGCGGCTCGTGCCGACGGCGCTCAGGTTGGTGGCCATCGCCCGCCACGGGCCCAGGCCTTGGCGGAAGAGCACCTGGCCCTTGGCCCGCTCCGTGCCCGCATACACCCACAGCCCGCCCGAGGCGTCGGCCGCCACCCCCAGCACCTGGGCCTGGGGGGGCAGGTCGCCGGGCAGGGCGATCTGGGTGATGGTGCCATCCGGGGCCACGGCCAGCAGCCGGCCGCCGGGCACGTCGCGCTGCGCCATCTCCGGCACCTCGCCCACGTAGACCGTGCCGTCCGGGCCGACGGCGATCGCCCCCGGGTTCATCAGGGAGGTCAGCGTGGCCTTGCCGCCCACGGCGCCCTGGAGGTGCTCGCCGTTGCCGGCCACCGTGGTGATGGTGGGCTTGGCGGAGCCCAGGCCCGCGAGCTTGCGCACGCGGTTGTTGTAGACGTCCGTGAAGTAGACGGCGCCGTCCGGGCCCAGCGCCAGCCCGGAGGGGCCCGCCAGGGAGACCTGCGCGGCGTCGCCCTCGTCGACGGCGCCCGTGCCCGCGCCACCGGCCACCACCACCAGCTTGCCCTCCGGCGTCAGCCGCCGGATGCGCCCGCCGAACGTCTCCGCGATCAGCAGGCCGCCCTGCCCGTCGCCCAGGAGGCCCGTGGGCGCGGTCAGCACCACCTTGGTGGCGTCGAGGCCGGCGCCCAGGTTCTTCTGGCCCACCAGCAGCAACGCCTGGATGCGCTGCAGGCGCTGCTCGAGCTTGGGCGCCTTGGCGCGCAGCTGGTCCACCGCGGCGGCCAGGTCCGCGGCCTGGTAGGTGGGCGGGCCCGCGGGCAGCAACGCGCGGGCGTCCTCCAGATCGGCATGCAGCGCGTCGGCCTCCGCGCGGGGCAGCCGGGCGTAGACCTCCGCAGAACCTTTTACGTAGCGGTCCAGCACGTAGGTGGCGCCCAGCGTGGCGGCCGTGTCGATGGGCAGGTCTTGGGGGCGCTCGCGCGGGAGGATCGCGTTCAGCTGGCCGCCGGTCCGGATCGCGACCGTGAGGACCAGGTTCTCGTCCGGCAGCACGGCCTGCAGGTGGTAGCCGCCCTGCCCATCCGAAACGGCGCCCAACGGCTTGCCGGCGGCGTCCACCAGCAGCTTGCCGGCGGCGTCGCGCACCTGGATGGCGGCGTCTGCCAGCAGCGCCTCGTCCGCCGCGGCGAGCAAGCCCCGCTTCACCTTGCCAATCAGGCCACCGCCGTTGTTGGAGACCAGGCCGGTGCCGTGGTCGCTGATGATGCCGCTGCTGTTGTTGCTGATCACGGCCGCGCCCGCGTCGCTCAGCAGCTTGACCTTGCCGATCAGGTCGGCGGGCTGACCGCTTTGGACCACCGTGCGCGTGAGCAGGGCCGGGGCGTTGGTGGCCGTCACCTTGGGCTTGCTCGGGGTCGAAGGCTTGACCGCGGCCGGCGTGACCTTGCAACCGACCAGCCCCACCACCAGGGCCACCAGGAGCAACCGGCGCATCAGAACGAACCCTTGGGCAAGACCTTTACCTGGTTGTTGCCGCCGTCCGCCACGATGAACCGGCCCTGCGCGTCGAAGAGCAGGCCCAGCGGCGTCTGGAGCGCGTCGTCCACGTCGTCGCCGTTCAGCAGCGCGGTGCCCTGGCCGGCGATCGCCGTGACCGGGGCGCCGGGCTTGCCCAGCTCCACCTTGCGGATGCGGCTGCCCACGCGCGGCAGATCGCCCAGCGCCAGGCCCAGGCCACCCAGGCGACCGGTGCCCAGCTCCGATAGGTACAGGTTGCCGGCCTCGTCGAAGCACAGGCCCGCGGGGGCGACCAACGCCACCTTGGCGGCCGGCGTGCCGGGGGCATCGTCCAGCTTGCCGGCGGAGAGCCGGCCCAATAGCTCGCCCAGGCCCACGCCCACGGCGGTCGAGATGGTGCCGTCCGGCGTTATCTTCCTCACACGCATGTTGCCGGCGTCGGCGACGTACAGGTTGCCGGCCTTGTCGAAGGCCAGGCCCACGGGCTTGTTCAGCAGCGCGGCAGCCGCGGGGCCGCCGTCGCCGCCATCGCCGGGGGTGCGGTCCAGGGCGCCGGCCACCACCTCGACCTGGTCACCCTTCAGGCGCAGGACCTGGTTGCTGGTGTTGTCCGTCCAATACAGCAGCCCGTCCGCGCCGAACTTAAGGTCCGTCGGCTGGGTCATGATGACGGCGTCGGCGGGCTGGCTGCGCAGCAACGCGTCGATGCCTGCCCCCGGGGCGCCCGCCAGGTTGCTGATGATCGGGGCGGCGCCGCCGTAGCCGGTGATCTTGCGGATGTAACCGTTGAAGGTGTCGGCCACGTAGAGGTCGTTGCCCTGGAAGCAGATGCCGGCCGGGTTTCCCAGCCGGGCGGCCAGCGGCGAGCCGCCGTCGCCCGCGTGGCCTTTGGTGGTGCCGGCCACCACCACCAGGCTGGTGCCCTCCAGCCGCTTGATCGTGCTGCTGCCGGCCTCCGTCATCACCAGGCGCCCCTGCGGGTCCAGTGCCAGGCCAGCCGGGCCGTTCACGGCGATCGAGGTGGTGTTGCCCACCTGGCTGACGCCGGTGGCGCCCGCGACCGTGCTGACGGGGTTGCCGGGCTTGGTGAGGTCGATCGTGCGCACCAGGCCGCTGCCGTAGTCGCAGACGTAGAGCGTGCCTTCCGGCGAGAGCCAGAGGCCGCTGGGGTGGTTGAAGCCGGCGCTCGCGGCCGGGCCGCCGTCGCCGCTGGACTCGTACGAACCGCTGCCGGCCAACAGCGCCTGGGTGCCATCCAGCCTGACGCGGGTGATGCGCATGGCGTCCGTCTCGCTCACGTAGACGCCGCCGTCGCGCGCGAGGCAAATCCGGCTCGCGGAATCCACGCTGAAGCCGCTGGCCACCATCGCCCAGGCGCCGCCGACCGGGCGGTGGTACAGCTGGCCGGGTTGCTTCGTGCTGCCGCCCAGCAGCCACAGGCCGCCGTCCGGCTCCGGCGCCAGGCCCACGGCCTGGTAGCCCAGCGGCAGGCCGGCGGGGAAGGGCTCGACGCGGAGCTTGCCGTCGGCACCCAGGGCCAGCAACCGCGCCAGGGAGCCGTCCGCCAGCTGCTGTTCCGGCGCCTCGCCGATCAACAGCGTGCCGTCCGGCAGCAGCGCGACGGTGGTGGGGTAGTACAGCTGGGCGTCCGTGGCCGGCCCGCCGACGCCGCTCTGGCCCTTGGTGCCGTTGCCCGCGACGGTGCGGATCTTGCCGGCGGGGGAGATGGCGCGCACGGTGTGGGCCAGCGAGTCGGCCATGTAGATCGTGCCGTCGGTTGCCCGCACCAGGCTGGCGGGCGCCTGGACGTTCGCGCCCAGGGCGTCGTCCGGCGCGCCGACCTTGTTGCCGCCCGCGAAGAGCTGCAGCTTGCCGGCGGGCGTGCGGCGGCGGATGCGGCTGCCGAACGTCTCGCCGATCAGGAGCCCGCCCGCCCCGTCGCCGATCACCGCCCAGGGCGTGACCAGCGGGACGGACGTGGCGTCCAACCCCTCGCCCAGGTGCTGCTGGCCCACCAGCAACAACGCCTCGATCCGAGCGAGCGCCTGGTCGAGCTGCGGGGCCTGCGAGCGCAGCGCGTCCACGGCCTTGGCTAGCTCGGCCTCCTGGTAAGCCGGCGGTCCGGCCGGCAACAAGGCGCGGGCGATCTCCATGGCGGCTTGCAGCGTGTCGGCCTCGGCGCGGGGCAGCCGGGCGTAGATGTCCTTGCTGCCCTTCACGTAGCGCGAGAGCACGTAGCTGGCCCCCAGCGTCGAGGCGGTGTCGAGATCCTGGGCCCGGCTGGCCTGCTTGGCCGCCTCGGGCAGCAGGGCACGCAGTTCGCCGCCGCCGTGCAGCTTCACGCGCAGGATCAGGTTCTCCGCGGGCAGCTTGGCTTGGATCGCGTAGGCGCCCTGGCCGTTGGAGACGGCGCCGATCGGTTGGCCGTCCGCGCCCGTCAGCACCCGGCCCTCGCCGTCCAATACGTCGATCGCGGCGTCCGCCAACAGGGCCTCTTCCGCAGCCGCTAGCAAGCGCAGGCCGCCGCCGTGGTTGGAGATGATCTGGCCGCCGTTGTTGGAGACCAGGCTGCCGGTGTTGTTGCTGATGATGCCGCCGCCATGCTCGCCAATCAGCCGGACCTGGCCGGCCACCTGGATGGCAACGGCGGCGGCCTCGACGGGGCGGGTGCTGGCGACCGGGGCGGTGGTCACCTTGGGGCGCGGCGAAGCCACGGTGCGCAAGGGCGAGCCCTGGCACCCGACGGCGCATGTCAGCGCCAGGCCTAAGAGCCACCTACCGCGCATAGTCCCTACCTACCCGCCGCCGGCTCGCTCTGACACGCAACCGCCGCTTTACAAGGGCTTTACCAGGCTCTTCGGCTTATTGAGCTTTTGGACCATCACGAGGATCTCGGCAACCGCCGCGTAGAGGTCCTCCGGGATGATGTCATCGATTTCCACTTGCTTGTGTAACGCGCGCGCCAGCGGCACGTTCTCCACCAGCGGCACGTCGTTCTCCGCCGCGATTTGCTTGATGCGCTGGGCGATCAGGTCCATGCCCTTCGCCACCACCACCGGGGCCGGCATGGTGTCGCGGTCGTACATCAGCGCCACGGCGTAGTGGGTCGGGTTCGTGATGACGACGGTGGCCTTGGGGACCTCCTGCATCATGCGCCGGCGCGAGGCTTCGCGCTGGGCGCGGCGGATGCGGCCCTTGACCAGCGGGTCGCCTTCCGATTGCTTGGCCTCGTCCTTGATCTCCTGCAGCGTCATGCGCAGGCCCTTCTCGTGCTCCCAGCGCTGGTAGAAGTAGTCCATCAGGCCGAAGACCAGGAGCGCCATCGTCGCGCGCCAGGCGATTTCCCAGGCCACCTTGGCGAAGAGCATGGCGGCCGAGATGCGGTCCAGCAGCGCGGCGCCGGCCAGGTCGGGGTAGTGCGTGGCGATCGCCCCGTAAACCAGGTAGCCCACCACCGTCATCTTGATGATGGCCTTGAGCGTCTCGATCAGCGAGCGCCGGCTGAACATGCGCTGGAACCCGGCAATCGGGTTGATCTTCCCGAGCGACGGCTTGAGCGGCTCCGTGGTGAAGAGCACGCCCACCTGGATGTAGTTGGCGAGCACGCCGGCCACCAGCAGGAAGGCCAGCGTGGGGCCTGCGATCAAGGTGAACTGCCAGCCCATGTACATCACCATGTGTTGCAGCGTGGTGGGCGTGTAGTCGGCGTGCGGGAAGGCGCCCCACATCTGGCGGCAGAGCGACGACATGCGCTCGCCCATCACCGTCAGCTGGAACTTGAGGATGAGGACGGCCGCGAACAGCACCACGGCGGTGTTCACGTCCATGCTCTTGGCGATTTGGCCCTTCCGCCGGGCTTCGCTTAGCCGCCGGGGTGTAGGCTTCTCGGTCTTTTCTTGTCCGCCGCTTTCGGCCATCGTCTACCCCCTTCCTATGCGCCCAAGAACTTGAGGATCAGCGCGAAGCTCTGCTCTGTAAGCGAGCTCATGTAGCCGACCATCAAGGGGAAGGCCAACGCCATCGTCAGCACGCCCAGCCCGACCTTGACCGGGAAGGAGGCCACGAAGACGTTCATCTGCGGCATGATGCGCGCCACGATGCCCATGCCGACTTCCGCCAGCAGCAGCACGCCGAGCACCGGCGCCATCAGCGTGAGCGACGTCCAGAACAGGTCGTCGGAGGCGCGCAGCACCACGTTGAAGAGCCGCTGGTCGAGGTGGAAGGTGCCCAGCGGCACGCTGGTGAAGCTCTTCTCGAGCGCCACGATCAGCCAGTGGTGGCCGTCGATCAGCAAGAAGACCAGCACGCCCACCAGCAGGTAGAACTGCGCCGTGACGGAGACCTGGGCATGCGACTGCGGGTCGAAGACGTTGGCCATGCCGAAGCCCATCTGCAGGCCGACGGCCTGGCCGGCGAACTGGAAGGCCACGAAGACCAGCTGGGCCAGGAAGCCGATCACCAGGCCGATGCTCAGCTCCTGCAAGACCGCCACGGCCAGCGCCCACCCGTTGGTCACGTCGACGGTCAGGGGCGTCGTCATGAGAAACGGCGTGAAGATCAGCGCCAACATGAACGCCAGCCCGATCTTCACGCGCTGCGGCACGTTGGCGTTGCCCAGCACGGGGGCGACGAGGAAGATCGCGCTGGCCCGGCAGAGCACCAACAAAAAGATGGCGAGCCCGTTGGGGGGCAGCGCCAGCAGCGCGTTGAGATCCATGGCTTACCGGGCGTAGTCCGGCAGGTGGATCATGAGGTTCTGCATGAAGTCGAGCGTGATGCCCATCATCCAGGGCCCGAAGAAGGCCAGGGTGGCGAAGACCGTGATCATCTTGGGGATGAAGGTCAGCGTCATCTCGTTGATCTGCGTCACGGCCTGGAAGACCGAGACCGCGAGGCCCACCACGAGGCTCAGGATCAAGGCGGGCGCGCACAGCTGCAGCATCAGCCACAGGGCGCGTTGGGCGAGGTCGAGGACGACGGTCTGGCTCATTAGTTAAAACTCGTTAGCAGCGCGCGGCTCAAGAGGTTCCAGCCGTCCACCAGGACGAACAGGATGATCTTGAACGGGAGGGAGATGGTGACCGGCGGGAGCATCATCATGCCCATCGACATCAGGATGGAGGCCACGACCATGTCGATGATCAGGAACGGCAGGTAGATCACGAAGCCAATCTGGAAGGCCGTCTTCAGCTCGCTGGTCACGAAGGCCGGGATCAGCACGTAGGTGGGCACGTCCTTGGCGACGTGCGGGCGCGCGATCTTGGAGAACTTCACGTACAAGGCCAGGTCCTTCTCGCGGGTCTGCTTGAACATGAACTGGCGGATCGGCGCCTCGGCGCGGGCGATCGCCACGTCCTGGGTGATGGCCTTGTGGCTGAGCGGCTGCCAGGCGTTGGCGTAGATGTCGTTGGCGACGGGCGCCATCACGAAGAAGGTCAGGAACAGGCTGAGGCCGATGATCACCTGGTTGGGCGGCATCACCTGGGTGCCGATGGCCTGGCGAACGAAGGACAGCACGATCACGATGCGCGTGAAGGCCGTCATCAGCATCAAGATGGCTGGGGCCAGGCTCAGGACCGTGAGCATGGCGATGACCTGCAGGGTCACGGCCATGTCCTGGGGCTGCTCCGAGCCGCCGAAGCCGATGTTCACGTTGGGCACGGCCACCGGGACCGCGTGGGCCGGCAAAGCGACCAGCAGCAACGCCAAGACCGGCAACAAGATCCCGAGCGCGCGCCTCATCGTGGCCACTCAGGCCGACGTTGGCCGTAGCGCTCGCCCACCTCGTTCATGGTCTGGGCGAAGAGGTCGGCCGCGTGATCCGCGCCGACGGCTTCCATGTCGTAGACCTGGTTGAAGTCGGACGGGTTGGACCGCGAGCCGTTGAGGAAGGGCCGGACCTGGGCGGGGTCGGTGATCTCGGCCAGCTTGGTCACGCCCTGCGGGCTGGCCCCGACCACCAGGAGGCGATCGCCCCCCAGGCTGATCAGGTGGACGTTCTGCTGCGGGCCCAGGTTGGCCGTCTCCAGCACCACCATGTTCTTGCCCTTGGCGTTGGGCAGCGTGATCCGGCCGCCCTGCAGCTTCTTGAGCACGCCCAACGACACGAAAATCAGGCCGATCACCAGGGCCAGCTTGAACACGAAGCCGAGCGCCTGTTGCCACCAGGGGGCCTGGGCGGCCGGCTTGGGCTCTTCATAGTCCCGCAGGGGGAAGGGCTGGTCCTCGGCCGTGTAAGCCGGCTTCTTGGCCGCGGTAGTGGCCAGCAACGGCTTGGCCTCGAGGTGCTTGACCTCGTCCTGGGGCACCGCCGCCATCGGCGTGCGCACGGGCTCCGGCTGGGCCGAGTCCAGGCCCGCGCCGCCGGCTTCGAGCTCGGAGGTCGGGGCTACGACGTTCTCGTCCACGGCGTACGCCGGGGCGGCGCCGAAGGCAAGCAACAGGCCAAAGAGAAGGAGAAAACGGGTCACCACAGGTCTCCACGAGAGGGTCCTAAGCGATCCATTCCCCTTGATCCCCCGCCTGACGCGGTTCGAGCGAGGGTTATATCATCTTATGATCGGATCGCGGCTTGCCTAACATAACAAAGGAGCGACCCTAATACGCGTGACGGATGCACCATCCGTGCAACGCCCGAAGGGCCATCTGCTACATCCTCCCCCCTTGCGGGGGAGGATGCCCGCAGGGCAGGAGGGGGTGGTTCCTTGAAAGAGGCCCATCGGCGCGCAGCGAGGCCCCCTCCGGCCTGGCGGCCACCTCCCCCGCAGGGGGGGAGGGCGTTAGGGCAGCGGCGGCAAAAGCTCGTTCAGGCCCGGCACGGTGGCCCAGGCGGCGTGCATCGCGATCACGCTGTTGATGGCTTCATCCAGAATCTCGAACGGCGCACCGTCGCGCACGCGGGGCAGCTGGGCGGTCGCCTTGTCGATCTGCACCATCAGGTCGTCCAGCTTTTGCAGTTGCTTGGCCTCGCGCAGGCGCTTTACCAGCTGGCGCTCGCGCATGTCCATCGGGTTGAGCATGCCCAGCAGCGCCGCGCCGCGGTCTTGCTTGGCCAGCGACATCAGGTGGCGCACCCGCTCCACGCCCGGGGCCATCGCCTTGAGATGCGCTTCCCCGCGGCGCAAGGCGTTCTCGCGCTGCTGGCGGTAGCGCGTGATCGAGTCCTTGGTCGGGATCGGCTGGGTGCGGCCCTTGGGCGGCTCCGCGGGTGGCGGGTAGAGCTGCCGCAACAGCGGGTCTTCCTTGAAGTGGTCGTAGAAGTTCGCCACGAAGTAGGTCTTGAGCTTGAGGTCTTCCAGCATGGCCTCGTCCGCGCCGCCGGAGTCTGCGACCTCGCGGCACGCCTCCAGCGCCTGCCCCAGCTCCCAGAAGCGCGAGCAGGCCAATTGCACGTCCTTCTCCAACTGCGGCACGTGGGCGTAGCGCTTGGCGAGGTAGGTGATGATGTTCTTGCCGTTGGCGGAGACCGGGTGCTTCATGGGCCACTCCGCGGTGCCGGGGATCGCCGACTTGCGCGCCTGCAGGGACTGGACCAGCAGCTCGACGCGCGCCTCCGTATCCGTGAAGAGCTTGTTGGCCTTGATCAGCGCGGTCTCCACGGACCGTTTGAGCATGGCGGGGTCCATGAGCGGGCGCGTGTTCTTAGGCAGCGGCTCCGTGACCGGATCCGGCTGGGCCATGCCGATGGATTCCATGTACTCCCGCGCTACCAGGAGGGGGGCCGTGTCGGACTCCATCCGCGGCTTCTGGTTGGCGTCGCCGGGACCGCTCATGGCCGTCTAGCGCATGGCCTTCCGGACCGCGTCCACCACGCGATCGGCCTGGAACGGCTTGACCACGAAATCGCGGGCGCCGGCCTGGATGGCCTCCAGCACCATGGCCTGTTGGCCCATGGCGGAGCACATGATGATGCGCGCGGTCGGGTCCATCTGGCGGATAGCCTTGGCCGCGGAGATGCCGTCCATCTCGGGCATCGTGATGTCCATGAGCACGAGATCGGGGGCCAGCTCCTTGTACCGGACCATGGCCTCCGCCCCGTTGGTGGCTTCTCCGACGACCTCGAACCCGTTCTTCAACAGGATGTCTTTGATCATCATGCGCATGAAGGCGGCATCGTCCACGACCAGGATCTTCATGCGGGGGGCGACCTATCTAGTGGAGCTTGATGTTGTTGAAGCGCTCAACTGGGCTCACGATGTCCGTCACCCGGATGCCGAAGTTCTCGTCGATGACGACCACCTCGCCCTTGGCGATCAACTTGCCGTTGACTAGCATGTCTACAGGCTCGCCAGCCAACTTGTCAAGTTCGACGACGCTGCCCTTGCCCAGGTCAAGCACGTCGCGGATCTGCATCCGCGTGCGGCCCAGTTCCACGGTGACGCGCAGCGGCACGTCCATGATCAGGTCCAAGCCGCTGATGCCTTCGAGGCCGGCGGGCATGTTGAGCGGCGCGAACGACGCCGACCGTACGCCCACGGGATCCTGCTGGAAGGGGCTGGGCTGCTGCGGGGGGTAGCCGTAGCCCGGGGGCGGGTAACCCTGCTGGTAGCCCGGCGGCGGGTAACCCGGCGGGGGGTAGCCCGGGGGCGGGTAGCCCGGGGGCGGGTAACCCGGAGGCGGATAGCCCGGCGGGGGCGCGCCACCGTGTGCGGCTTCCTGGTAAGGCTGGCCGGCCGGCTGCATCGCGTGCTGCGGGGGGGCGGTCAAAGGCGATGCGGGCACGGTGGCCTCCGCCATCGAGGCGGCGAGGGGCGACGCGGCGACGGAGGAGCTTGCCACGGCGGAGCTGGACAGCGCGGACGGCGCCACCGCGGCGGCCGGGGCGGTCTCCTCTTGCTGTGCGGGCGCGGCCTGGCCGCGGGACTCCGCGGCCACCGCGGCGGCCACGGCGTCGGGGTTGTCGTGGGCCATGACCAGGTCTTCCACCAGCCGCTTCACGGAGTTCGTGGGCAGCACTTGGAGCATGCGGGAGTCGACCAGGCCTTCCACCATCAGGTTGAAGGCGATTTGGGTGAGCGACTCGCCCGCGAAGAGCTCGCGGATCTGGGCGTCGGACGACAGCGCGACGAAGGCGATTTGCGGGGGCGAGATGTCCACGCGGCGGCCGAAGAACGAGCTCATGGCCGTGGCGGCCGTGCCCATCATCTGGTTCATGGCCTCGCCCACGGCGGAGAGTTGCATCTCGCCGATTTCCGGGCTGGGCGCGGTGCCGTCGCCGCCCATCATCAGGTCGCAGATGATCGCGCAGTCGCCGGGCTGGAGGATGAACACGTTGGCGTGCTCCAGGCCCACGGTGTACTTCACCTGGACCAGGATGCTCGGCATCCCGTGCTCCTGGTAGAGCCGGTCCAGGTTGGTCTGCGAGACCTCGGGCGCCGTGATGGTCACGGACTTGTTGAGGAGCATCGAGAGCGTGGTCGCCCCCGAGCCCATCGAGATGTTGCCGAGCTCGCCGATCGTGTCGCGCTCGAACTGGGACAGGTCGGCGCCGGTTTCAGTGGCTCCGCCCTTCGCGCCCTTCAAGAGGGCGTCGATCTGTTCCTGGCTAAGCTCGCTCATTCGTCTTCCAATTCTCGCTCTTCGACGACACTGGTGACCTGCACCGCCATCTTGTTCCGGACCGTGCCCGGGCGTCCCTTGAACTTCAAGCGATCGCCCACGTAAATCTGTAAGTCTTCATCCACGAAGGCGCCCAGCGGCACCACGTCGCCCACGCCGAGCCGGATGATGTCGCCCACCGTGACGTCGGTGTGGCCGAGAACGATTTGGACCGGCACGCGGGCCTGTTCCACCTTCTCGCGGATGTCCTTGGCGTGCTGGGGGCTTTGCTCCTGCTTCGCCAGGGAGAACATCATCTGCGAGCTGATCTTGTTGATGACCGGCTCCAGCACCACGTACGGGATGCAGATGGAGAGCGGCCCGGCGCTGTCGCCGAACTTGGCTTCGAAGGTGATCAGCACGACCACGTCGGTGGGCGGGACGATCTGGATGAACCGCGGGTTCATCTCCATGGATTCCTGGCGAGGCGAGAACTTGACCACGTTCTGCCAGGCTTCCTTGAAGGAGTCGAGGGTGCGGGCGATGATGGTGCCCACCAGCGCGCGCTCGATTTCGGTGAGGTCGCGGCGCATGCGGCTGACCCGGCCCGGGCCGCCCAGCATGCGATCGATGATGGCCGATGCGATGTCGAGGTTGATCTCGAAGATGCAGTTGCCGACCAACGGCGAGATCGAGAAGATGTTGATGATGGTGGGGCTGGGCACGGACCGAATGAACTCGTCGTAGGTCAGCTGTTCGACGGAAGCCACTTCGATTTGCACGACCATCCGCAAATGCGCGCTCAGCAAGGTGCTGAGGATGCGGCTGAAGTTCTCGTGGATCATGGACAGCGTCCGGATGTGTTCCTTCGAGAACTTGTTCTGCCGCTTGAAGTCGTAGACGCGCAGGCTCTTCTTCTGCTGCGCTTCCTCGTCTTTGATCTTTTCGGCGGTCAGTTCGCCTGTCGACAGCGCCGAAAGCAGCGCGTCGATTTCAGATTGGCTTAGAATTTCGGCCATCAGCGCGCTCCTGGGGGGCTTACGAGATCACGAAGGAGGTGAAGTAGACCTTGAAGATCTGGGGGAAGGGCTTCTTCTTGGCCTCTTCGCCCGCCAGCTCGTGCATCTCCTTCAGGTGGTTGTTGAGCACCACCTGGAGTTGCAGCTTGAGCTTCTCTTTGTTCTCGGGGTCCAGCAGCCACGACGCCTCGTGCTTGCTGATGGTGGCCATCGTGGTGTCCTTGAGCAAGGCTTCGTACTGGACCAACGGGTTGGCCTTCTTGCCTTCGCTGCCGCCGCCGCCCTCCGGGAAGAGCTCCTTGTCCGCCGCGAACTGCAGCGAGCAGGCGAAGCGGCAGTAGCGGCCGCCCTTGAGGTTCACGATGCCGTCGTTGATGATCTGGACGATCGGGCCGGGCAGCGAGGCGGGCTTCTCGCGCTCCACGATGCGGTCATGCTGCGTGAAGTGGTCCACGGAGACCTTGACGCCGATGATGACGCTGGAGAACACGATCAAGGCCAGACCCAACGCGGCGAAGAGCCACTTGAGATCGATCGAGAACCGTTGGCCGCCGTCGCCCTTGGCGGCGCGCTCGGCCTTCCGTTCTTCCTTCTTGAGATTCGCAGCCATTGGGGTCAGCCTCCGATGAACGTCGGGCCCTGCCCTGTAGCGAGCTGGGGTCCGACGAGCATTATGTGTAGATGGGCCAGGTTATGGTCTGTAAGAGAACTCACAAGCATCACCGTTACAACATCCCGCCGGGTCGTTGGCCCTTGAGGTCGGTTCGAAGGATGACGATGTCGACGCGGCGGTTCTTGGCGCGGTTCTCGGGTGTTGTGTTGGCTACCAGAGGATGATATTCCCCGTAGCCGGAGGCCGATAACCGGTCAGGCGGTAGACGGTAGCTGGTGATCAGCCATTTCACAACCGAAGTCGCGCGCGCCGTGGACAACTCCCAGTTGCTTGGGAACTGCAACGTGCTGATAGGCGCATTGTCGGTGTGGCCCTCGATCATGATGTTGCGGCCGGACTTCAGCAGCGTGCGCGCCACGGTCTTGAGCACGCCGATCGTGGCAGGCCGCAGCTCCGCGGCACCCGCGTCGAAGAAGGCGGAGTCGCTGAGCGAGATCACGAGCCCACGCTCGTTGACCTCCGTGCGCACGCCCTCCATGCCCTTGGGGCCGTTCTCCTTGATGATCTGGTGCTCGAGCTTGTCTTGCATCTGCGTCATCTGGGCGGCCTCCGGCAAGACGGAGAAGCCGCCGTTGAGCACGTGCGGATCGGCCGGGGGCAGCGGGTCCTTGTTGCCGCCCTGGGTGGCGTGGAAGGCGCTGGAAAGCGACCGGCTGAGGTCGTACATCTTGTGGTAGTCGGACTTGCTCATGGCGTACAGGATGATGAAGAACGCCAGGAGCAGGGTGATCAGGTCGGCGTAGGTCAGCAGCCAGCGTTCGCTGGAGCCGCCCCCGTGGCCGCCGCCACCATGTCCGCCGCGACGACGCGACGACATCTACTTCTTGCCCTTCGGGGGCTCGGGCGCCTTGTTGCCGCCGCGCGCGATCTGCTTGCGGGTGGCGGGGCTGAGGTAGCTCTTGAGCTTCTCTTCGACGATCTGGGGGTTGTCGCCCGCCTGGATCGAGATGATGCCCGCGATCATGACCTCGCGCAGCAGCAGCTCCTCTTCGCTTTTGCGCTTGAGCTTCTGGCCCATCGGCAGCCAGATCAGGTTGGCAGAGCCGACGCCGTACAGCGTGGCGACGAAGGCCACGGCGATGGCGGCGCCCAGGTTACCGGCGTTCTCTAGGTTCGCCAGCACGTTGATCAGGCCCATAACGGTGCCGATAATGCCCATCGTGGGAGCGAAGCCGCCCATCGCGTCCAGCATGCCGTAGCAGGCGGCGTGGCGGCTGGCGACGAAGTCCAGCTCCGTCTCGAGCATGTCCTTGATGGTGTCCTGGTCGAGGCCGTCGGCCACGAGCTGGATGCCCTTCTGCAAGAAGGGGTCGCCGGCGGAGGCCACTTCGGTCTCCAGCGCTAGCAGGCCCTCGCGGCGGGCCTTCTCTGCGAACTGGACGAGGCGCGAGACCAGCGAGCCGGGCTGCAAGTCGTTCTTGCGGAAGCTTTGCTGCAGCACCCGGGGCAGCAGCTTCACTTCCTCCAGCGGGTAGCTGGTCAACAAGGCGCCGGCGGTGCCGCCGAACACGACGAGCCCCGCGGACGGGTTGATCAGGCCCCAGATGGCGCCGATGTCGCCGCCGGCTTCCCACACGTGCGCGCCGATCAGGCAGACAAAGCCTACAACGAGGCCGAGGATGGTCGTGATTTCAATCATCGGAAGTGTTCCCCTGGTCATCAAGCAGCCGGAGCGGGCCGCCGTAGATCATCCGTTTGTAGGCCACGATGAGCGCGATGAGCTCTTCGGGGCTTTCCTTGACCACCCACTTCTTGTCGTTGGTGGTGGTCAAGACCGTGTCGGGCGTAGCCTCGACGGTCTCGATCAGGTCGGCGTTGATCATCATCTCCGACCCGTTCAGACGCGTTACCTTGATCATCGGCCGTTCCCCTTCGGAAATTCAGTGCGCTTTCGCTTGCCCTTCTCGCGGTTCATCCGGCCGATGAAGACCAAGACTTCCGCTACGACCGGGTATAGCTCTTCTGGAATTGCCGTGCCCAGTTCTACCTGGGCCAGGGCTTCCGCCAGCGCCGGATCGTGTTCGATCGTGACGCCGGCGTCTTTCGCCGTCTGGACGATCTTCTCCGCGATCAGGCCCTGGCCGCTCGCCACCACCCGCGGCGCGTCGTCCGCGCCCTGGTCGTAGCGCAGGGCCACGGCCCGCTTGATGGGCTTCTTAGACGCGTCGGTCAAAACGTACGACCTCGGTGAGTCCTTCTTCTTGCCGCATCCGCGGCGGCGGCCCCTTGGCCTGGCGGGCGGCGAACCGCCCCGTCTCCCAGCCCAACTGGGCGATGGCGTCTTGCAATTGGTCCAGGTGCTCCGCCAGGAACGCCCGGTCTTCCGCGTCCGGCACGCCGACCTGGAGGTCGACCACGCCGTCCTTGATGCTCATGTCCGCTTGCACGGTGTTCAGGTGTTCGGTCTCCAGCACGAAGACGAAGCGCACGTTGTTCGGATCGATGGGCTCGCCCTTGCGCGCGGCCCGCTGGAAGACCTGGATCTTGCCTTCGGGGTTCTCCTTCGAGAGCTGGGGCACGAGCAGGGGCACCAGGTACTGTTGATCCGGCGACTTGTCCGGGCCGGGGCCGTTGGCGAGCTGGGTGTAGCGCAGCTCGGCGACGGCTTCGTGGATGAGGTGCCCGAGCGGCTTGTGCTCCACCCCCAGGTCCTTGCCGAGCTTCTCCAGCTGGGTAGCCAGGTCGGGCGCGGCAGGGGAGGGGCCCCCTTTAGTTATACCCAGCCGGGGGGTTGGAAGCTGTGACCGCGACACGCCGTCATCCCGCGTGGTTGCTTGGTTCAAGAGATTTGTTTCCTCCCCCATTTCGGGGGAGGTGCCCGCCAGGGCGGAGGGGGCCTGGCGCCCCGCAGTACCCCCTCCGCCTACCGGCACCTCCCCCGCGGGGGGGGAGGGGGCGAGGGATTTGATCCAATCCTTCAACGCCTCCGTGACCTTGGCGTTGGTGGCCGTCTCGTCCATCGGCAGTCCGGACAGCGTCTTCAGCACGTCCTGGATCGACCGGGTCAGCTGCGGCGCGCCCTTGATGGCCTGTTCCAGCTCCGGCACCAGCGCCGTCAGGCGCGCGGCCAGTTGGGGTGGCGCTTCCGGGTTCGCGCGCGCCAGGACCACCGCCACCGTGGCCGGCGAGACCGGCGCGCCGGCCTTCTGTAGCAACGCCGCCGCGCCTGCTTCCTTGGACGAGGCGGCCGGGAACTGCTTGAGGCTGGCCACCAGGGCCTTCACGTCTTCCTTCACCACCGTCCCATCGCGCGCGACGAGGGCGCGGGCGGCCTGGCGGGTGCGGTCGTCGGTGGGCAGCCCCAGGTCGCGCAGCACGCCGTCGAGCGTGGCATCCGGCAGGGCGGGCAGGCCGTCCTCGGACTCCGGGCCGCTGGCCAGGATGCTCAGCCGCACCGTGCCGTTCTTGGGCTCTTGGATGCGGACGAAGAGCTTGTCGCCGGCGTTGAGCGCCACGTGGCTCTCGACCACGACGCGCTGCCCGCCGATGTCGAGCGTGGCCTCGCCGCCCGCCACGGCCAACACGCGGGCCATGAGGTCGCCGCGGGTGGGCAAAACAGGGCTGCCCGCGCCACCAGGCGCGGGCGTTTCTGCGTCGTTGCCGACGATGATGCTGTGGCGGGAAAAGTCGATGCCACGAATGAGCATGGTGGCCTAACCCTCCCGGTTTAGCGCTTGAGGTTGATCAGCTCCTGCAGGATCTCGTCGGAGGTGGTGATCACGCGGGAGTTGGCCTGGAAGCCACGCTGCGTGATGATCATGTCCGAGAACTGCTCCGCCAGGTCCACGTTCGACATCTCGAGCGCGCCTGAAGTGATCGTACCCGCCTCGGCCTCGCCGGGGGCGCGGACGATCGCGTCGCCGGAGTTGTTGGTCTTGATGTAGCCGTTCTCGCCTTCCTTCATCAGGCCGCCCGGGTTGGAGAAGGTGGCGATGGCGAGCTGGCCCAGCAGCTGCTGGCGCCCGTTGGAGAACACGCCGTTCATCACGCCGACCTTGTCGATCGTGATGCCCGTCAGCTCGCCGCGGGTGTAGCCGTTCTGGTCCGACACGACGGCGTTGGCCTCCGTGGCGAACTGCGTCAGGCCGGCGGCCTCGCCTTCCTTGCCGAAGTTGGGCGTGACCTTGGTGGAGGTCAGCGTGCCGTCGGGCAGCACCCAGTCCAGGTTGATGGCGCCGGCGTCGAACGCGCCGGGCGAGACCGGGTTCTTGTCGATCAGCAGGCCGTTGTTGCCGAAGATCAGCGTGTTGGTGAGGGAAGCTGCCGGGTTGGGCGGCACGGGCACCGGCAGGGGCAAGATGTCGGGCGCCTTCGGCGTGCCCAGCGGCAGCGGGTTGCCCGCGGCGTCGTTGTTGATGAAGGTGGGGTCGTTGGGCGCCGCCACCGACCAATCCCAGGTGCCGGGGCCGGTGTGGGTGTAGCGGATGGTCACGAAGTGGCTGTTGCCCAGCGAGTCGAAGACCTCCGTGCTGGAGTCGAAGAAGTTCGGCGGATCGGTCGGCGTGGGCTGCGTGATGGGGATGCGCTCGTCCAGGTTGCCCTTCAGCGTGATCTCCGTGGTCTTGCGGGGCGGGATCACGGCGCCGGCCGGGATCGAGAGCTGGTTCAGCGGGGCGGAGTGATCCACGGTGTAGATCGGCTCGCCGGCGGAGTCCAGCTTCTTGGTGGCGGCCC
>JAQBPE010000132.1 GCA_028287685.1 Cyanobacteria bacterium RYN_339 | reverse complement strand
GTCATCCACGCCCTCGAAGACGGGGGTGTTGGCGCCGTAGTACTCCTCCCACGAGACGAAGCCGTCGCCGTCCAGGTCCGCGTACGACAGGTCGCATTCCGCGGGTTGCGGCCTGGGCTTGGGGCGGTAGCTGGGCACGGGCATGGGGATGGGCTTGGGATCGTAGCCGCACCACTCGCCGCCGTCGATGCGGCCGTCGCCGTTGCGGTCCCGGCGGGCGAAGTCGCCCTTGTTGGAGATCATGATCGCGTCGACGAAGGCCTGGGGCAGCGCCTGGTTGGCGTTCAGCTGCGGGCCGTCGAACGGCACGCCGCGCGCCTTGAAGAACTCGTCCGGCGTGACGAAGCCGTCGTGGTTCAGGTCGGCCCGCTGGAAGCCGTTCTTGCAGTCGTTGCCGATCGGCGGCATCACGGGCGGCATCGGGTCGATGCCGATGGGCACGCCCGGCGCGAAGAACGGGAACTGGCAGAGCTCTTGCAGGTCGATGCGACCGTCGCCGTTGAGGTCGGCCTTGCTGAAGGCGGTCTTGGGGTCCGGCAGGGGGCCGCAAGCGGGCATCGGGCGGGGCATGTCGCCTTCGTTGATGCCGGGGTCGCTCGGCGTTCCGCCGTTCCCGTCGGTCATCCACCCGCCCGTGTTGTTGGAAATCAGGCCACCGCCGTTGCCGGACACCAGGCCCGTGCCGTTGTTGGCAATCAGGCCGCCACCGTTGTTCGTGATCAACGCGCCGCCCTGGCCCGCGATCAGCAGGCCGCTGTTGTTGGAGATGATCACGCCATGGCCCGCGATTGCGATCGTCGAGCCGGCTTGCTGCATGACATGCCGCTGGCCCTGCAGCCCGCCGGCGCCATTGGCGATGATGTTGCCGGCGTTGGGGCCGCCGCCGTGTTCGATGATGCGGGGGAGGTCATCGTCCATGATCGGACCGTTGCAGCCCTGGGTCCTGGCCATCGCCTGGTACCAGCCCATGAACTCCTCGAACTCGAGGCTCTTGTTGTGGTTGGCGTCGTAGCGGTCCAGCACCTCGATCGCGCCGCGGGTGCACGCCGCGGTCGTAACGGGCGGCTTCTTGATCGGGGGCATGGGCTGCGGCGGCTTGACCTCCGGGCCGGGGGCCACGGTGCAGCCCTGCGCCACCTCGTCCGCGGAGAGCTTGCCGTCGCCGTTGGCATCGCGCTTCTTGAACTCGACGCTCACGTCGAACGTGGCGGGGTCCAGCGAGTTCAGCGCCAGGCCGGCCTTGTACTCCGCTTCGGAGATGCTGCCGTCCTTGTTGGTGTCCAGCTTGGCGAACACGTCCTTGCAGGCGGCGCCGGCCGTCGTGACGGTGCCGCCGGGGGCGGTCGTCGGGGTCAGGAAGCTGCCGTTCAGGAGCCCCGTGGGGATCTTCAGGCTACAACCTTGGCTCGCCAGGACGACCGCCAAGCTGGCGACCAACGAATACTTGCGCACGGGCACCCCTCCTCCACGATCAAAACGATCAACCGTGGGTGAGTTATACCCGAGCGCGCCTGGAGCTATGCCCAGCGGATCAAGCCGAGTTCGTGCTTGTTCTTCAAGTTGCCGTGATGCGGCACCACGCGCACGCCGTAGACGTACGAGCCGCCCTTCTTGGGCGTGATCACGCCCTTGAACTTGAAGCTGCCGTCCGCCAACGTCTCCAGCAGGTCCATCGGGACCACCTGCACGTCGCGCAGCGAGCCGTTGCCTTCGCGGCCCTGGTACAGCTCCACATGGAGGTTGCTGGGGTTCAGGCCGCCGGTCTTCACGCGGGCCACGATGTCGATGCCGTCGCCCACGTTGGCCTTGTCCAGCGACGGGGGGCTGGCCTCGACGAACACATGGTGCCAGTTGAAGGTCATCATGCCCTTCCACTCCGCGAACTGCTTCGCTACCGCGTAGTTGTTGGCGGCCAGCCGCTCGCCATGCTGGCTCGCCGGCACGTACAGGTTGCTGGTGTAATCTTGGACCATGCGGTGGGTGGAGTAGGTGGGCGTGAGCGTCGCGATGGCGTCCTTCACGCGCGTCAGCCAGCCGTGCGGGATGCCGTCCTTGCCCCGGTCGTAGAACAGGGGCACGACTTCGTTCTCCAGCGTGTGATAGAAGCTCAAGACGTCAGACTCGTCCTGCTCCGCGAGGTCGGTGAACTCCCGCTCCTCGCCGATGGACCAGCCGTTGACGTCGTTGAAGCCTTCCACCCACCAGCCGTCGAGCACGGAGAAGTTCAGGCAGCCGTTGGCCGCGGCCTTCTGGCCGCTGGTGCCGGAGGCTTCCAGCGGGCGGCGCGGGTTGTTCAGCCACACGTCGCAGCCGTGGACCAGGTGGCGCGCCACGTTCATGTCGTAGTCTTCCACGAACACGATGCTGCCCGTGAAGCCGGCCTGGCGCGAGTACTGGTACACCTTCTGGATGAACTCCTTGCCGGGCATGTCGGCCGGGTGGGCCTTGCCGGCGAAGATGATCTGGACCTTCTTGCCCTCTTGCTTGAGCGCCCGCTCCAGGCGCGCGGCGTCCTTGAAGATCAAGGTGGCGCGCTTGTAGGTGGCGAAACGGCGGGCGAAGCCGAACGTCAGCGCTTCCGGATCCAACAGCGTCTCCGCCTCGTGGATCCTGGAGACGCTCTCGCCCGCCTTCAGGCGCTGGTTCTTCACGCGCATGCGCACGAAGTCCACCATCTTGTGCCTGAGGGCGCGGCGCACCTCCCACAGCTTCTCGTCCGGCACCTTGCGGATCTTCTCGAAGACCTCGCGGTTGCTCAGGTTGTCGCGCCAGTCCGCGCCCAGGTACTCGTCGAAGATCGGCCAGAACTCCGGCGCCAACCAGGTTTCCGTGTGAATGCCGTTGGTGATGGAGCCAATGGGCACCTCCTCCACGGGCACGCCCGGCCAGAGGTCCTGCCACATCTTGCGGCTCACCTCGCCGTGCAGGGCGGACACGCCGTTGGCCTGGCGGCTCAGGCGCAGCGCCAGCACGGACAGCGAGAACGACGGCGGGCCGCCGATGGCGTCCAGGCGGGCCAACGACAGGAACTCGTCGCGGCTGATGCCCAGCTGGGGGTAGAAGCGGTTGAAGTACTTCTCCATGAGCTGGAAGCTGAAGGCCTCGTTGCCGGCCGGCACGGGCGTGTGGGTGGTGAAGATCGAGGCGGCGGCCATGGCCTCCACGGCCTCGTAGAAGGCCAAACCTTGCTGCTGGACCAGCTCGCGGATGCGCTCCAGCGCCAGGAAGACGGAGTGGCCTTCATTCATGTGCCACACGGTGGGCGCGATGCCCATCGCGCGGAGCGCGCGCACGCCGCCGATGCCCAGGATGATCTCCTGGGAGATGCGCATGTCGTGGTCGCCGCCGTAGAGCTGGGCGCTGAAACGGCGGTCTTCCGTGGTGTTGCGGTCGATGTCCGTGTCCAGCAGGTAGACCGGGATGCGGCCGACCTGAACGGTCCAGACCTTGGCGAAGACCATGCGGCCGGGCAGCTCGACGTTGATGATCACGTCGCCGCCGTCGGGGGCGACCGCGGGCACGATGGGCAGCTCCGAGAAGTTCAGCTTCTCGTAAATCGCCTCTTGCAGGCCGTCGGGCTTGAGCTGCTGGCGGAAGTAGCCCTGGTTGTAAAGCAGGCCGACGGCCACGAACGGCAGGCCGATGTCGCTGGCCGATTTGCAGTGGTCGCCGCTGAGGATGCCCAGGCCGCCGGAGTAGATGGGCAGCGATTCATGCAGGCCGAACTCCGCGGAGAAGTACGCGATGACGGTGCCCTTCTGCTGGGGGTAGGTCTTGCTGAACCAGGTCTCCTTCTGGGAGGTGTAGGCCTGGAAGCGCTTCATCACCGCGTCGTAAGTCTTCAGGAAGCCCTTGTCCTTGGCCTGCTCGTCCAACCGGTCCTGGTCCACTTCGCTGAGGAAGCGCACCGGGTTGTGGTAGACCGATTCCCAAAGCTTCTCGTCCAGGTGGACCATCAGGCGCTGGGCGTCATTGTTCCAGCTGAACCAGAGGTTCGTGGCGAGCTCGCGCAGGCCCTTGATGCGGTCCGGGAGGACGGGGAAGACGGAAACTCGGCCTAGCAAGTTCACTGCGGGCACTCCTCTATGGCGAAGACGACGATAGGTCTGGGATTGAAACGGGCCATTCTAGCATGCGTTACGAAATATGAAATGCGGCCAGTGCATGCTGCACATGGCGGGACGAGACCCTGGGGCCGATCATGGGCCGTGAGAGGTGCTCCCCCATGCCGAAGCGGTCCAATGAGTTCCGCGCGGAACAACACGCGCTCGCCACCGCGCGCCTTGCCTCCCAGGTCGTACTGGTGGAAGAAGCCCCCGGCGAGCAGGAAGACCGCCAGAGGCTGCCCTTCGTGGGCCGCTCCGGGTCCTTGCTGGACCGGGGCGCTTGCGAAGGCGGGCCTGCTACGCGAGGCGTTTTGGATCGGCAACGCCGTGAAGTGCCGGCCCGTGCAAGCCGATCGCAACCGGGCACGGCGTGGGTGGTAAAAGCATGGCTGATCCTGCTTGCCGCCGAGTTGGGGCTGACGCGGCTTGGTGTCGTGGTGGCGTTGGGCGCCTTAGCCGCCATTGCCCACTTCGGTGCGGGCTTCAAGATCACCCAGCAGCGCGGCCCCGACCGCGACGCGAGCTTTCGCGAGGTGGCTCTCGACTTAGATTCCGCAGCCCAGCCCAGCTAGCAAAAGGAGAATGCCCGATGGTGCGCATGATCAACTTGGACGGCGTCCATATCGCACTGGAAGTGGACAAAGTGGAGTTCGACCTGCGCGGGTCGGGGCTGCAGCCGGCCACGTCCTACGCCGACGAAAGCCACTATGGCGAGCGCTGGCAGCCGATCATGAGCTTTCATGACGGGTCCACGCTTCTTATGCACTGCCCATCCGAAGAAGGCATGCTGGGCTACAAGGTGGTAGGGCCGCGGCCGCACAAGTGGAGCATCACAGTGCTGCCGGGAACGGAAACGGTGGCCCGGTTGGCCTGGGAAGCGGCCTAGAACGACAAGATGGAGTGCTTGTCGTTCTTGAGGGCGATTGCTTCCCTGCTGTAACTCCGATTCCTTGCTCAAGGCGATGCCTTCCCCATTCGTCGGCGTGCGGCCCTTGGCTGCCAACCATCGGAATGATGCTACAGCGTAGGTGACCGCGACGACCGAAAGCAGCTCTGAGAGCGCTTTAGACGCCGCGCCGTTCTGGGCTGCGGCCATCGGGAGGGCCTGCGCCACGTTCCCTCCCGGCGGACGCTGGTCGGGGCCCGATCTCGGACCCTATGGCGCGATGAGCTTGGCTTCCCAGATCGAGACCCAGCTATCGTTCCACTTGTCGGCCTTTATCCGGACATACCGCACCGTCTCGACGGGCCAAGTCATCCGGCTGAACGTTTCACTGGTTCCCGAGCCTGATTTCACGGGGCGCCAATTCGCTCGGTCGTTAGAGACTAGGACAGTCCAGCTCACGGTGCCGGGAGGGTTTGCGTGCGGCATCAGGTCGAGGCCCAAAACCGCGGTCGGCTTCTCTAGATCGATTACGACGTAGGCGTCTTCGTCGACACCACCGCCGTAATTCCAGTTGGTTGTGGTGTCGCCATCGATCATCAAGTTCGATGGATTTGGTGCCCTAACGGCGTCAGCACGGTAGCCCTTCAGGTCGAGGTAATGCGCACCCGTTGCCGGAACCGCCTGGGGATTGGGTGCGGGTGCCGACCCGGACGACGTGCCTGGCACTGAGTTCGTACTCGAGGCTCCTGCGACAGCATCCGCAACCCCCTGGCCAATGACGCCGCCGACGACCGCTCCAACCGGTGCTCCTACGCCGCCGAGAACGGCGCCTGCAGCGGTACCTACTGCAACGCCAGTGGCGACGGTCGCCTGGGTCGCCAATTGGCACAACCAGTTACATCTCAGCAACTCATAGCTCCGGAGCGGTGGGCTGACTTCCGGTTGGCCTATCGGAGCCCGGGCAGCGCCCTGCGTTGCCGCGACTTGGCCAGGAGGTGCAGTTGTGGAACAACCCGTCACGATGACTGATAAAAGCAACAAAGTGGAAAGAGTAGATTTCATACAATCTCCTAATTTCTGAATGAGTTTGGTGATACGTTTTTAAGTCGACTTCTGATTCATGCCGAAATTGAGGGACTCATGCGAGTCCCTCCTTAGAGAGGCTTCGGTCGAAGCTATGTGTTGGTCGGTTCCTGAAACCCGCTTGTTTACAAGGCTTGCACGAACGTGACCGAACCCCGGATTTAATGGGTCCGCCCGTTTCTGCTATGTGAGGTAAGGGCTTGGCGCTCCTTGGAATCAGTCGCTTAATTTCAGTTTATGGGCCACTTTACTGCGTGATATGTAGTATCGGAGCTATTTGGAAAAACGGGATGGACTGATTTGATATAATCTTATATTCCGGACATTACGATGTCAGCACTCCTGCCAGGGTTATTGCCTGCCAGGGGTATGCAGGACACCCGAATTCCGGATGAAAAGGTCAATGTAAATTCCGTTGCCGTGCCGCCTGCGCCGCTCGATGAGGACGCGCATGGGCCCACCGCCGACGAGCCCTGTCGGGCTGCTGAATCGTGTGTAGTTCACCCAGTGACCCTTGCATATGAATCGTAATTTGACGTTCGCTGCGCTGATGGCTGCAACGTGGCGACGCCTTTACCGGGCCATACCAAGAAGCTCTGTACCACCTCGTTCAGGCACTTGGGGGCCCATCTCCAAGTCGCCGTTTTAAGCGCCTATTGGCCCGCGGTATCTGGTAAACGTTGGCCTAGTCTTCGTCTTCGCCCAGCAGGTCTTCGTTGACTTTGGCGGCCGCATACTCGCGCAGGAAGCTGGGTAGGCCGTTCAGCGCCTCGCCCCAGCCGATTTGGCCCTTGGCCGCGCGCTCGTACAGCGGCATATAGAGCTGGTCTTTCATGGCCGTGAAAACGCCGGGATGCTCGACCGCCAGCTGCTCGACCATCAGGTAACCGGCCTCCAGGAAGGCCGCGCCTTGTAGGTAGAACTGGATGGCCGGGCTATCGTCGCCCGTGGCCTCGTCCAGCACCTCCTGCAGGCGATCGCCCGTCTCGTCGATGGCGTCCAGGAAGGCTTGGGTGGCGGCGTCGTCGGCGGTATTCATGCGGCCGATTGTACCAAGTACCGGGGTATAATGGGGCCAGGAGGCACGCCGATGTACCTGATCGAGAGCTTTTCGCGCCTGCAGCAAGGCGGCCGTGACGACACGGTCTCCGTCTACATGCCGCAAATCAACGATGATCAGTTATCGGACGAAGCCAAGGAAGGCATCGCGACCTTCATGCGAATGGCGGCGACGTTCGCCAAGCAAGCGATCCTCCAGAACAAGTCGGAACACCTCGAGCACGGGTGCCGCGTGCTCAACCGGGCGATGGAAGATTGTTCGCGCGGATGAGGCAAACCATTGCAGCCCTCGCCGTAGCCACCACCCTGGCCGCCTGCGCCATGCCCGCCCCGGGCGGTGCCGCGAAACCCACCAAGTCCGCCGCGCCTACCAAAACTGCCGGCGCTCAGGCCGCCATCGAGTTGCCCAGCAAGATCGGCCTGGTCTTGCCCTCCAGCATCGTCACCAACACCTCCGCCAACATCGTCACCAACGCGTCCTCGAACATCGTCGCGCAGGGTGGCGGGAACTACGGCGTCTTGCAGGTCAGCTTGGGAGAGAACCTCGTGGCGGCCGCGGTCAAGATCAACGTCGTGCCTTACCTCATCTCCACGGTCACCGTCGAGAAGATCCTGATCGGCCTGAACCTGGGCTACCGGGCCGGCCTGATCAAGGTCGGGGTGCCGTTCACCTTCCGCGACGACGACAGCAAGGTGCTGACGGAAGCCGAAAAGGACCTGCCCGAGAACAAGCTCACCGCCCTGCTGGAGGCCCTGCCCGACCACGCGCGCGTCTCGATCTACCAGGGCACGGCCGTTGCGGCCGGCAAGCAAGTCGCCGGCCTGAGCTTCACCAGCAAGACGCGCGGCACGGCCGTCTTCAAGCCCAGCCGGCCGGACAAGGAGGGCGGTACGGGCGTCTTCACCACCCAGTTCGACCTGGACGCCAACCAGGCCACGGCGGAGGGCTACTTCGACAAGCGCGGGTGGTCCCCACCGGCCGGCCGGGAGCGCTTGCGCTGGATCTTCGAGGCCACGCCCGGCGCGAAGGCGCAGGCCCTGGCGTTCAAGATGCGGGTGTCCGCCTACATCAACAACCCGGCGAAGGACACCCAGTTGATCGAAGCCAGCGCGAACTTCACGGCCGATGGCGGCGGCGCGGCGATCTTGGGCATCATTCCGGCCTCGGCCAAGGCGGCGCTGGGCGACAAGCTGGTCTGGTTCCCCAACGACGGTACGCTGCCCGACCCGGCCAAGCCCAAGGCCCACGACGTTTACCTGGACCCCAAGGGCCTGGCCCTTGACGGGCCCAAGGCGCCGGCCGCCTACAAGGCGCTGGTGCCGGCCGACGACGACGTGGTCAAGCCCTACGTCACGGACCCGGCCGAGGGCGATCCGCTGGCCGACGCGGCGTTCGCGTTCCCGCAATGATGGTGGCGCCCGGGAAGTAGGCGCGGGCGATCGCTTCCCAGCCCTGGCCTGCCAGGGCGCGGCCACGTGCGCCCCACTGGCACATCCCGACCAGGTGGCCCAACCCTTCGCCCTGGAACGTGTAGCGGGCGCCTTCCCGCGCGACGGTGAACCGCGGGCTCTTGATCTCGCCCCAGCCGAAGCTCGGCCCCAGGGCCATCCACAGCGCGTAGCCCGTCAGGGCATGGGTGCGGGCGCCCGACACGCGCACGGCCAACGCCACGTCGCCTGTATCCGTGACCTGGATCCCACGCAAGACCTCGGCCGCGCCCAGGACCTTGGCCGTCCGCAGCGCCTTCGTCACGGCTTCCCCGCCGTACGCCACCCGCCAGGGGTGGGCATGGGGCGAGTCCGCGCACCAGGGGCGGCCCGCGGCGTCGCGGTCCGGGTGGCCGGGGAGGTAGGGCAGCCGCTCGCCGCCGAAGACCTCGTCGTTGGCGGCCAGCCGGCCGCCGCACGTGCTGTGCCAAAGCGCGGCGATCGCCGTCCCATGCCAGCCCAGCACCTTGCCACGCGTCACCGCCGCGGCCGCCGTGACGCGGGCGTCCTGGGCGGCGAGGCCGCGGAAGAGCTGGCAATGCGTGAGGTCGCAGAAGTCGTAGCCGTCCGCCGCGTGGCGCCCAGGCAGGGCCTCCGCATAGCTGCGCGAGGCCAGGGCCTGGGCCGTCAGCGCGGCCGCCGGCCAGTCCGCCGGCATCTCGTCGCCGGTGGTGGCGGCCACGTAGGCCTCGAGCGGCAGGGATAGGTTTGGCAGCAGGGCGCCCTTGGCGGTGATGGCAAGGGTGCCGGCATATCGGCGGCCCGGGGGCGTCAACAGGAACGGCGCCGGACCCACGAGTTGCAGGCGGGGCCCCGACAGCACGACCTTGCCGTGGCTGCGCAACTCGACCACCCGGCCCCGGGCCACCACCTCCGTGGCGCCCGCGAGCTGCACCGTGCGGCCCGCGCTCCGGGCCTGGTACGCAGGGGCGGACACGGTGATCGTGCCGGGCGCCTGGTACCGCAGCAAGCCCACGGTGACGGAGCCCGCCCCTTGCAGCGCCAGGCTAACGAGGCCAAGCGCGGAAGACTTGACCAGCCAGCGCGCTTGCCGTGCCAAAGCCCGTTCCCTCCTTCGCGAACACCGCCACCACCAGCCGCGGGCGCTCGGCCGGGGCATAGCCCACGAACCAGCCGTGCGTCCGGTTGCTGCCGTCCAGGTAGGTGGACGTGCCGGTCTTGCCCGCCACCGCGAGCCCCGGCACTGCGGCCGGCTTGGCCGTGCCCCGCACCACCGCCGCGCGCATCCCGGCCCGCAGGCGGGCGAGCACCTCGGGCTTGGCCAAGGGCGGCCCGGTGAGCGGCCCGGGTTCCCAGGCCGGCGTGACGACCGGCCCGTTGACGGCGATCGCCGCGACAAATCCCGCCAAGCGCTCCGCCGTCAGGCCGATGGCGGGCCCCTCGCCGATCCCCAGCTGCGCCAGCGCCCTCGCGTCCCGCGGCGCTTTCAGCCACGCCCCCGGTGCCGGCACCAGCCCACAACGCTCCGCTGTCGCACGCAGCCTGGGCGCACCCAGCCGGGAGCCCAGCGCGTAGAACGTTGCGTTGCAGCTAAGCCCCAGCGCCTCCTCCAGGGCCACGTGCCCGTGCCCATCGGCCTTGTAGCAGGGCAGCGGCGGCCCCTTGGCGCCGGGCACCTTGTAGGCGCCGGTGCACAGGAAGTCCCGTCCCGCGGGCGCCAGGCCCTCTTCGACGGCAGCCAGCGCCGTCACCAGCTTGAACACCGACCCCGGCGGGTAGGCCTCCTGGGCGAGCTGGGGGTGGACCAGCGCGCGCAGCCGCCCGGTGGCAGGGTCGAGGGCGACGATGGCGATCGCGCGGGTGCCCGCCAGCCGCTCGCAGGCCAGCTGGAACGGGTCACGCGCCACCGACGCGGCCAATACCAGGCCAGCCGCCGCCAGCAGCAGCGCGCGGATCACGCCGGCTCGGCCGGGCGGGCCCGGCGCACGACCCAGGCATAGCCCACGCCCACCGCCATCACCACCGCGCTACCCAAGAGCCAGCTGACGCGTGCGTCGCGTGTCGCGTTCATGTGGTCCACCAGCCAGGGCACCGCCAGCATCGTGACGGCCAGCTCGCCAAGCAGCAACGCGGGCACCAGCGCGAGGGCCTCGGCGCCGGCCTCCTTGCCGCGTGCGCCCAGCGCGAAGGCGGCCAGCACCAGGCCGGCCAGCAGGCTCCCCAGCGCCTCGACGTGGATCATGTAGCCCAGCCAGGCCGGCAACACCGCCAGCGCCACGGTCCCGGCCACGGCCAGCGAGGCGTGGGGCCGGCAAATCTGCCCCAGCGCGAGCGCCGCGCCGGGCAACAGCCCGCCGATGATCAGCGCCGCGAAGGCGTAGGGGTGGGTGAGATCCACGCCGTAACCCGTAAGGTCCGTGCGGTCGAGGAAGAGCTGCAGCCACACGCGGGCGGCGAAGATGGCAACGGCGATCGCCGCCAGCACCCGGGGCGCGCGCAGCCCCTGCGCGCCGACCAACAGGCCCAGCCCACCCAGCCCGATGGCCAAGATGCCCGAGAGGCGGTTCTCCAACACCAGGACGCCGCCTACCAGGACCAGGTACCCGAGCGCGGCGGCCGGCGCCGGTGCGTCGTCATCCCGCAGCCAAAGCCCCGCGACCACGGCCGCGACGCCGCCGGCGACCAGCGCCAGCAACACGCCGCCTTGCTGGAGGTACAGCGCGGAATCCAGCCCGACCCCGCCCAACACGAAGACCAGGCCCGCGACCAAGGCGCCGAAACGGGCGCGGGCCGGGCCCAGCAGCTCGGACAGGGCCAACCCAACGATCGCCGTCAGCGCCGTCACCAGGGCGATGGGGCCCATGGTGCCCGGGATGTCATGGTGGGTGGACAGGCGGGTGGCCCAGGCGGCCGTGCCGGCGGCCAGGGCCGTGCCGGCGAGCGCCAGGCCCCGGCCTTGGAAGGCCACGACGGTGCCCGTGCTAGGCATGGCCACGGCCGCGATTTGGGTGGCGCCCCAGGCGGCCATCAGCCCCAAGGCGGCGTTGGCGAACGGCACGCCCGGCTCCAACACCAGGCCCAGCATGGCCAACGCGGCCAGGCCGCCGGCCAACGGGCCCACGTCCGCGGCGTCGCGCTCGCTGGGGGGGAAGGCCCACTCCCAGAGCACGCCCATCAGCGCCCCCAGCGCCAAGCCCAGCCAGATCGGACCGCGGCGGGCCGGCACGTCGAAGAAGGCCAGGCTGCCCAGCGCCAGCACCAGCGGCACGAGGATGGCCGTCAGCGCCACCCGCAAGCCGGGCCGCTCGCCGCCACGCCGCAGCCAGGCGCCACGGGCGGCCAGCGCCAGCGCCACGAGCAGCGTGGGCACCAGGACGGACGAGGGGGCGGGATAGAGGGCGGCCATGCAACTTCCTCGCGGGCAGGGATCGCCCCCAGTGTACCGCAACCTGGCAACCGTCGATCCCCTGCGAAGGACATCCCGCGCGGGCGGCACGCCCATGGTTGTGATACGATGAAGGGTAAGAGAGCTTTAAAACGTCATGCCGTTGTCGATCCGCCCCTTCGAGGAACAGGACGCGCCTGCGCTGACCGCGCGATTCTCCGAAGACGCGCGGGCGCCCTGGCTGCGCTTGCCGTACCCGTTCACATTAGACAAGCTCCTGGAGCCCGGTTCGGGCCTGGACGTCTTCGTAGCGGCCCCCCAGCCCGAGCGCGTGGTCGGCCTGATCGCCTTCGACCGGCGCGGCACGGACCCCCTGATGGTTGGCCCGCTGGTGTCCGACGAGCAGCTGGCGGATTTGTACGTACGCGCCTTAATGGGCCACGGCCTGGATTGGGCGCGCGACGGCGGCCTGACCCATGTGCGCGTGAAGGTCGACCTGGGCGAGGAACGCGGCCTGAGCTTCTTCCTCAACCAGGGCTTCCAGCTGCTGGAGAGCCGGCAGTACCTGCTGGCCGCCCGCCGCGGGATCCGCCGCCCCGCGCCCACGCCGTTCGAGGGCGTGCGCTTCGGCCTCAGCCCGGAGATGCTGTCGAGTGACTACCTGCGCCTCTACCAGGAGCTCGGCTGGTCGGAGCGGCTGGCCTGGAGCCGGCCCAAGGTCTTCGAGCACCTCCAACAGCCGGGGGTGCACCTGCTCTCCGCCCGTGCCGGCGACACCTACCTGGGCTTCGCGGAGCTGCAAGTCCGCCACGACGCCGCGGAGCTGTCCCACTTCGGCGTCCTGCCCGCCTTCCGCGGCCGCGGCGTGGGAAGCGCCTTCCTGGAACATGTGCTGACCTTCGCCTTCGAGCAGCTGGAGCTCGAGCGCGTCTGGGTCGCCACGCTGATGGGCGAGGCTGACAAGGGCCCGATGCCCTTCTTCACCAAGCGCGGCTTCCGCCAGGAGCGCGCGCTGGTTTACCTGGAAAAGAAGCTGATTCCGGCGGCTTCCGCGCTCAACGCGTCGTCAATTTCCTGATTTCGGGGTCCGGGTCCGCCTGGATCACCTTCACCAGCTCCTTGGGCGCGCCGTCGCCGAGCTTGGCCAACAGGCGCTCCACCAGGGGCGCGGACGGCACCCGGCGTTCCACGAGCTGGGTCTGGGGCCGGCCGTCCACCCACTGGTGGACGGCGCGCACGAAGGCGCCCAGCTCGTCTTCCAACGGCGGCGCCGCGAACTCGGAGCGCGTTTCGCTGCTGGCGGCCAAGACCTCCAGCGTATCCAGCCGCACGTCCTCGCGCCGGTCGGCGCGCTCCAGCAGGAAGCGGTAGTAGAACAGGCGGCAGCCGCGCTGCACGTCGGCGGCGTCGAGCTGCGTGGCGGCGGCCACGTCCTGGCTAAACCGATCCAGGTCGAGGTACTCGCCCGGGAAGCTGCCGCGGCTGCACCGCGGCTTGCGGCAGGCGAACCACTCGCTCGGCCCCGTCCACGGGGCGTAGCGGGCCAGGTCCGCCGTCCAGAAGTACGCGTCCAGGGTGCCGGGGCGCGACAGCAGGCTTTCCAGCTGGCCCAGCCGTTCGTGGGTGGCGCCGCGGCGGTCCAGGTTCCCGCGCGCCGCCACCACGGTGGTGCCGAAGCCCAGCTCGCAGCCGGCTTCGCCGTCGTCGTCGTCCCAGTCCTCGCCGCCTTCGGCCGCTTCGTCCAGCAGCCGATCGCCCTCCGCGAAGAGGTAGAAATCGAGCTCGCACAGCTCGTAGTCGTAAACTCCGACTGGTTCACCTGCGATGTTCAACGTCGAACGGGTCGCCATCGTGAAGCCCTCCTTGGGGTGAGATCAGTGCTTCAAGCGCACCGGGATCGCGGTGGACCACGGCGCCATCGTGCCCTGGGGCGTGACGGTCAACGTCACGATCCCGAACGTCCCGGTCCCCGTGGGTTGGGGGATGTTGAATACGTTGCCCTTGCCGCTGGTGGGCAGTTGCGCGGGCTGGGGGCCGGCGCCGGCGTCGTAGGTCACGGCCTTGAGGGCGATGGGGGATTCCACCAGGTCGCCGTCCTTGTCCACCACGTCCTGCGAGAGCGTGACGCTCAGCTGGCCGTTGACGCCGCTCGCGGCGTAGGTGGTCTGGGTGACGCCCTTGCCCGGGTGGGCGTCGCCGCCCATTTCGCCGATATAGCCGTCGATCAACGCGCCGAACTTCGGGATCTTGTTCAACGACGGCGTGAAGCTGCTCTTGTAGCCCTTGTCGCCTTGGATGTAGAGCACGTTGTAGAGCGGCAGCCGGGTCTTGGCGTCCCAGTTTTGGATGGGCAACGAGAAGAACTTGTTCTCGTACAGCGCGCCTTCCAAGGCGTTGAAGTCCGCCTCCGTGACCACACGCTCCACCACGAAGGGCTGTTCTTCGGAGGTGCGGCCGTAGAACGCATAGCGCAGCCGGCCCTTGGCGTAGAAGATCTCGTCGAAGTCGCCGGCCTCCAGCTCCACGTCGGTGGCTGGCTTGGTCTCCACGAGGGCAGGCTCCAGCTGCTTGCCGGTGGTCTTGTCGCGGAAGAGCGCGTTGCGGTACTTCTGCACTTGCAGCTGCGTGGTCATCCATTGCCCCTGCTGGAAATTCGCCGCGGCGTCCGGCACCGGGGTGCTCGTGGCGCCCCCCACCGCAACGGGGGTCTTGCACCCCGCCAACGAGGCGATAACTAGAATACCGACCAGCGTACAACGCACGTGAACTCCCCCTTGCTGCCCTCTTATACCCCCGCACCCCGTGGTATAATGGGGTTATGGAAGACAAGCTGAGAGATATCGAGCGCAAGTACGACGAGCTGGCCATGTTGCTCGGCGATCCGGTGGTGCTGGGCGACAACGAGCGCCTGACGAAGTACGCCAAGGCGCGCTCGGCGCTGGAAGAAACCGTGGAGACCTACCACGAGTGGACCAGCGTCAAGAAGCAGCTCGAAGAAGCCAAGGAAATGCTCAACGCCGAGACGGACGTCGAGATGCGCGAGATGGTGTCGGCCGAAGTCGACGAGCTCAAGAAGCGCGACGTCGACCTCGAAGCCCGCTTGCAGATCCTGTTGCTGCCCCAGGACCCCAACGACGACAAGGACATCCTGATTGAAATCCGCGGCGGCGCCGGCGGCGACGAGTCGAACCTCTTCGCGGGCGACCTGTTGCGCATGTACACCCGCTACGCCGCCCTGCGCGGCTGGCGCACGGAGCTGATGAACCTCAACGAGACGGAGCTCGGCGGCGTCAAAGAAGCCGTGCTCTCCGTGAAGGGCCAGGGCGTCTACCGCCAGATGAAGTACGAGTCTGGCGTCCACCGCGTCCAGCGCGTGCCGGCCACGGAGGCCCAGGGCCGCATCCACACCTCCACCGCCACGGTGGCGATCATGCCGGAGGCCGAGGAGGTGGACATCGAGATCCACGCCAAGGACCTGCACATCGACACCTTCCGGTCCGGCGGCGCCGGCGGCCAGAACGTCAACAAGGTTGAAACGGCCGTCCGCATCACGCACATGCCCACGGGCGTCGTGGTGGCCTGCCAGGAAGAGCGCTCGCAGCTCCAGAACAAGATGAAGGCGATGGCCTACCTGCGCGCCAAGCTGCTGGTGGCCCAGCAAGAAGCCGTCGCCGCCGACCGCGCCGATCTGCGCCGCAGCCAGGTGGGCACGGGCGACCGTTCCGAGCGCATCCGCACCTACAACTTCCCGGACAACCGCATCACGGAGCATCGCATCGGCGTGACGCTCTACAAGCTGGACCGCATCCTGAACGGCGACATGGACGAGCTGATCGGCGAGCTGATCGGCTTCGACCAGCGCGCCAAGCTCGAGGCAATGACCGCTCAGACCGCCTAGGGCCGGTGGCGATGCGGATGGCTACCATAGACCCAGGTCTCCCCTGGGTAAGATGCCAGCGCCACGCCAAATCCCTGGAGGAAATCCGTGCCCACGATCGGTGATGCCCTGTACCTGTCCTCGCGCCAGCTGCTGGATGCCGGCATCGACACCGGCTCCCTGGAGGCATCGCTGCTGCTGGGCCTGGCCACGGGCTTGGACCGCCTGCGGTTGATCAACCGCACGGCCGAGACGGTGGGCGACGCACACTGGGACCAGTTCCAGGCGCTGCTGCAACGCCGTCTGCGCCGCGAGCCGCTGCAGTACATCCTGGGCGAGACGGAGTTCATGGGCCTGCCGCTGACGGTCAACCCGGACGTCTTGATCCCACGGGCGGACACGGAGATCCTGGTGGAGGCCATCCTCGACATCGAGGAAGAGCGCGGCTCTTCGCCGCTCGTTGTGGCGGACATCGGCACCGGGAGCGGGGCGATCGCCATCGTGCTCGCCAAGAGCCTGCCCTACCTCGAGGTCATCGCCACCGACATCTCGCCCGAGGCGCTGGTGGTGGCCCGTCTGAACGCGGAACACCATGGCGTGTCGGATCAAATCGACTTCCGCCTGGGCGACGGGCTGGCGCCGCTCACGGGCAAGGTGCACTACCTCGTTTCGAACCCGCCTTACGTGGCCCAGGAAGACATCGCCGGCCTGGAGCCGGAGGTGCGCGATTGGGAGCCGCGCGGCGCGCTGACACCGGGTACCGACCCGTTACGCTGGTACCGCACCTTCGCGGTGGACGGCGCGGCCCTCGTGGAATCCGGCGGCATGCTGGCCGTGGAGGTGGGCATGGGCCAGGCGCGCGACGTGGTGGCGTTGCTGGAGGCCCTGCCGGAGTGGCACGAGATCGAGGTCCGCGAGGACCTGGGCAAGATCGAGCGCGTGGTGCTGGCCCGCCGCCGCTAGGCTGCGTGTTAAACGAATCTTAGCCAAAACATAGCCTATTCTTGGGCTTCCTCCTGCGTTGTCGTCCCGATAACAGACCAGGATGAAAGGAGCCCTCATGCGCTCGATCGTGGTCCTGGCCCTCGCAACTTCCCTGGCGCTCACCGGTTGTGGCCGCCAGCAGACCGTGGGCCGCACGCTGCCCACCGTCACGGCGCCCGGCCAGACCCAGGTGCGCCTGGCCTACCACGGCTCCGTCGAGCTGGGCCGCGCCGTCGAAGCCGGCCTCGACCTGTTCGGCGTCGACGCCGACAAGGGCCTGGCGTTCGGCCAGGTCGACCAAGGTGGTCTCGCCGCCCTCCAGCGCGCCGGCCTGCACCCCGAGCTGGTGGCCCCCGACAGCCGCATGGGCATCCGCAACACCTTCGACAAGGGCTACCGCACCTACGAGCAAGTCACGACCCAGCTGCACGCTTGGGCCGACCAGCACCCCGACCGCATGTCCGTGAAGAGCGCCGGCAAGGCCTGGGAGAACGAGCGCGAGATCTGGACCACCCGCATCACGGGCCCCGGCGACGCCAGCAAGCGTCCCGCCGTCTCCTTCACCGCCAACCTGCACGCCCGTGAGCTGGTGACGGTCGAAGTCGCCATGAACCTGATCCAGACCCTGGTCGAGGGCTACGACAAGGACCCCGCCATCAAGAAGATGCTCGACACCCGCGTGGTCTATGTGGCCCCGATGATGAACCCGGATGGCCACCACCAGGCCGAGAAGGGCGGGGACTGGCGCAAGAACACGCATAAGTTCGCCGGCGGCACCGGCGTGGACCTGAACCGCAACTTCCCGTTCCAGTGGGGCCTGGTCGGCACCAGCAACTCCGCCAGCTCCGACATCTACCGCGGCCCCTCCGCCGCCTCGGAGCCCGAGACCCAGGCCGTGCGCGACTACCTGTCGTCGATCCCGAACTTGAAGATCGGCATGGACTACCACTCGTTCTCCAACCTGGTCATGTGGCCCTGGGGCTGGACGGACAACCCGCCGCCGGACGCGCCCATGCTGAGCGCCATCGGCAAGAAGCTGGCCGGCTTCAACCACTACAAGCCCGAGCAGGCCAGCGAGCTGTACGCCACCTCCGGCACCATCCGCGACTTCGTCTACGGCCAGCTGCATGTGCCTTACTTCACCACGGAGATGGGCGGCCAGAACGACGGCTTCGATCCCCCGTACGCCCGTGCCCAGCAGATCTGGGAGGAGAACAAGCCTGGCGCGCTGTGGCTGATCTCCATCGCGGACGACCCCTCGCAGGTCACCCGCCGGACCGGCATCGACCGCTAACGGCGGCGCTGCGCCTCGTCGACCCGCCGGATGTATTCGATGAACGACGGGGCATTCTTGGCCTCGTAATCCTTGATCTTCTGCGGGGTGTCGAGCCCCAGCTCCTTGTGGAAGTCGTTGATCCGGTGGGCGAAGTCCCAGCGGGCCACGCCCAGCAGCAAGCGAGACTCGTAGGCTGGCAGGCTCATCGGCCGGCCCACCAGCATCGGGTAGAACTGGACCATCCAGACGAGCACCAGCGTCATGTAGGCGATCATGATCGGCCCGCCGGCGCGTGCGACCACGGCGGCGATGGCCAGACAGGCCGCTGGCACGGCTTCGAAGAAGTAATGCGTCAGCAGGTAGTTCGACGCCCCCGGGGCCCAGATGAGCCAGGCGGCCAGACCCCAAACGCCCGCGATGCGGAGGGGCATGTTCTTCTGCCAGACGGCCCACACCAGCGCCGGCACGGAGAGCCACCAGATCCAGACGTTGCCCACGGCGAAGATGCCGTAAACTTGGTGTGATGCCGGCAGCTCGCCGAAGTAGAACCAACTGGGCCGCAACAGCAGCGGCAAGGTCCACCAGGGCGTGTTGAAGGGGTTCGGCTCCAACGGCATGGTGTGGACCACCGCCATGAAACGTTGGGCCTCGACGAACTGAAACGGGTTGGCGGGGAAGAAGGCGAGGTAGTAGGTTCCCAGCGCCGCGAGCACGAGGGCGGGGAACCAGCGCGGCTTGTGGATCAGGAGCGCGCCGCCCAGCACGATGCAGGCCACGGCCGCCGACCAGCGTGAGGCCACGGCCAGCCCGAACGCGATGCCCGCGACCCCTACCCAGGCCGGTTGGTTGCGGCGCACGGCGAGCACCAAGCCCAGCGCGCCCAGCAGGGCGAAGGTCACCCCGTAGATGTTGGTCATGGCCGTGCGGCTCATCACGAAGTACATGCCGTCGGCGCCCAGCAAGATGGTGGCCAGCACGGCCACCTTGCGGCCTTGCGTCAGGAAGCCGATGCCGTACATCGCGGCGAGACCCACGGCCCCCACCACGATGCTGGCCAGCCGGGACCCGCAGGCGATGCCCGCCCAGTCCTTGCTGCCGCCCGTCAGCCAGGTCCCCAGCGCCATGCCGAGCTTGGAGATGGGGGGGTGGCTGACCTCCAAGGATGGCAGGCCCGCGAGCAGCGAGCGGACGGCCGGCAGCGTGTAGGCTTCGTCGAAGACCGGCACCTCGATGAGCCGGATATCATACAGGCATGCAATGACGAAGATGCCGACCAGCACCAGCATGTAGCCCGTGTCGCGGCGTTCCCAGGTATCCATGAGGGCCATATACCCAACCATGTTATGATGTGGCCGCTTTCACCCGCCGGAAGAAGGGGTTCCTACCTTGGTCAGCAACGAAAAACGCAAAGCCCTGGAGATGGCCCTGGCGGGCATCGAAAAGCAGTTCGGCAAGGGCACCGTGATGAAGCTGGGCGACAACGCCGGCATGCGCATCGACGTGGTCTCGACGGGCTCGCTGGCGCTCGACGTGGCGCTCGGGGTGGGCGGCCTGCCGCGCGGCCGCGTGATCGAGATTTTCGGCCCAGAATCGGGCGGCAAGACCACGCTGGCCCTGCATGTGGCCGCCGAGGCCCAGAAGGCCGGCGGCGTGGCGGCGGTGGTGGACGCGGAGCACGCGTTGGATCCCGCCTACGCCCGCAAGCTGGGCGTCGACATCGACAACTTGCTGGTCTCGCAGCCCGACAGCGGCGAACAGGCGCTCGAAATCACGGAGGCGCTCGTGCGTTCCAGCGCCGTCGACGTGATCGTGATCGACTCCGTGGCGGCGCTCGTGCCCAAGGCGGAGCTTGAAGGCGAGATGGGCGACAGCCTGCCCGGCCTGCACGCGCGCCTGATGAGCCAGGCGCTGCGCAAGCTGACGGCCGCCATCGGCCGGTCGAACACCACCGTCATCTTCATCAACCAGATCCGCGAGAAGATCGGCGTGATGTTCGGCAACCCGGAGACCACCACCGGCGGCCGCGCGCTGCGCTTCTACGCCAGCGTGCGCCTGGAAGTCCGCCGCATCGAGACGCTCAAGCGGGACGGCGTCGAGGTGGGCACCCGCGTCAAGGTCAAGGTGGTCAAGAACAAGGTGGCGCCTCCCTTCCGCGTGGCGGAGTTCGACCTCATGTTCGGCGAGGGCATCAGCCGCGAAGGCGGCATCCTCGACATGGCCGTCGAGCACGACATCGTGGCGAAGGCCGGCTCCTGGTTCAGCTACAAGGGCGAGAAAATTGGCCAGGGGCGGGATCAATCCAAGGAATACCTGCGCTCGCACCCGCAATTGACGGCCACCCTCGAGGCCGCCGTCCGGGCCGCCACCGCCCCGCAAGAGGTTGGCCCCGACGTGGTTTAGCCGGCGGGCGTCCAGGGGATAACCCCCAATAGGATTCTTCGTTCCGGCCCCCCCGCCGTTTGAACATAAGTTACATGACATGCTCCGCGGCCCTTCAGGCCAGCGGAGGGCTTCGCACCGCTCCGCCCAGTTGGGCTTTCTAGATACCGAGATCCCATGCACCTCTCCAATAGCGTCATCATCTACGTCGCCGGCCTTGGCTTCCTGGTCCTGGCCTTCTTGATGTTCTTCATCGGCATCCAGCGCTGGACCTCGGCCTCGCGCACGCTGCTCGAGGCCGAGAAGCTCAAGATGGAGACGGAGGGCGAGGCGGATCGCCTGCGCTCCGAGGCCCTGCTTGAAGCCGAGAAGGCCAAGCAGAAGGCCCTGGCCGAGGTCGAGACCGTGGCCGAGAAGAAGGACGCGGAGCTGCGCGAGCACCGCGCCGAGCTCAAGCGCCAGGAGAAGCGGGTCATCCAGAAGGAAGAGTCGCTGGAGAAGAAGCAGGAGCACATCGAGGGCCAGGCCCGCTCGCTGCAGCAGCGCGAGCACACGGTCGAGGGCAAGGAGCGCGAAATCGACGAACAGCGCGCCCGCGTCATGAAGGAGCTGGAGCGCATCTCCGGCCTCTCCGCGGAGACCGCCCGCCAACAGTTCCTCAAGAACCTGGAAGACGAGCTGCGCCATGAGGCCGGCGTCATGATCCGCGATGCGGAAGCGACGGCCAAGGAGCAGGCCGACAAGAAGGCCCGCGAGATCATCACCACGTCGATCCAACGCTGCGCCGTGGACCACACCGTAGACGCCACCGTCACCGTGGTCTCGCTGCCGTCGGACGAGATGAAGGGCCGCATCATCGGCCGCGAGGGCCGCAACATCCGCGCCCTGGAAGCCGCCACCGGCATCGACCTGATCATCGACGACACCCCCGAGGCCGTGATCCTGAGCAGCTTCGACCCGGTCCGTCGCGAGGTGGCCCGCATCACGCTGGAGCGCCTGATCGCCGATGGCCGCATCCACCCCACCCGCATCGACGAGGTGGTGGAGAAGGCGCGCCAGGAAGTGGACGCCAAGATCAAGGAAGACGGCGAGAACGCCTGCATCGAGGCCCAGGTCCAGGGCGTCCACCCCGAGGTGGTGCGCGTGTTGGGGCG
>JAQBPE010000088.1 GCA_028287685.1 Cyanobacteria bacterium RYN_339 | reverse complement strand
CCAGGGCGCGGTGGAGCCCCAGGCGGTGGCGCCGTGGCTGGCCGCTCTCGGGCTGGCGACGGACGAGGACGGCGTGCAAGAGACGCTGCTCGCGGCCATCCTGGATCTCACGGCCATGACCCGCGGCTACCTGTTGGGCTACGACGGCGGCCGGCTCGCGCGCATCGCCACGCGCCGGCTGGACTTCGCCACGGAGCTCGCGGAGGGCTTCTCGACCACGATCGCGGACGAGGCGCTGATCACCGGCGAGCCGGTCTACGTGATCGACGCGGCCGGCGCGGAGCGCTTCCGGGCCGCCGCCAGCGTGGTGGCCCTGGGGCTGCGCAGCGTGGTGGCCCTGCCCGTGGCAACCGCCACCACGATCCTGGGCGTGGCCTACGCGGACCGCACGGCGATCGACCCGCTGCTCGGCCCGGCCGACCTGGCCCAGCTCCAGATGCTCGCGACCTATGCCGCGGAGCGCACGCTGGGGTTGCGTGCGGCGGCGGAAGCGCAGGAAGCCCGCCGCTGGGCGCTGGGCGTGGCCAGCGCGGCCGGCGAGCTGGCCGCGACCCCACCCGCCGAACGCCCCGCCAAGCTAGCGGCCGCTCTGGCCCGCCTGGCGGGCGCCGACGCGGCGGCCTGGTATGCGGGCGAGACGGTGGTGGCGTGCTTCAACCGCGCCCCGGCCCTGCCGGACGGCCTGACCGAGCGCGCCACGCCCGCGGGCGTCTACGGCAGCCTGGCGGACGACGCGGGCACGCCGCGCTGGCTGGCCTGTTTGGCCGTGCCCGGCCGCCCGGAGGTGTTCGGCCTGGGCGGGCCCGGCGCCGACGCCGGCGCCAGCGAGCGGCACCTGCCGGCGGCCCTGGGCGCGTTGGCACCCTGGCTGCAGAACTTCGCCGCGGGCGGGTATTAAGACCCCATGGAGATCGCCCCCTTCGCCGTCGGCACGCTCGTCGCCACCTCGCTGGAGGCCTTCTTGGCCACGGCCGGGCTGAACCTGGGCGAGCCCTTGCCGGACGGCCGAAAGCTCGAAACGCCGCACTCCGGCGAGGCCTGGATCGCGCTGTACGCGGCCGCGGCCTTGCTGGACCAGTTCGAGCCCACCATGGCGCGGGCGCTGCACGCGGACTACCGCGCGCGGCTGGAACGCCTGGTCGGGCGCTACGAGGCGCGCTACCCGGGGCCGCACGCGCCCGTGCCGCCCGAGAGCGCGGACCTCGCGGCGATCGCCGCCGCCGCCTGGCAGGAGCTCGACGCCCAGACCTAGGTCGGTAACTTGCCCGTGAACTGGTTCACGGCTTGCTTCAGCACGTTCTTGCCGGCTTCGTCCTCGGCCATTTGCTGCGTATCGTCCAGCACTTGTTGCTTGAGCTGCTCGATGACCTGCTCCTTGGCGTGGTCGATCACGTTCTTCTGGGCCGTTTGCTTGACCTTCTTGGTGAACTCGCGCGTGAGCTTGCCTTCCACGATCGTGACCGCCTCCTGGGTGGTCTTCTCGAGCGTGGGCGCGACCACCTTCTCCGTGCGCCCGAAGGCGCGCCGCAAGGTCTGGACGCTCTGGGTGCGCACGCGGTTGACGCCCTCGAACATCTTGCTGCCCCGTTCGGAGATCTGCTCGATCCCCTCCATCGCGAGCTTCACGCCCGGCACCTTGACCAGGGTGCGCTCCACCGGCTCGAGGAACTTGGCGGGCACCTCGCGCGCGAAGGTCAGCACCTCGCCGCCCCACTTCAGCGGCACGAACTTCGAAGCCTTCATGGCCGTGGAGAGCTCGTTGCTGATGCTGGTGCTGCCGCCCGAGATCAGCATCGGCACCACGATGCTGGTGACGTAGCCCAGGCCATAGGCAACCCCGTGCTCGGAAATTTCCTTCCACATGGCCTTGCCCACCTCCACCAGCTTCTCCGGGTGGGTGACCAGCGAGGCCAGGGCCTCGACCGTGTCGACCGGGTGGCGCACCACCATCGAGAGGCCGTCCAGCGTGCCGGAGAGCCCGGCGCCCGCGCCCTTGGTCACCTGGTGGAGCTGGTTGCCGGCCCAGTCGAAGCCGTCACGCACCTTGGCGTCCACCTTGCGCAGGCCGTCGGCCGCGCCGTCCATGCCCAGGCCGTCCATCACGTCGGCGGCCAGGTCCAACGGCGCGGTGATCACCTTGCCCGCCACGTCGACGACGGTCTCCACCACCGCGCCGGCCTTGTCGCAGACCCAGTTCAGCGCGCTGCCCAGGCCGGAGAGCACGTCGCCCAGGAAGTCGCCGATGTTGTGCAGCGTGCGCTCGAACCAAGACATGCCGGCCTTGACCTGCTTCTCGATTTGCTGCTGGTGGCCCTTGACCACCTCCGGGCCGATCTGGGCGACCGTGGGGCCGAGCCCGCAGCTGTTGCCCAGCTCCACCATCTCCGCCTGGAACTCCTTGACGCCCGCCTTGACCGCGCTCTCGCCCTCGCGGCCGGTCAGGTGCTGTTCCATGGAGGTATTCGCCCACTGGCGCACCGTCGCCTCGACCTTGGCGCGCACGGCCGGGTCGGGCGACTGCTGCAAGCCCGCGAGCAGGCGACCCATTTCCGGGTGCTGGCGCACCTCCTGCAAGCTGACGCCGCCCGGCCGGTCCAGCAGCTGCAGCGCGGCCGCGTCCGTGGCCTGGGCCAGCTCCGGCGGCGCCTGGGGGCGCAGGCGCGCCACGGCCTCCGCCGCGCCCGGGTCACCCAGCGTATCCGGGTGGGTATTCAGCTCGTTGGCAAGCGCGGCGGGCGTCGCCTCGGCGGTCAGGCGCTGGGTCGCCGCGCGCAGCGCGCCCAGCAGCGGGCTGCCCTTGAGCGGCCCCAGCGAGCGGATCGCCTCCGCGAAGCCGGCGCCGTCGGCGAGCAGGCTCGCCATCGATTGCACCCGGGTGGCCGGCGGGCCCCCAAGGGCGGCGTCCAGGCGGGTCAGGTAGTCCACGCCGGCCTTGGCGCGCAGCAGCTCCGGCGATGGCGGGTGCTGGCCGGCGATCAGCTGGTCGAGCTGGGTGGGCGTGTCGACGTGGTGCATGGAGATGGCGGGCAGCTGCAGCCCCTCGATGTCGGCGTGACCACCCTGGCGCGCACCGAGCGCCGCGTTGATCGGCAACCCGCCGATCGCGGGCGCCTGCGGATCGCGCTTGGGGACGGGCAAGGGGCCCGTGCCCTGGGCCGGCGGGTTGACGGGGCGCGGCGTCTCGCCGAGGCGTGCGGTCTGCGACGGCAGGCGAGGGATCTCGTTGGCCACCGGGTCCTCCTCCCGCGCACGATCGCGCGTTTCTCCTTCATACCCCGATGGGTCGGCCGGGTATACCAGGCGCATGGGCCGTAAGCAGCCCGGAAGGAGCCCCCGTGACCGACACGCCCTCGCCGTCCCTGCCGTCCATCGGCGACCAGGTGCTCGCCAGCTTGCACGGCTTCCTGTCCGCCGCCGCCCTGCACCTGGGCGAGCCCAGCGCCGACGGCGCCAAGCTGGCGGCCCCCGACCCCCAGGAGGCCTGGCGGGCCTTGCTCGCGGCGGTGGCGCTGGCCGATCGCCTCGGCCCGGTCATGCCGCCCGCCGAGCTGGCGCTGGTCGAGGCCCCGCTCGCGAGGCTGCTGGAGCGCTTTGCGGAGCTCCACCCGGACCTGCCGTTGGCCACCCCCGGCATCGTCAGCGGCGAGTTCCGCATGTTGGAGCGCCTCGGCTGGCCCGGGCTGCGATAGCGGGACGTTCAGGCGTTTCGAAAGCCGTCAAGCGGGGCATGCTGGACAAGGCACCAGCGCGCACGACGGAGGCACCATGACGACCATCAACAACAACCCCACGCCGTTCCCGACCCCGATCAGCCGGCCGACCGTCACCCACGAGGTCGCGGATTCGACGCGGGTGAACCACCCGGCGATCGACCTCAAGGTCCACACCGACCAACAGGCGCTGGCCCACACCTCCGGGGTGCACGAGGGCATCGACCTCAAGGCGCCGCCCAAGCAGGCGCCGGGCGTGCAGCTCGTGAAGGAAGGCGCGAAGGGCGACCAGGTCAAGGAGCTGCAGCAGCAGCTCAAGGCCGTGGACCCGCAGTTGACGGCGGACGGCAAGTTCGGTCCGAAGACCAAGGCGGCGCTCGAGAAGTACCAGCAGGCCCACCACCTCAAGGTGGACGGCATCTCCGGCTCGGAGACCCAGTCGTCGCTCACGATCGAGCAGGATCTGCAGACGGCGCGCGGCCTGATCGCCGCCCCCACCCTGCCGGGCCAGGCCAAGCAAACCGCCGCCGCCTTCCAGTCGCTGGTGGCCGACGCGCAGGCACACTTGCAGTACCTGAACCCCGCGGCCCGCGCCGAGGCCGCCAAGGGGATCGAGCAGCTCAAGCAGACCGCCCAGCAGACCCACCCGGGCCTGGTCGAGAACTGCGACCACCCGCCCGCGCCGCCCGCGCCCGCGCCGGTGGACCCGCACAAGCTGGCGCAGGAGATCGACGCCGTCAACAAGATGGACAAGGACGAGTTGGAGCGCCGCACCAAGGCCGGCGACCTGGACAAGGCCCCGCCGGAGGTCATGAAGGCCGCGATCACGCGCCTGACCGACACCAACGCCAAGGGCCGCGTCGAGGCCGCCTCGCACCTGATGGCCAAGCTGCTCGCCGCCAACCCGACGCCCCAACAGGCCACGGAGCTGGTGAACCTGGTCGGCCACGACTGGACCGGCAGCTGGAAGGGCCTGGCCATCAAGGACATGCTCGACGAGCTGGGCCCCGAAGGCTCTGGCAAGCTGGGCACCGCCACGATCGAGGCGCTGCAGCAGGGTCCCCACGAGGGCAACCTGAAGGACGGCATCAAGGACAAGGACGTGGACCGCGCGCTGGAGGCGGCCCACACCACGGCCGCGCTGCGCGAGACCATGAAGCCGCATGCCTCGGAGGGTCAGCAAGTGGCCGCCTTGCAGAACGTGGACGGCAACAGCCTGCGCGATCAAGGCGCCTACCTCCAGACCCTGACGCCCGGGGCGCAGCTCGAAGCGATCCGCCGCATGGCCGGCGAGCGCGCCGACGGCCACAAGGACAACCTGGAAACCGTGAACCAGCTCGCCATCGGCCTGCTGCAGAAAGACCCCTCGGCCGAGAACGTGCAGCGCGTGCTCGAGGCCGTCGGCCCGCGCTACCGCGAGCGCGCGATCGGCAACCTCTGGACCAAGATGCCGGATGACCTGCGCGCCAAGCTGGACGGCCCCGCGCTGCAGTACATGTCGGACGAAATCGACCAGCACTACGTCGACAACGACCTCATGATGAGCGCGATCAAGCAGTCGCTGGAGGGCAGTCACCGCCAGCTGGCGAACACCGTCACCTTCAACTAATCTAGCGCTTCTTGGGGGCCGGCGCCGGGAAGATGTCCTGCAGGTAGGGCGTCCCGGCGAAGGTCAGGTGCAAGTTGGCAAGTGGCAGGGACGCCCCGCGCAGCTTGGCGACCGGGATTTCGCCGATGAGCAGCTGGCGCTGCCGGGCCTCCTGCTCGAACGCCGCCACGCGCGCGTGGACGGCGCTGTCGTGCAGCGCGCGCAGTTGTTCCCACTGCGTGGTGGCGACGCGCGCCCGGCGGAGGCTCGTCGGCTCGCCATGGAAGAGCTTGACCAGGTGCGGCACCCAGCCGCGGGCCTCCGTCGCGAGCCGCTCCTCCGCCACGCGACGCCCCATGGCCATCAACGCCACCACGGGCATCTGCGGCGCGCCCTCGCAGGTCTCGAGGGCGCAGATGACGGGCGCCAGGCGTGGCCCCACGTAGCCCAGCAGGTCCGTCACGAAGCGCAGGACGGCGTCCAACGCTTCCAGCGCCAGGCGCTCCGGCCCTGGCGGGGCGATCGCCTCCGGCACCGCGCGCTGGGGCGGGCCGAAGAAGCCCTTGAGCTTGTCGGTGAGCGAGCCCGTCACACGGGCGCGCGGATCCACCAGGTGCCCGGTGGGGAGGGCCGACGGCCGCGGGCGGGGCGGCGGCGGGGCGGCCGGGCCCGTGCGCAGCTTGGTGATCTCCGCCTCGATCCGGCGCAGCTCCGTCACCAAAGGGATGTAGGCAAATCCCTTCAATTCCGCGAGCGCCTGGGCCGGCTCCAGCGCCAGCGCCGTCTGGCCGAGCTGCTCCGCCCGTTCGGCCGCGTCTTCCAGCGTCTGCAGCCGCGCCAGGATCGCGTCGAGCACGGGCCCCCGCTGGGCCGTCACCAACAGCTCGAGGGTGGACTCCACGCGCCCGCGCAGGAAGTCGGCGGCGCGCGACAGCTTGGCGGCTTCCGCCACCACGTCGGCGCGCACGGTCCCTCCGGCCATCCTGGACGTCCTCCTGCCAACCCGGCGCCCCGCGGGGCGCACCCGCCAATTCTACCCGGCGGGGCGGCCATGAAACGAGCGAGGGTGCTAGAATGGGCAACGGCTTCGTTCCCCGGCCCCCGCCCCCGTCCCCAGGAGACCCCGCCCGTGAGCGAGCGATGAGCGCGGGGCGCCCCCCCGACCCGCAGGACCCGCTCCCCGGCGAAGTCGCACGCGTGGAGCGCGCTACCGGCTTCGTGCGCTCGCGCATCGCGGCCTTGCGGGCCCAGCTGGCCGTCGCCCCCACGGGCGAGGCGCTGGAGCTGCTGCGCGCGCGCCTGGAAACCCTCGAGCAGACCGCGCGGGGCGCCGAGGCCGTGGTGCGCGAGGCGGTCGGCGCCGCGCCGGAGCGGGCGCTGGAGCTGGTGCGCGGCTACGACTACCAGGCCATGCTGAACGCGATGCGCGGCGTCGAGCTGCAGGCCCAGCGGCTGACCACGCCGCGCCGCGCCCGCCCCGCCACCGCCACCGGCCCGATCGCGCAGGCCCCGCGCCAGACGGGTCAGCTCACGGATCGCCTGCGCTCGCTCTTCGCGCCGCCCCCGCGTCCGGTGCCGCCCACGGTCGTTGCGCCGACGCCGGAGCAGATCGCGTTGGAGGCGCTGGAGGCGGCGGTGCGCTTCATGGACGGCGTGCTGGGCTACGTGGATCCGCGCATCGCGCCGGTTGCCTGCGCCTTGGACGTGGGCGACCAGGCCCCCGGCGCGCCGGTGGTGGTGCAGCTCGCCCTGGCGCGGCGCAAGGCCGAGGCCGAGGTGCTCGAGACCATGCGCGGCTGGGTGCCGCCCTTGGTCAGGCTCTTCGTGGAGCGGCCGCCCGTCCGCCGGCCGGCCCGCGTCGCCACGACCCAGTGGTCGCAGGCCCACGAGCTGCGGCGTCACGCGGAGTGGGTGCGTCAGCTCGCCCGGGTCGGCGAGCCGGCCAAGGTCCGCGCCGCCTTGGCCGACATCCGGGCAGGCAAGCTGCGCGGCGCCGTGATGCCGCTGGGCAACCTGCACTTCACCTTCGCGGGCGTGCCGCACCTGCAGGACCTGTTCCCGATGCCCAAGCAAAAGGGCGGCCCCGCTCCCGGCGGCACCGCCCCACGACGCTAGGCTAAGAGCTCAGCCGCTGCACGCTGGCCTGCTCGATGAGCGGTTCGAGGTGTTTGATAACGTCCCGGTCGTAGATGCCGTCCGAGTAGTTGCCCTCGATCTTGGGGTGGGTGCGCAGCGCCATCAGGGGCACCGGGCCGATCCGCTTCAGCTCCGAGGTGGAGAGCTGGTTGCACATGTCGTACACCACCTTGCCGCCCCAACCCTCCTGCGTGGCGTCCATGATCTGGCGCGCCATGGCTTCCGAGGGATGCTTCACCAGCAAGTTGCGGGCGAGCGTGGCCGCAGCCGCGGCGTGGGTGTTGGAGTCGCCATTCGCGGTCAGGCAGCGGATCACACTCAGCTGGAATTCGGTGGATTTCTCGTTCAGGTGGCCGGCCGCGGCCAGGCCCACGAGCTTTTCGAGGTCAAAGAAAATGGCCTCTTCGCCGTCTTCTTGGGGCCGTTCGGGAGCGAGGGGCTGGGGGGCGACCGCCGGGCCGGCGACCGGGCCGGTGGCCGCGCCACCGACCGCCACGCCGGCGCTCTCGGCGCCGTTCGCCAGGGCCAACGGGATCTCCCCGGGGAAGCGGTCGGGGTGCAAGCGGACTTCCAGGGCCTGCTCGCAGAAGGCGATCTGCTTGGCGTATTCCTGCCGTGCGGCCGTGGCGCCCGGCCGAATATGGGTCAACTGCTCGCGCGCATCGGCCAACAGCGTCCGGTAGTTGTCCACCCGGACCTGGAATTCGGGCCCGTACTGGCCGCCGCTGGTCATGGCGAGACCGACGGGAATCTCGCCCACGAGCCCCTCCATGGCCATCACGTCGTCGCGCAGCGTCAAGGCGGCGTGGGTCTCGGGTCCCACCACGCCGTCGTCCGTCAGGAAGTGTTGCTTCTGGTACGCATGCACGGCCGCCTCCGTGGCGGGGCCAAAGTGGCCGTCCGCCACCAGGTCGGGGGCCACGCCCTGCAGCTGGCGCTGCAGCTCCTCCACCTCGGGGCCAGAGGCGCCGCGCTTCAGCGTGGGCAAGGCCATCCGGGACTGGATCGTGGTGGGGTCCAACTCGGACTGCAGGCCGGTGCCCACCAGCTTGTTGATGTCCTTGCCAAGCGCGGCGCCCTCTTTGGGCGTGCCGACGTTGAGCTTCACGCCGCCGGAACCGGGCGGGGTGTAGATGGTCGAGTTGGCGGGGTTGTTCCCAACGGTGGTCATGGACGATCCTCCTCGGCAGTTGGTTGGCTGCTTACTACATGCCCCCCCGGCTACCCCGTGAAACGGGCGAGGGTGCTAGAATGTCGTCCCGATACGCCCACGAAGGAGATGCGACCGTGTCCAAGGAATCGTCGTTCGACGTCGTCAGCAAGGTGGACATGCAAGAAGCCACCAACGCGATCAACCAGGCCCAGAAGGAGATCGACACCCGCTTCGACCTCAAGGGCTCCGGCAGCGAGATCGCGCTCGACAAGGAAACCATCGTGCTCAAGGCCCCCGACGAGATGAAGCTCAAGAACATCCTCGAAATCGTGGAAGGCAAGCTCGTGAAGCGAGAAATCTCGCTCAAGAGCCTGGACTACGGCAAGATCGAGAGCTCGCTCGGCGGCAACGTGAAGCAGGTGGTCACGCTCAAGCAAGGCATCTCGAAGGAGAACGCCAAGAAGATCACCACGTTGATCAAGGACTCCAAGCTCAAGGTGCAGGCCCAGATCCAGGACGACCAGGTGCGCGTGGTGGGCAAGAACCGCGACGACCTGCAGGCGATCATGAAGCTGCTGCGCGGCGCGGACCTCGACATGGACATGCAGTTTTTGAACTATCGCTAAGGGTGATGCGGGGTGTCCCCCGTGATGCCCTGACTCAACACCTTTACCTGCAGGCTGCGCACGCCGGCCCCGTCGAACTCCAGCACCATGGGCACGACGTCACCTGCCTTGAGCGCCTTCTTGGGCTTGAGCAGCATCAGGTGGTTGCCGCCCGGCTTGAAGACCAGCCGGGCCCCCGGGCCCAGCGTGAAGCCCGGCACCTGCTTCATGTGGGCCATGCCGTCCTTGACCTCGGAGACGTGCATCTGCACCTCGCCGAAGCTGGGGCTGGTCACGCGCGTGAGGCTCAGGCCCTTCTTGGTCGGGTTCACCACCAGCATGTAGGCGGCCAACGCGCTGGCGCCCGGCGGGGCCTCGCGGATCCAGGCGTCCGTCACGCTGACGGGCACCTCCGTCATGCGCGACGGCTTGGGCTTGGGGTGCCACTTGGCGGCTGCAGGGGCGGCGAAGGCCACGGCGAGGGCGGCGGCCAAAACGAGGCGGGTGGCGATCATGGGGCTCCTTGCGCGGTTAGCGCGTTCATGTCGGCGGCCATGTCGCCGGGGTTGGCGCCCGGCACGTAGGTGGCCACCTGCCGGCCTTGCGGGTCGAGCAGGAAGATCAGGTTGGTGTGGCTGACGCCGTACTCGCCGCCCGGCGTAGCCGGCTTTTCGAGCACGTACGAGGCGTTCAGCGCGTGGGTCAGGCCGGCCAGCACCGGGTCCGGCCCGGTGACGCCGATGAAGGCGGGGTGGTGGAAGCGCGCGAAGGCCTGCAGGCGCGCGGGGTCGTCGCGCTTGGGGTCCACGGAGACGAACACCGCCTGCACCTGCTTCGGCGCCTTCAGGCGCTTGTACTCGTCGGCCAGGAAGTCGAGCGCCACCGGGCAGACGTCCGGGCAGTTGGTAAAGCCGAAGTACAGCCAGACCCAGCGGCCTTGCAAGCTGGACAACGCGAAGGGCTTGCCGCCCTCGCCCACCAGGGCCGCCGCGGGCAGCGCCAGCGGCGCGGCCGGCGTCATCACGGCGTGCGGAAAGCGGGTGCGGCCGGCCGGACAGGCGGCCAGCATCAACGCGAGGCCACCGGCGGTCAGGACCCGAGCGAAATTCCCCATGCGATCCAGGGTAGGAGCGCGCCCCCCGCCTGTCAATAGAACCCGCTCGCGCAAGGGTTTTGCGTCGTGATGGGCCGGGTAAGACATAAGGACCCCCAACCCACGTTTGTCCGTCAAGGATTTCATCCAGTGCCCCCCGCCGATCGCCCGCCCCACGACGCCCCTGCCGCTGCAAACGCGGACGCGCCCGAGCCCCAGGCCAAGAAGGGCTTGTTCGGCTGGTTGTCCGGCGCCGTCTCCAACCTGGAGGGCAAGGGCGAGGGCGCGACCGGCAAGCTCGAAGCCCGCAGCCCGTCGGGGCCCCTGACGCCGGCCAAGAGCCCCAGCGGCCCGCTGGGTGGCCCGGTGCGTTCCGCCTCGCTGAAGCTGCCCGGCACGGGCCCGATCGCCCGCGCCCCCCAGCGCGCCTCCCAGACCGGCGATCTGGTCCCGCCCGCGCCCACGCCGGTGGCCACGCCGTCGG
>JAQBPE010000073.1 GCA_028287685.1 Cyanobacteria bacterium RYN_339 | reverse complement strand
AAGATGTCCTGGATGGTGGTGTTGGCGTCGGGCGTGACGGTCAACGCGACCAACGTGCCCGTGGGCGCCAGCGTGAAGTCGCTCAGCTGGCCGTCCTGAAACACGTTCAGCGCCGGCGGCACGAAGGTGCGCTGGCTGATCAGGCTGTAGAGCCGCAGCTGGTCGTGCTCGTTGGCGCGCACGCGGAAGGCCACCAGGCGGCCCGTGTCGTCTACGGCCGGGCCGAAGGTGGGCACGCCCGTATTGAGCGTGGAAAGCGTGTCGATTTGACCCAGGCCCACGTCCAGCATGTGGATGGACAGGCCGGTGCCGTCGGCGTCCGTGGAATAGACCATCCAGCGGCCGTTGGTGCTGATCTGGGGGTCCACCTCGTTGGCGGTCGTGTTGATGCCCGGGGGCACCAGCACGGTGCCGGCGGTCTGGTCGTAGATGAAGACGTCGAAGTCGGTGCCCGTGAGGCTCTTCGACGCGAATGGCACCAGGTCGGGCGCTCGGTTGAAGATGGCATAGGGGCCGACGGCTTCGAAGGGCCCCAGCGCGGGCCTGGGGGCGATCACCGCCAGGTCATGCAACCCTTCGCTGCGCGGCGGATCCGGCAGCAGTGCCACGGCACCGATGCCGGGCGTGGCCACGGCCCTCGGTGCGCCCAGGTCGATCAGCCGGGGCGCCTGGTTCCCGGCCTTGTCCGCCGGCGCTGCCGTCGACGATTTGGGCACGTCGGGCTGGGCGGCCGGTGGCCCACCCATGCACCCGGAGAAGCCTACGCAGCCTGCGACCGCCGCAAGCCCCGTCCAGTCCTTGAAAGGGCGTTTGGTCATCCTGCCTACCTCGCGCCCTTAACCTATCACCGGCACCTCGTTATCCGTTCGGATAAGGTGGCCAGGATCGTTGGGGCACCGAAGTAAGCAAGAGAGCCAGGCGTCGCGCCCTACCAGTCGGTCAGGTAAGCCGTCTCTTTGTCGACGCGGCGATCGCGGGCGTAGGAGCTGCCGGGCAGGCTCTTGGCGTACTTCTTGACCTCGGCAGCGATGCTGGAGAGCTCCAGGAAGTCGGCGATGCCGCGGACTTCGTTGTCCACCAGCGCGATCGAGATCGAGCAGAGCGGGAAGGTCTGGCGGTTGCCCTGGCGGTCGACGCTGATGATCCAGCCGCGATCGCGGTCTTCCTGGGTGTAGAGCTCCTTGACCCGGCGGTCGAACTCCTTGCAGAGCATCAGGCAGGTCTCTTCGGCGTCACGCGGCTTGGTGATGACGATGAAGTCGTCGCCGCCGATGTGGCCGATGAAGTTGGGGTTGTGCGGCGCGTTCTCGCCGCAGACGCTCTTGAGGATGTCGGCCGTCAGCTGGATGGCGCGATCGCCCTGCTCGAAGCCGTACTTGTCGTTGAAGGCCTTGAAGTGGTCCAGGTCGATGTAGAGCACGGCCACGTCGTCGCCCGTCATCAGGCGGCGGTTGGTCTCGCTCTCGATCATGAGGTTGCCGGGCAGCTTCGTGAGCGGGTTCGCGTTCTGATCGCGGAACTGCATCTCGATCAGCGCGTCGCACATCTTGTTGAAGGAGTTCGCCAGCTGCTCGAGTTCGTCACCGCTCTTGAGCTCGACGCGCTTGTCCAACTGCCCCTTGGCGATGCAGGCCGTCTGGCTCGCCAGCTGGCGGATGGGATCGGTGATGGTCAGCGCCAGGAACTTCACGGCGACCGCGCCCAGGATGCCCAGGAAGAGGGCCACGGCGACGATCGCGAGCACGGTTTCCTGCACCGCCTTGTGGAGCGGGGCGATCGACTCGCCCACGAACAGCGTGCCCACGAACTCGTGGTAGGCGCCGCTGTAGAGCGGGGCCAGCGCGGCCATGTAGGTCATATGGTTGATCTCGATGGTGCGGCGCAGGGGCTCGCCCGTGTCGCGCAGCTCGCGGATGGAGTCGACGGGCACGCCGTCGGACAGGCGGCCGTGGTTGTCGTTCAGGATCGTCTGGGCCAGCCAGCGCGCCTTCACGCTATCCTTCTCGCCGATGCCCAGGTCCTGGCCCTGCGCGATGCCGACTTCGAGGCCGGTGATGTTCTTCAGCTGGTCGACGAAGTCGTTGTCGAGCTTGGTGCCGACGCGGACGGCGCCCACGATCTCGGTGTTCTTGTAGACGGGCACGGTGGCCTCGATGGCGAGCTGGTCGTTCGGCAGGACGGTGAAGCCCTTCGACTCCTCGCCGGCCAACGCCAGGCCCAGGGCGGCGGGGTGCCGGCGGGGCGAGTTCAGGTTGGCGACGTCGCCGCCGTCGTACAGCACCTTGCCGTTGCGGTCGTAGACGCTGACGATGTTCTCCTTCGCCAGGCCATGCAGGTGGCTGGAGACCGCGGCCACGGCCTTGGGCCGGCCGTCGGACAGGTCCGCCACCAGGTACGGGTTTTCGGCCAGCATGCGGGCCGTCTTGGCCGCATCCTGGGAGAAGTACGCGAAGGTGTGCATGGTGACGTCAAGGTCGTTGTGCAGGCGCTTGTAGGCTTCCTGCTCGAGCTTGTTGACGACCATGAACGACACAACCACGGTCACCAACGCCACGATGGTGAGCGTGATGGCCGTGAAGGCGCCGCCAAGTTTTACCGCGATCTTCATCCGCATTGCCGGAACCTCTTTTGGCTACTAGTCCTGACAGTTCGAGAACGCTACATATCCGTTATGAGCTGCACAACCTGGATTCTGACCGTTTTTAACGCAAAGTTAATTCTGCCCGATCTATTAACAAACGCTTAACGCAAGGACAGCGTCGAGATAAGCGATAAGGCCACCAGGAAGGAGGCATGATGTCCGCTCGCAAGCTGTTCAACATGATGTGCGTTGCGCTCGCCATGGCCTCCACCGGCTGCGGCAACCACGGCGTCATGACGTCGCCGTACAGCGCCGTCGCACCGCTACGCGCCAACCCGTCGAGCGCCAGCGCCCCGCGCTACATCAACCGGTTGGTCATCAAGTACAAGGCTGGCGCGACGGACAGCCAGATGCGCTCCATCCAGACCCGCTTCAAGCTTTCCAGCGTGGGCGACGTCAGCGCCTTGGGCATCGGCGCCCTGGCCCTGCCGGAGGGCGGCAACGCCGCCTCCACGATCGCCGCCCTGGCCGGCCAGCCCGGCGTCGAGTACGCCGAGCCCGACTTCATCTTCAGCGCCCCGACGCCCAAGCGGCGTACCGGCAAGCCGGTCGCCGTGCGCAAGTTGGCCGCCACCGCCGCCGTCAACGACGCGGACTTCGCGCGCCAGTGGGGCATGACCAAGATCGGCATGCCCACCGTCTGGAGCCACAACGCGGGCTCGCCCACCGTCACGGTGGCCGTGATCGACACCGGCGTGGACGTGCGCCACCCCGACCTCCAGGGAAACTTGGTGCCCGGCTACAGCGTGCTCAAGGGCGCCACCGGCCCGGACGACGATCATGGCCACGGCACGCACGTGGCGGGCGTGATCGCGGCGTCCGCCAACAACGGCATCGGCATCGCCGGCGTGGCCCCGCACTGCAAGATCATGCCGGTGAAGGTCCTGGGCAAGGACGGCAAGGGCGATACGCTCGACATCGTGGCCGGCATCGTCTGGGCCGTGAACAACGGCGCCAAGGTGATCAACATGAGCCTCGGCGGCACCGGCGGCAGCCGCACGCTGATGGCCGCCATCCAGTACGCCCAGAGCAAGGACGTGGTGCTGGTTGCCGCGATGGGCAACGACGGCGCCAACGCGCAGGAATACCCCGCCGGCTACCCCGGCGTGATCGGCGTGGGCGCCTCCGACGAGGAAGACGCGATCGCGGAGTTCTCGAACTTCGGCTCGTGGATCAGCGTGGCGGCTCCCGGCACGGACATCTTCTCGACCCTGCCCACCCACGCGGTGACGGTGCAGAACGAAGAAGGCAAAGACACCAGCTACGACTCGATGGACGGCACCTCGATGGCCTCGCCGTTCGTGGCCGGCCTGGCAGCGCTCGTCCGCAGCCAGTTCCCGGCGCTGAACGCTGCCCAGGTGAAGGCGCGCATCGAGCGCACCGCCGACGACAAGGGCGACCCCGGCTTCGACGACCACTTCGGTTGGGGCCGCATTAACGCGGCGAAAGCGCTCGCCGGTTCATAAGGGCGCTCCTCTCCCGTGCTAGAATGGGCCCGAAAGCCCCCGCTCGCCGCTGGACCCATTTTTTGCGCCTTGCCATCGCCTTCTTGATTGCCGCCTCGAGCCACGCCGCCGCGAAGCCGGCGCCGCAGCCACCCGCCGTGGTCGCCGCGAAGAAGCAGGCGGACGCCGCGGCCAAGACCAGCCTGCGGCCTGCCTACCCCGAAGCGCTTATCGCCTACGCCAAGGCGCTGCGGGCCGCCAACCAGCTGAAGCCCGCCTACGACACGGCCCAACAGGCCGCCGCATCCTTCGACGCCCAGCTCGAGATGCACCGCGAGCTTTCCGAGGCCGTCACCGACGCCAACCGCGGCCGGGCGGAACGGGCCGCCGCCCGCGAGCTGGGCCAACAGCGTGACGCCGCGCGGTTCCTGGCCGGCCAGATCGCCGAACAAATGGGGGACGAGAACCTGGCCATCCCTGCCTACCTGCTGGTGGTGCGTTCGCAGCCGGACGAAGGCCTTGGCCTGGAGGCCCTGGCCGCGCTAAAGGCGCTGGGCTGGCTGCGATCGCCGGTTCCCGCATCGGCGAAACCATGATCGGTCGTCTGATCGCCACCGCCGCCCTCTTCACCGGCGCCCTCACCATCGAGGTGGGCGGCGTGAAGGCCACGTTCAGCAACGGCGGCATCGAGCCGCGCGGCGTCGACCAACTCCAGCTGTGGGCCAACTCCCCGCAGGCCACGCTGATGCTGGACAACAGCCTGCACGCCGGCTTCGCGGGCGTGAACACCACCTGGCAGAACGTCATCAGCGGCGCCTACGTCTCCACGCCGGAAGGCGTGGTGATCGGCACCAGCCGGGACGGCAGCGCGCTGCACACCCAGCTCACGATGCAGCCGCGCGAGCGCCAGCACTGGTCGCTCAAGCCCAATATGGGCGGCACCTACCGCTTTGCCGTGATCGGCGAGACGCGCAACCCCCAGACCGGCGCCCAGACGTTCGGCAAGCTGGGCAAGGACATGGGCAACCGCCAGGTCCAGTTCGCCGTCCACCTCGGCAACGCGGCGGCCAAGGGCAACGTGAGCCAGCTCCAGGTCTTCCGCGAGCAGCTGCGCAGCTTCCCCTTCCCCACCTATTGCTTGCCCGGCAACGAGGACATCGCGGGCGGCGGGCGCAAGGCCTGGCGGCAGCTGTTCGGCGAGATGCCCGAAGTCTTCTCGATCGGCCACGACCGCTTCTTGCTGGTCGACAACGCCGCGGGCACGCTGGACAAACCTACCTACGCCTGGCTCGAGAACACGCTCAAGCGGGCGAACGACGAGCATGCGCGCCACATCTTCGTGTTCTTGCACCAGCCCTTGGTGGACGTGCGGCCCGGGTTGAACCAGGGGATGCAGGATATGGCGCAGGTGCGACAGTTGCTGCAACTCTTCCAGGCGCACCGGGTGCATACGGTCTTCGCGGGGCACATCCCGATGTATGCGCGGGAGACGCGGCGCGGCGTGTATTACGTGACGAGCGGCGGCGGCGGGCAGAAGCTCGCGCCGTTGGCCGGGGCCGGGGCCATCAACCACTACGTGCGGGTGGAAGTGAACGGCGACGACGTCCGAGCCGACGCCTTCAAGCTCTAAAGAAGCGCCCCTCCCCGTTGGGGAGAGGCGCTTGGTAGCTTGGTAAGGGGATCTCGCTTAAGCGACCGTCACCGGCGACGTGCTGCTCGGTTCTCCGCCCTTGAACAACCGGTCGAACTCTTCCGCGTCGATCGTCTCTTGGGCGATCAGCTCGTAGGCGATCAGGTCCAGCTGCTCGCGGTGCTGCAACAGCAGCTCGCGCGCCCGGTCGTAGCTCTCCGTGATGATGCGCTTGACCTCTTCGTCGATCAGCTTCGCCACGTCATCGGAGTAGTTCCGGTCCTCGCCGAAGTCGCGGCCCATGAACACGTGTTCCTGGCGCTTGCCGAAGGTGATCGGCCCGACCTTTTCGCTCATACCGAACTCCGTGACCATGCGGCGCGCCACCATGGTGGCCCGTTCCAGGTCGTTGGAGGCGCCCGTCGTGATTTCGTTGAAGGAGATGGCTTCCGCCACGCGCCCGCCCAGCATCATGGTGATGCGGTCGAGCATCTGCGACCGCGAGGTCAGCACCCGGTCCTCCGTGGGGATCGTCATCGTCAGGCCCAGGGCCATGCCGCGGCTGACGATCGTGACCTTGTGCAACGGGTCGCAGTTGGGCAAGAGCTTGGCGATCAGGGCGTGGCCAACTTCGTGGAACGCGATGACCTTCTTCTCGTAATCGCCGATCAGGCGACTCTTGCGCTCCGGGCCCGCGATCACGCGGTCGATGGCGGCTTCGCAGTCCTCCATCTTGATTTCCTTGCGGTCGTTGCGCGCGGCGATCAGCGCCGACTCGTTGGCGAGGTTCATGAGGTCCGCGCCCGTGAAGCCGGGGGTGCGGCGCGCCAGCACCTTGAGGTCCACGTTGCTGCCCAGCGGCTTGTTCTTCATGTGGACCTTGAGGATTTGCTCGCGACCCGCCACGTCCGGGTTGTCGACCACGACCTGGCGGTCGAAGCGACCCGGGCGCAAGAGCGCGGAGTCCAGGATGTCGGGGCGGTTGGTGGCCGCGATGACCACCACGCTGACGTTGGCTTCGAAGCCGTCCATTTCGACCAGCAACTGGTTCAGGGTCTGTTCCCGCTCGTCGTGGCCACCGCCCATGCCGGCGCCACGCTGGCGACCGACCGCGTCGATTTCGTCGACGAAGACGATGCACGGCGAGTGCTTCTTGGCCTGCTCGAAGAGGTCACGCACGCGGGAGGCACCCACGCCGACGAACATTTCGACGAAGTCCGAGCCGGAGATGTTGAAGAAGGGCACCCCGGCCTCGCCGGCGATGGCGCGGGCCAGCAGGGTCTTACCCGTACCGGGCGAGCCCACCAGCAAGACGCCCTTGGGGATGTGGGCGCCCAGCGCCTGGTACTTCTCCGGCGACTTCAGGAAGTCGACGATTTCCGCGAGCTCGATCTTGGCTTCGTCCACGCCGGCGACGTCCGCGAACGTCACCCGCGTCTTGTTCTCCACCATCATCTTCGCTCTGCTTTTGCCGAACGACATGGCCTGATTCGACCCCGATTGGGCCTGCCTCAACATGAAGATCCAGAGCCCCACGATGATGAGCACGGGCAGCAAGATGCTGCTGATCACGCTGGCCCACCAGCTGGACTGGTCGGGCGCCTTCACGGCGATGTTCACCTTGTTGGTCTTGAGCGTCTGGATCAAGCTCGGGTCGTTGGGGGCGTAAACCCGCATCTTCTTGCCGTCCGTGGTTTCGTAACCAATCTGGTTGGAGCCGGAGGCCATCTCGACCTGCTTCACCTTGCCGGATTCGACGGCCTGCACGAACTCCGTGTAGTTCGGGCGCTCGTCTTCCTGGGGCTTCTGGAAGAACGTCGCCACGATGAACGACGCCCCCAAGAGCACGACCAGGAAGTACACCCCCATATTCTTGAAGATCTTGTTAAACACCGCCGCCTCCTCCGAAGCCTTCGTGCCCGCCGGCCGGTCCGGGGCAGGTCGATTCTACCCAAACCAAACGCCGAAAGTCAAACCCGAAAGCTAGCTCTCGCCTGCATTTCCACGACCTCGGTCGCCTGCTTTCCAACCACTGCGAGGGCTCCCCGCCGCACCCCCACCAACCAGGCGAGGGTTTCGCCGGCCGCCAACGCCAGCAAGCTTGCTTGCCGGTGCCGAGGGATGCCTTGCCGGCCGAGGAACGCCCGCACGCCCATCGGCCGTGCTGCCCCCCAAGGTTGGAACGCATCATGGTCTGGCTCCACGCCGCGCCAGATCAACGGCCCCGGCAGGGCGGACGCATCGAAGCGCACGCACGCGGGACCCGCCGCCCTGGCGGAAATGCCGGCTTGGACCGTGACCTGCCATCCCCACTCTCCCGTCCCCTGGTCACCCGGACCCTGGAAGGGTCGGGCCGCCGGACCCGTTGCCGTGCCGCTCAGCACCAGCACGTCCGGCGTCGCCGAGGCCCGCCATCCGCCCCCCAAGTCGCGCGGTGCGCCGTCCCCGGCCGTAGCCAGGGCCCGCGCGACCGCCGCGGCTTCGAAGGCGACGCCCCGGAGGCCTGCGGCCTCGCGGAGCACCCAGCGGGCGTCCGCGGGCGGCAAGGCCACCAGGGCCCGCCGATCCACTTCCACCACGCCCGGGGCGATCCCCTGCACCATATACTTCGCTTGCCGGCGCGCTTGTTCCTGCCTGGTTGCCGTATCTTCACGCTGGAACTCCGCCAGCGCGGCCAGATGCTGCACGGCAAGTGGGTTCACCGCCTCGAGCGCCGGTACGACCACGTGCCGGATGCGGTTGCGCGCGAAGGCCAGCTCCTCGTTGCTGGGATCCTCCCGCCAGGCGAGCCCCCATCCGCGCGCCAGGTCGAGGATTTCCGGGCGGGTGCAGCCCAACAGCGGCCTGATGAGCCGGACCCCACCTTCGATGGTGCGCGAGCGCGCCATCCCCGCGAGCCCGGCAGGGCCGGTACCGCGCGCCAGTCGGAACAGGACGGTCTCGGCCTGGTCGCCGGCATGGTGGCCGAGCGCGATCGCCGCCAAGCCGGCCCGGCCGGCCGCCGCGACCAGGAAGGCATGCCGCGCTTCCCGGGCGGCCTCCTCGCCCGGCGGGACGGCCTGGCGATCGACGATCAGCGGCACGTCCCAGGCCTGGCACTGCGCGGCCACCCAGGCCGCATCCCCGGCGGACTCCGGGCGCAGGCCGTGATCCAGGTGGGCCGCCGTCACCGGATGGCCCGCTCGCGCGAGCAGATGCAGCAACACGACGGAATCGACCCCGCCGGACAGGCCGACCAGCACCGGTTCCCGGGGTTCGAGCAGGTCGGTGAGCGCGGGCACTATTTACCACTTCTTTCCGCGAACTTAAACGAAGCTTGACGGCCGGGGGGGCTTCTGGACACAAGATTAACGGGGGGTCCCCGATATAAAAGGATATTATAGCCGCCTTAAGAGGAGCACCATGAAGCGTCGTCAGCCCACGATCCTGAAGCTCGCAAGCGCCCTCCTCGTCGGAGCCGGCCTGCTGGCGGCGGGCTGCGGTGGCCAGCGCGCGGCGCTGCCGGGCAAGCAGCTGCCGACCCACATCACGGCCAAGTCCGTGGAGAGCGGCCCGCTGACCCTGCTGACCATGCCCGAGGATGGCCTCCAGCCGATCCTGCAGGCCATGAAGTCGGCCAAAAAGTCCATCAAGCTGAAGATCTACATGCTGACGACCCATGACGCGTCCCAGCAGCTGGTGGAGGCGCTGATCGAGCGCCAGCGCGCCGGCCTGGACGTGCAGGTCGTGCTCGAGGTCAAGCCTTACATCCCGCCCTCGGCGCCGGACTGCAAGCCCGTGACGGTCAGCCCGAACATGGAGGCCATCAAGGCCCTGCAAGCCGGCGGCGTGCGCGTGCGCCTGTCCAGCCCGCGCTTCAAGTTCACGCACGAGAAGTCCATGATCATCGACGACCAGACGGCTTACGTCATGACGATGAACTTCACGAATTCCGCCTTCACCGCCAACCGCGAGTACGTCTTGATCGACCGCACGCCCGCGGACGTGGCGGAGATGCTCAAGATCTTCGCTTGCGACTGGGAGGAAATCCCCTACGTGCCCGGCGACACCCCGCTGGTGGTGAGCCCGGTGAACTCGCGCAGCCGCATTCTGGCCCTGATCGACAGCGCCCAGCAGACGCTGACGGTGCAGGTCGAGTACTGCACGGACCCCGAGATGGTGGCCCACCTGGCCGCCCGCGTGAAGGCGGGCGTGGACGTGAAGGTGATGCTGGCCTACCTCGAGCCCAGCCCCTGCCTGCCGGACGACACCAACTCCCTGGAAGCCAAGCAGATGGCCGACGCCGGCATCACGCAGGTGGCCTTCATGAAGAACATCCGCATGCACGCCAAGTGCCTGGTGGCCGACGGCGCGCGCGCCTTCCTCGGCTCCGAGAACCTGACCACCACGTCGCTGGACCGCAACCGCGAGATCGGCATCCTCGTGACGGACCCGGTCTTGGTCGCCAAGTTGCGTGACACCGCCGCTGGCGATTGGGGAGGCAACTAGTGAAGAAGCTGCTTTTGGGCCTCCTGGCCAGTGCGATGCTCGTTTCCGCTTGCGGCCACCTCGGCCCGACGGGCACGGCCCGCACCGGCACGGGCGCCGGTGCGCTTGACCTCGCCGACGGCGCGCGCGGCGCCTACGACCTGATCACCTTGCCCGACCAGGGCCCCGGCCCGCTGATCAAGGCGATCAAGGACGCCCAGAAGTCCGTGCAGCTGGAGATCTACATGATCACCAACAGCGGCGCGGCGGCCGATGTCGTCACCGCCTTGATCGAACGCGCCCATGCCGGCGTCGACGTGCGCGTAATACTTGAAACCCAACCGTACATCCCCGCGACGCCGCCGCATTGCGACACGCCGCCCCCGATGGACGTGAACAAGAAGGCCCGCGAGGCGCTGATCGCCGGCGGCGTCCGGCTGAAGTACTCCAGCCCCAAGTTCAAGTACACGCACGAGAAGTCCATGGTGATCGACGGCAGCACCGCCTACATCATGACCACCAACTTCACGGGCTCCGCCTTCCAGAACAACCGCGAGTACGTGATCGTTTCGCGCGAGCCGGCCGACGTGCAGGAAGTGGCGAACGTCTTCGAAGCCGACTGGAACGAGCGCTGGTACACGCCGTCGAACCCCAACATCGTGCTGAGCCCGACCAACTCGCGCTCGCAGATCCGCGCGTTGATCGCCTCCGCCACCAAGTCGATCGCCATGGAAATCGAGTTCGCCTCCGACCCGGAGCTGATCGCCTTGCTGGGCGAGAAGGCGAAGCATGGCGTGGACGTGACCGCGATGATGAGCGCCCAGGGCGTCGACAAGTGCACCGGTAGCAGCATCAACGGCGACGAGCTGAAGCTCTTCAACAACGCGGGCATCACGAAGGTCGCCTTCATGAAGAAGCTCACGCTGCATGCCAAGGCGATCGTCGTCGACGGCGCGCGCGTCTACGTCGGCAGCGAGAACCTGAGCGCCAACTCGCTCGACAACAACCGTGAGCTGGGCATCATCGTCAGCGATCGCCGCGTCGTCGGCAAGATCCTCGACACCATCAAGAAGGACTGGTTCGCCACCACGGCGACGCCGGCCGACTTCCCGATGCCCGACACCCCGTTCGACGGAGACTAGCCCACTTAATTCTGCTATAATCTTCTCTTAAACTAACCTTTAGGAGAACTCGCATGAAGACGCCTTGGTTGCTGGCCGCGTTGGTGGTCACGGGTTGTGGCTCGCAGCTGGCCGCCATCCCGCGGGTAGCGCACGCCGATGCGATCGAGGCCCAGGCCGCGCAGGAGGTGCTGGTCAAGCTGAAGCCCGGCCGCCAGGCGCTCACGCGTGCCGCGCGCACGCTGCCGAAGTTGGGCTGGCAGGTCGTGAAGGTGCAAGGCGACCTGGCCACGGCCATCGCCAAGCTCAAGCAGGATCCGGCCGTCGCGGCCGTCGAGCCCCAGCGCCTGGCCCACCTCTTCGACCAACCCAAGGCCCGCTTCAACCTGGCCTTCAACGACCCGGACCTGCCCAAGCGCCAGAAGACCGACGAGCGCATCCAGCTCGCGAAGGCCTGGGAGATCACGCATGGCTCGCCGGACGTGGTGGTGGCCATCCTGGACACGGGCGTCGACGAGGCGCACCCGGAGCTGCAAGGCAAGCTGGTGCCGGGCTACGACGTCGTGAACGACAACGCCAACCCGCACGACGACCACTCGCACGGCACCTCCTGCGCGGGCATCGTGGCCGCCCTGGCGGACAACGGCGTCGGCGTGGCCGGCATGGCCCCGGGCTGCCGCGTGATGCCGGTCAAGGTCCTCAACAAGCGCGGCGTCGGCCCGCTGGAGTGGGCGGCCAAGGGCATCGTCTGGGCGGTGGACCACGGCGCGCGTGTCGTCAGCATGAGCTTCGGCGAGGACGCGGCCAGCCAGGTGCTGCAGGACGCGATTGACTACGCCCGCGCCCACAACGTGCTCTGCATCGCCAGCATGGGCAACGACGGCGAGGAAGTGAAGCACTGGCCAGCCTGCAGCACCGGCGTGCTGGCGCTGGGCGCGACTTACGAGGACGACCGGCCGGCGCTCTTCACCACCGAAGGCAGCTGGGTCTGCATGGCGGCCCCCGGCTCGCGCGTCTACACGATCAGCCCCACCTACGAGATCATCGACCCGATGTTCGGCAAGCGCGACCTCAACTACACCTACTTCAGCGGCACCAGCGCGTCGTCGCCCGTGACCGCGGCTGTCGCGGCGCTGGTGATCTCGCACGAGCCCGCCATCACGGAAGTGGCGCTGAAGCTGCGCCTGCGCAAGACCTCCGACGACGTGGGCGACCCGGGCTGGGACCGCCAGAGCGGCGACGGCCGGGTCAACGCGTTCCGGGCGCTGACGGAAAAGCCGTCCGCTCGATAACGTAGGCCGCGGTCGTCCCCGCGAGGTAGCACAGCAGGTCGCTCCACAGGAACGTGGTGCCGAGCACCAGCGCGCCCAGGCGCATGGCGCGGATGCCGTCGATCCAAGGCGCGTGGTAAAGCTGGGACAGCTCGATGAGGCCACAAAACGCGGTGGCCAGGACCCAGGCGAGACGAGCATCCGCGCCGGTCCTGAACAACCAGAAGGCCATCACGGCGTAGAGCACGTCGCCGATCCAAGCCGGGCAGGCCGACACTTGGCGCGAGGCCAGGCCGACGACGATCGTCAGCAGCGCGAAGGCCAGGGGCCTCATCCGGCGGTGGTCAACCGGGCGATCACGTCGCGCGCCACCTCGCGGTCGTCGAAGTGGATCGTGCGGTCCGCGAAGATCTGGTAGTCTTCGTGGCCCTTGCCGGCGATCACGACCAGGTCGCCCGGGCCGGCCGCGGCCAGGGCGGCGGCGATCGCCTCCGCGCGGTCGGGCACCACGCGGTGCTCCCCCCGGAGGCCGGGCAAGATCTCGCGGATGATGGCCGCCGGGTCTTCGCTGCGGGGGTTGTCCGACGTGACGACGCTGAGGTCGGCCAACCGGCCGGCCACCTCGCCCATCATGGGCCGCTTGGTCCGGTCGCGGTCACCGCCGCAGCCGAACACCGCGATCACCTTGCGTGGCCTTAGCTCGCGCGCGGCGGCCAGCACGTTCTCGAGCCCGTCCGGCGTGTGGGCATAGTCCACCCAGGCCGTGAACGGGTGCCCTGCCGGGGTGACCACCTCGGCCCGTCCGGGCACGCCCGGCACGGTGGCCAGCGCCTCGACCAACCGCTCGAGCGGGAAGCCCAGGGCAATCCCGGTCCCAAGCGCGGCCAGGGCGTTGGAGACGTTGAAGCGGCCCGGCAGCGGCACGGCCACGGGCAGGGCGCCCAGCCTGAAGGTGCAGCCGGCCGGCCCGGCGACGATGTCCGCCGCCCGAAGGGTGGGCGCGCCTGTCAGGCCATAGGTGATGACGGGCGCGGCCGAGACCTTGGCGAACGCGGCGCCCAACGGGTCGTCCAGGTTGATCACGGCATGCTTCGGCGCGACGCCGGTCGCCCGGGCGTCGAACAGGCGCTGCTTCACCTCGGCATAGGCCTCCATCGTGCCGTGGTAGTCCAGGTGGTCGCGCGTGAGGTTGGTGAAGACCGCCACCTCCAGCGCACAGGCGTAAACGCGGGCCTGGTCGATGGCATGCGACGAGACCTCCATCGCGACCGCCTGGGCGCCCGCCCGGGCCATCTCCGCGAGCAGGGCCTGCAGCTCCGGCGCCTGGGGGGTGGTGAAGCCCGTGGCGAAGTCCTGGCCGCGGAACTTGGCGCCCAGCGTGCCCAACAGGCCCGTCGGCAGGCCCACGGCGTCGAGCAAGGCCCGCACCAGGGAGGTGGTCGTGGTCTTGCCGTTGGTGCCCGTCACGCCCACCAGGCGCAGCCGCTGGCTGGGGTTCCGCTGCAAGGCGGCCGCGGCCGTCGCCATGGCCTGGCGGGGGTCGTCGACGGCGAAGCAAGGCAAGGGCGCCTCGCCCTTCCAGGCGCGCGAGACCAGGGCGGCGAGCGCACCACCCGCGGCGGCCTGGGCCAGGAAGTCATGGCCATCCACACGGGTGCCGGGCACGGCCACGAAGACGTCACCCAGCCGGGCTTGGCGGGCGTCGTAGACGATCCGCTCGACGACGTCGCGGGCGTCGGACTCCGGGGTGGCATGCAGCAAGGCGACGAGCTCGGAGAGGTTCATAGCCACATAATACCAGCCTACGGGGACGGGGTGGAAATGGTATGCTGGGCTCCCTTGGTCGCTTGCCCGAACTGAAAGGACCACGCCCCGATGCGCCGCCTGCTCGCCGTCTTGCCGCTTGCCTTGTTAGCCGTTTCCGCGGCTGCTTGCGCCCCCGCCAACCCGGCCACCCCGGGAAGCTCCGCGGCCCCGAGCCCGGCCGCCAGCACCGCGGCAACGCCGACGGCTGCCCCCAGTACGGCCGCGACCGCTAGCCTCGCCCCGGCCGGCACCGGCACGGGCTTCTACGCCAACCTGAGTGGCGACCTCGAAGTCCCGCCCATCACCGGCCCCGCCATGGGCTCGGCCAGCGCGACCCTGAGCCAGGACAAGCAAACGCTCACGGTGCGCGTTGCCGCCATGAACACCAGCGGCGCGATCAGCGTGGGCCACCTGCACGACGGCTCCTCCGGCACCAACGGCGACGTCGTGAAGCCCCTGGTCATCGACGGCAAGACCGGCACGCTGACCTGGACGACCAAGGACGCGGACAAGCCCCTGACGCCCGCCCTCGTGGCGGACTTGTTGGCCGGCAAGCTCTACGTCAACCTGCACACGCAGGGCAACCAAGGCGGCGAGCTGCGCGGCCAGCTGTCGACCACCGGCAGCGCGGCCAGCGCCCTGATGACCGGCGCCCAGGAGGTTCCGGCCGCCACGACCAGCGGCTCCGGCGTCGCCACCGCCTGGCTCGACAAGGAACGCTCTTCGTTGACCGTCCAGGTATCGACGGCGGGCCTGACGGGCCCCATTACGATGGGCCACATCCACGACGCCGCCGCGGGCAGCAACGGCGACATCGTCAAGCCGCTCAAGTTCAACGGCGGCACCGCCATCCTGCTCTGGAGCGCGACAGACACCGACAAGCCCCTGACGCCCGCCATGATCCAGGACTTCCTGGCCGGCAAGCTCTACGTCAACGTCCACACCGACGCGAACAAGGGCGGCGAGCTGCGCGGCCAGCTGTTGGTGCCCTAAGGCTTCAGCGGCTGGCGCGGCCCACAGGTGTAGGGCATGGCCACCGGGTAGCCGCCCACGATGCCGTTCGGCCCCAGGCCGGTGCGGATGCTTCGCACCACCTTGCGCTTGAGGAGGTCGATGACGGAGATCGTGGAGTCTTCCTCGTTGGAGATGATGGCATTCTTGCTGTCCGGAGTGAAGCCGACCCCGTGCGCCCACTTGCCGGTGTCGATCGTCGCGACCACCGCCATGGTCGTGGCGTCGATGACGCTCACGTTGTTGGTGATCTGGTTGCCGCTGACGACCCAGCGGCTGTCGGGGCTGACGCCCACCTGGCCGGGGAAGCCCTGCACCTTGACGGTGCCCACCACGCGCTGGGTGGCGACGTCGATCTTCCAGATTTCCGAGGTCTTCAACACGGAGACGACGACGAAGCGGTTGGAGCTGGAGGCGGCCGGCACCACCGGGATCTGGCCCGTGTGGATCCGCTGTACCACCTTGAGCTTCTCGAGGTCGATGACGGTGACGTCGTCCGTCAGCTGGCCGGCGGCGTAAACGAAGCGCCCATCCGGCGTGATCGTGAGGCCGTGCGGCAATCCACCCACGGGGAAGGTGGCGATGCGCGCGAAGGTCAGGTAGTCGTGCACGGTCACGGAGTCGGAGTTGGAGTTGGTGACGAGCACGTACTTCTGGTTGGGGCTGACGAAGACGTGCATGGGGTTGAGGTCCGCCTTGAAGCGGCCAATCAAGCCGCCGTTCACGGTGCCGAAGACCAGGATCTCCTCGCGGCCGGTGTCCGTCACGAAGATCCGCTCCCCGTCCGGGCTCATGGTGATGTTATGCGGGTTGTGGATGCCCGTGATCGTGCCGGTCACGGCGCCATGCCCCAGGTCGATCGCGCTGATCGACCGGCCCAGCTCGTCGGCGGTCCAGATCATGTCCTTGCCGAACCGGCCGGACGCGCGGATGGGGGCATCGAAGGCTTGCTGCTTGGCCCGTTCGGCCAGGTAGGTCTCGAGCAGCTCCGCTTCCTGGTTGGTCAGGAAGGCGCCGTACGCCCGCATCTTCGTCAGCGTGCGGCCCCACTTCGTCCGGTCGTCATCCAGCCGGTTGAAGACCCGCCCCAACGAATGGCAGGCCTGGCAACGCTGTTGCAGGAGGCCGACGGCGTTCTTCTCGAGGTTCTTGCCGGCCGACGCTTCCTCGGAAACGGCGGCGTGCGCCCAGATGGTGCCGAGGCCGAGCGCCACAGGCACCCCGACCGCGACCGAGGCGAGCGCACGTTTCATAGCACGGTTCATTCCAACTCCTCCACGGCGGACGCCGGCGAGTCGGCGTCCGCGGTACTGGCAAGGGTCGGGGATGAGCGCTAGGACGATGGAGGGCGACGTGAGCGAGGTGGCTTAGAAGCCGTGGTGCAGGGTCGTACCGAACCCCAGCGCGTATGGCCGGGTGGCGGTGCCCTGGCCGGAGAGCAGGCCGAACGCCAGGGTGGTGCGCGGCCCGAAGCCGGTGTAGGCGCTCCCTACCAGCACGTCATGCTGGATGGCGCCGAAATCCGACACGTGATCCTCGGCAATGGCCAACACGTCCGGCAACAGGGCGTAGGCCAGGCCCAGCTCCAGGCCCGCATGCGCCACCTTGTCATAGGAGAAGCGCGGCACGAGGTTGAGCGACAGGCCCGGGAACGCCGCGAAGCTCACGGGCGCGAACACGGTACCGCCATAACCGACCTCTCCGCTGCCGGGCAGCATGGTGTTGGCGCCCAGGCCGCCGCCCACGGTCACGGGGCCGGCTTCGAAGATGTCGTACTTGGCCTGCGCGCGCAGGCTCATCTGGGTGGGCGAGAAGAAGCTGAGTCCGCCGGTGCCCACCTCGATCTGGAGGCGGTCCGTGAGGCCCCGGTAGTATTGGAAGTCGGAGCCGGAGAAGCTGACGAGGTTGGCGCCTTCCGGCAGCGTGCCGGCGGACTCCACGGACAGCATCTTGGTGGGCCGGATCGGCATGTCGTCAGCTTGGGCAAGGGCCGGGGAGGCGACGGCCAGCACCGCCAGGCCTGCCGCCGACGCGAGGATTGCGTTCTTCATTCGTCCGCTCCTATGGCTTGCACCCCGGGCGCGGGATGCTACGACTAACACGCTCTAACATAAGGTGTAATCGTTATCGCATCATGGGGAATACGGACAAACGTTTTCGTATCAACAAAGCAACCGGGCCCCGAGCAAATGAATGCTCGAGGCCCGCGATTGGTGGCACTGACTGGACTCGAACCAGTGACACCCCGGGTATGAACCGAGTGCTCTAACCAACTGAGCTACAGTGCCGTTTAAGGTGTCCGCCATTATAGCAGATAGGCATTGGGCGTCAAACGCCAAACGGCGCTACTTTTGTTCGGATAGGAAGTCCGTGCCGCCGGTGTGTCCTTGCTTGCCGGTGATCCGCTTCAAGACCTTGAACAAGTTCTGCACGATCGCTTGGGCGCGGCGGATCTTGGCCTGCAGCGCCTCCGCCTCGGGGCCGGCGGTCTTGCCGAGCTGGCCGAACTGCTTGCGGAACTCCATCAGCAGGCGCGTCTGGTAGGCGCGCTCGTCGGAGACGATCTTGTACATGTAGGCCGGATCGTTCATTTGCTCGATCTTGGCTTCGCCGCGCATGTAATCGTCGATCATCGCGAGGCGGCGCGGCGAGAGCTCTTCGTCGGCGGGCCCGGTTTGCTTGAGGCGCTGGGTGTTCGGCGCGGTTGCCAACTGGCCGGTGGCCGGGGCCTTGCCCAGCCGGTCCGTCAACTTCATGGCGTCGGCCATGCCGGGCTTGGTGGCCTGCGCCTTGCGCTTGGCATCCGCGGATGCTCCGCCATGCCCAGGCATGACCTGGTCCACGGCGGATTTCAGCTTGTCGAAGAGGTTCGGCTTCTTTTCGTCGCCCATGGCGCTTCGGGCACCCCCAGCTGCTACGGATCATGTACCCGAAAAAACGGGGGCCGGTCCGCTTGGACCGGCCCCCGTTGGGAAGTTGCTTGCTAGTTGCCGACGTCCTTCATGGCCTTGCCGCCACCGGACATCAGGCCGCCGAGCCAGCTCATGGCCTTGCCGGCCCACCGGATCGGCGTGGTCTCGAAGTGCCAGTACCACTTGGCGGCCTTCTTGGTGCCGTCCCAGGCGGTGTCGACGGCCTTGCCGCCCACATCCAGCGCGGTGTTCACGGCCTGGGAAGTGTAGTCGTAGGCGGCATAGCCAGCCGCGGCCGCGAGGCCGAGGGCGGTCTCACCGGCGGACTCGATGGCCTGCAGGCCCTTCATGCCGTACTCGGCGTAGGTGTGGGGCAGCGCCAGGATCTGCTTCTCGGCCTTGGCACCCTCCTCCGCCATCAAGACGTTGAGATCCTTCTGCGGGGTCTCCGTCTCGTAGCGCTGGATGGCGCGGTAGTTGGCCTGAGCGGAGATCGCGAGGGCCGGACCGGCGAAGATCGGGTTGAGCGCGATTGCCGCGACCTTGGCGTTCTGCATGAGGCTGTTCAGCAAGCCCTGGGCGGCCTGCTTCTGGTCTTCCAGGCGGTTGTTCTGCGCCTTGGGCTTGGCCTCTTCCTTGCCGTAGTTCAAGACCTCGTTCTGCTTGGCCTTCTCCGCAGCCTTCTCGGCAGCCGCGTTGGTGACCTTGGTGTCGTCCGTCTTGGGGGCGGCAGCCTTGGCGGCGTTCTCCAGCGCGGCGCGGGTCTTGGGACCCAGCACACCGTCCGCCGGCAGGCCCTTGCTGGCCTGGAACTTCTGGAGGGCGGCTTCGGTCTTGTCGCCGAAGTTGCCGTCGGCCTTGCCCGTGTCGAAGCCCAGGGCGCACAGCGCCTCTTGCAGCGCCTTGACCTCGGGGCCCGAGTCGCCGTTGCCGATCAGGCCGGTGTTGGCCGTGAAGATCGGCGTGTTGGCCGTGTTCACCGGGGCAGTCTTTTTCATCATAACCATTGTGGAATTCCCTCCTGATCACCCTGGTGCCGCGGGTTAAGCGTAGTTGAAGAAGCGGTCTTACTTGATATTGTACCCTGCCGGTTGCTCCGTGATGTTTATATCCGTTTGGATCGCGTCAAACCTGTGTTAAGAGCTTGTTGATTCCATTAAATGTTTGTTAGCTGTGTGAAATAACAATTAAACGAAAGGCCCCCCCGGCAGTGCCGGGAGGGCCTCAAAGCCTGATGCTTAGGTGTTGATCGTCGCGACGACGCCGGCGCCGACGGTACGACCGCCTTCACGGATGGCGAAGCGCATGCCCTGCTCGATGGCGACGGGCGTGATCAGCTCGATCTCCATCTGGATGTTGTCGCCGGGCATGACCATCTCGA
>JAQBPE010000071.1 GCA_028287685.1 Cyanobacteria bacterium RYN_339 | reverse complement strand
GGTGGTCGGGCGCCACCGGCGGCGACGCGATGGGTTCGGGACCAGGCCCGGGCGGCCACTTCATGGTGGGCGGCGGCTGCTCCGGCAGGCCCATGCCCTTGCGCACGATCCCCACCAGGCGCTGCGTGCCGAAGACGGGCAGCTGCCGGGCGATCTTCTCCAGCTCCGGTGGCGTGACCTCGCGGCCGGCCAGATCGGCGAGCACCGTGGTCAGCATGCGCTCCAGCGCGGGCCCGGCCTCGACGCGCAGGCCCTGCTTCAGCAAGGCCTGGAAGACCAGCCGCAGCTCCGGGATCGAGACGTAGCGCTCCAGCTCGTGGTCGTAGCCCAGGGCCTCCGCGTCTTGCAAGAGGCCGTGCACCACGGGCGCCGTCAGCAACTTGGTGGCATGGGCCGGCAACACCGCCGTCACGTGCCGGTTCATGGCCACGATCCAGTGCAGGCGCTCCAAGGCCGCGGGCGGGGTGGCGCCGGGGCCGATCGGCAGCCAGGTGATCCAGCCCGGGCCGGCCGGATCGCGCGACCAGGCGTAGGGCAAGGGGGGCGGGGCGGCGTCCGGCGGGCCGAGCATGAGGTCGAGGCCGGGGTAGGCCTCGCCTTCCGCGACCGCCTCGCCCCAGGCGTACAGGCGGTAGCCATGCGCCGCCACGCCGTCGTCCAGCTGCACGACCAACGGCGGGGGCATGAAGCCCAGCTGCCGGGCCAGCACGAGGCGCGAAGGCTCGAACCAGGCGGCCGGATCGCCCTGGACGCCGTCTTGCGAGCCGGCCCATGCCAGGCAGGCGAAGTAGAGGTCGATGCCCAGGCCCAGCATCAGCGGCGGCCGCGTGAGGGAGGCGGCCACGCCTTCCAGGATCCCGATGCCTTCGGGCCGCTGGCCGACGTGTTCCGGCGCCACCTCCGGCCACAACGCCAGCGGCGCCAGTTGCGCGGCCAGGGCCTGCAGCTGGGTGTCGGTGTGGCGGCGGCGGAACGCGTCGAAGCCAAGCGTGACCAGCAAGCAGTACTCCCCGTAGAGGTACATGCCGTGGGCTTGGCCGTAGCGCGTAACGAGGCGCGTTATGGGGTGGGCGTGGGTCATCTGGGTGCATGATACCCCACAGCCGCACGCGGGAATAACATGGCAGGGACGCGAGGGAGCAAGGCATGGATTCCTACAAGAGCAACGCGCCGGACAAGGACAAGGACAAAGACAAGCAGCCTGGCCCGCCCCCACAAAAGAAGGGGACCGGCAGCCTGAACTTGGACAGCTTCCAGAGCCATGGCACGGCCTCCCTCAATCGCAACCTGAATGCGACGGGCACGCGCCGGCTGGGCACCAGCGGCCTGGACGTGGACAAGACGATCGGGGCCATGACCACGGAAGTGGAGAACGGCAAGATCATCGTCTCGAAGCTGGAAGGCCGCATCGCCGTGCTGCAGCGCGCCATGCGGATCATGCAGAAGCCCGCGGAGGTCGCCCAGATCTGCGCCGGCATCAGCCCGGGCGAGGCCAACTTCACCAAGCAGGTCGCCAAGGTGCTGGGCGTCGATCCCGCCATCACCCAGCGGGTCCAGGTGGCGCTCTACCAGTTCGAACAGGCCCGCAAGGGGCTCGAACAGGCCGACGAAGCGCTGGGCAAGGCGCCGCAATACGAGGGGCCGGCCAAGGCGCAGTTCGTGGAATCCCAGCTGCACGTGGAGAAGCTGCGGGGTCAGCTCTACCCGCTGATCAACCTGCACGTCGTCTTCAAGGACAACCCGCTGCTGAGCCAGCTGATCCCCACGCCCAAGATCACGGCCCAAGAAGACGTGCCGCCGCCCCTGCCGCCCGAGCCGCTGGTCGAAGAGAAACCCGTGACGGGCGCCCTGGCGGCGTCATCGCTGGCAAACGACCCGGCCGTGCGCGAGGTGGTCGACACCTTCAACCGCGTGACGGGCAGCCTGAAAAACAGGCTGGGCGGGCTGTTCAAGGCGCCCGCCAAGCCGGAAGAAAAGAAGTAAGTCCCCTCCCCCCTCGCGGGGGAGGTGCCCGTCAGGGCGGAGGGGGCCTAGTTGCTAGGCGTCGGCTCCTGCACGATGTTCGGCTGGGCCGGGTTGCTGGGCAGCCACACCTGGCTGGCGCGCTGGAGGTCGACTTCCTGGCCATCGTTCAGGCGATCGCTGGGGTTGACCTGGGTGGTGGGCGGCTGGGCCTCGCCGGAGATCGCGTCGATCACGAAGCGCTGGCCGTCGGCGTAAAGGTTCCAGGTGGGGTTGGTTTCGTCCTTGAGCTTGACGAGGTTGGCCCGCGACGAGCTGAAGAAGCGCTTGCCGGCGCCTTCCTTGGTGGGCGCGCCGTGGGCAACGCCCCAGGCCGCGGCGGCCTTGATCTGCCAGCCGGGCGCGGAGATGTTGGCGGTCTGGCCGGGGGCCGGATCGGACTCCTGGGTGGGCAGGGTCTTGAGCTTGGCGGCGACCTTGTTGGCGTCCGGCAGCTCCGTGGTCTGGCCCAGGGCGGACATCAGGTAGTGGCGCGACACGAAGACGCAGGGCTTGTTCGCGTAGTAGGCCTCGGGCGAGAAGAACACGTTCGCCGCGCTGGAGATCTTCTGGGTGTTGAGGGCCGTGGTCTGGATGCTCATGACCAGGTTGGCCGAGCCGCCGAACTTCTGCGCCCAGTACTGGGCCTGGCGGTTGTCCTCCGTGAAGATGCGCGGGTCATCCGGCGCCACGGCCTTGGCGGCAGCGGTCGCGTTCGCCGCGCTCACCGCGCTGGCGGGGCGCGCCAAGTTGGCGCCACAGCCGGTCATCAGCAAGACCAGGGGCAGCACGGCGCTGGCGAAGTGGCGGACTTGGATCATCGGGACAGCTCCTCCAATGGGACCTAACAGCTTCTTCCTATATCCGGACCGGCACGAAAAGATGACGCTAAGACTTGGTTAAGGTTGGGCCAAGACGACAGGCCATGCTACGATATGCGGCCAGGAGACAAGCGCATGAGCCCTGCCGACTTCGTGATCCGCGCCCCCCACGTGCTGCTGCCGGACGGCCCCGCCGCCGCGGACATCGTGGTGCGTGGCGCGCGCGTGGCGGCCGTGATCGGGCTGGGCCAGGGTCCGGCCGATCTGCCGATCGTGGAGACCGACGCCCTGGTCATGCCCGGCGTGGTGGACACCCATGTCCACCTCAACGATCCCGGCCGCACCGCCTGGGAGGGCTTCGAGACCGGCACGCGCGCCGCGGCCGCGGGCGGCATCACCACGCTGGTGGACATGCCGCTGAACAGCATCCCGGTGACGACGACGCAAGAGGCCTTCCAGGCCAAGCTCGCCACCGCCGAGGGTCACTGCTGGGTGGATTGCGGCTTCTGGGGCGGCGTGATCCCCGGCAACGCGGGCGAGCTGCAACCCATGATCGAGGCCGGGATCCTGGGCTTCAAGGCTTTCATGTGCCACTCCGGCATCGACGACTTCCCCGCTTCCATGGAAGACACGCTGCGCGAGGCCATGCGCATCCTCGCGCGCAGCGGCACCCCGCTGCTCTTGCACGCCGAGCTGGAAAGCCACGCGCCGCCGGACGATCCAACTGCCGACAAGCGCAAGTACCACAGCTTCCTGGCCTCGCGCCCGCCGGAGATGGAGATCGCGGCCGTGGCACTCGCCATCCAGCTGTGCCGCGAGACCGGCTGCCGCGTGCACGTGGTGCACCTGGCCGCCGCCGGCGCCCTGCCGCTGATCGCCGCCGCCAAGGCCGAGGGCCTGCCCTTTTCCGTCGAGACCTGCCCCCACTACCTGGTCTTCGCCGCGGAGGAGATCCCGGATGGCGCGACGGCCTTCAAGTGCTGCCCGCCCATCCGCGAGGCCGCCAACCGCGAGCTGCTCTGGCAGGGGCTCGCCTCCGGGGTGATCGACTTCGTTGCCTGCGACCACTCGCCTTGCACGCCCGACCTCAAGCTGCCGGACGCCGGGGACTTCCTGGGCGCCTGGGGCGGCATCGCCTCCGTGCAGTTCGCCTTGCCGGTGGTCTGGACGCACGCGCGCGAGCGCGGGCACGGGCTCGCAGACATCCAGCGTTGGTTGTGCAGCCGCACCGCGGCCTTTGCCGGCCTGGCCGACCGGAAGGGGGCGATCGCCCCCGGCCACGATGCCGACTTGGTCCTCTGGCGGCCGGACGCGCCCTTCGCGGTGGCGGCCGACCGCATCCACCACAAGCACCCCATCACCCCCTACCTCGGTCGGCAGCTCACGGGCGTGGTCGAACAGACCTACGTGCGCGGGCAGCTCGTCTTCGACCGGGGCGCCTTCCCTGCCGGCCCCATCGGCCAGCCGCTGGCCAGCGGCCGCGCCGTCGTATAAGGATTCCCAGATGACCGCCCCCGACTTCACCGACATGATCGATTTGGCTTCCGTCCGCGTGGGCGGCAAGGCCCTCTACGCCACGGACGACTTCTTCGCGGAGAAGGAGAACCTCCTGAACCCGGGCCGAGGCATCTTCATCACCGACAAGTACACGGAGAACGGCAAGTGGATGGACGGCTGGGAGAGCCGCCGCAAGCGCGTCCCCGGCCACGACTTCTGCGTCGTCCAGCTGGGCCTGCCCGGCCGGATCCACGGCTTCGACGTGGACACCAACCACTTCACCGGCAATTACCCCGAGCACTGCCGCATCGAGGCCACGGAGCTGGCCCCCGGCGCTTCCTGGGAGAACGCCAGCTGGACGGAGCTGGTCGGCATGACGGAGCTGCAAGGCGGCAGCCAGCACTTCCTGCCCGTGTCCAACCCCAACCGCTTCACCCATGTCCGCCTCCACATCTACCCGGACGGCGGCGTGGCGCGCCTGCGGGTCTACGGCGAGGTCCACGCGATCCTCGAGCCGGGCGAGCTGGTGGACCTGGCGGCGGTCGAGAACGGCGGCACCTCCGCGTTGGCCAACGACATGTACTTCAGCCACCGCAACAACCTGGTCATGCCGGGCCGCGCCGCCAACATGGGCGACGGCTGGGAGACCAAGCGCAAGCGCGCGCCCGGCAACGACTGGGTGATCGTGAAGCTCGGCACGCCCGGCAGCTTGGAGAAAGTCGAAATCGACACCAACCACTTCAAGGGCAACTTCCCGGAGAGCGCCGCGCTGGAAGGCGTCTACATCCCGCACGAGGTGCCGGCCACCTTCCTGACCAGCCGCAGCCTGGATTGGCAGCCGATCTTGCCGCGCACCAAGCTGGAAGCCCACATGCAGCACTACTTCGACGTGTCGGGCGGCCCTTACACGCATGTGCGCCTGAGCATCTTCCCGGACGGCGGCATCAGCCGCCTGCGCCTGCATGGCCGCCCGGAGGCGCGCCAGTGAACCCCACGCAGAGCGTCGAGTACATCAACTCGCTGCGGCCGTCGGAGGCCTTCGAGGCGCTGGAGCGCTGCTGCGGCGCCCACCGCTGGGTCGAGGGCATGGTGGCCGCGCGGCCTTTCTCGTCGCCCCAGGCGATGTTCGACGCGGCCGACCGCATCTGGAAGAACATGGGCCAGCACGACATCCACGAGGCCTTCAGCCACCACCCGCGCATCGGTCAGGACGTGGCCTCGCTGCGCAAGAAGTTCGCTTCCACGGCCGGCTGGGCCAGCCAGGAGCAAGCCGGCGCCGCCGCCGCCACCGAAGAAACGTTGCAGGGCTTGGCCCAGGGCAACCGGGACTACGAGGCCAAGTTCGGCCACATCTTCATCGTCTGCGCCAGCGGCAAGTCCGCCGCGGAGATGCTGGGGCTGCTGCAAGCGCGCCTGGGCAACGAGCAGGAGCCTGAACTGGCCGTGGCCGCCGAGGAACAACGCAAGATCACCCGCATCCGCCTGGAGAAGCTGCTGACGCCATGAACACGATTTCCACCCACATCCTCGACACGGCGCGTGGCGTGCCGGCCGCCGGCGTCCCCCTGAAGCTGGAGCGCGAGGCCGCCGACGGCAGCTTCGGGCCCTTCGCCCAGGGCGTGACGGACGCGGACGGGCGCGTGAAGGACCTCCTGCCCAAGGGCGAGGGCCTGGCGGCGGGCGTCTACCGCATGAGCTTCGACACGTCGGCTTACTTCGCGTTGACGCAGCAGGAAGGCTTCTACCCCCTGGTCCAGGTGCAGTTCACGGTGCGCACCAGCGACCAGCACTACCACGTCCCCCTGCTGTTGAGCCCGTTCGGCTTCTCCACCTACCGCGGCTCCTGATGCTCTTCGAGCGGATCGCCGTGACCTTCCGGCGCCAACAGGTCATGGCCACGTTGGGGGCCGAACTGGAGGCCGTCGAGCCCGGCGTCGTCACCATCGCGCTGCCCTACAGCGAGGCGCTGACCCAGCAACACGGGTTCCTGCATGCCGGCGTCGTGGCGACCGTGATGGATTCTGCGTGCGGCTACGCGGCCTACACGCTGATGCCGGAAGACGCGGGCGTGCTCTCGATCGAGTTCAAGACCAACCTGCTCGCGCCCGCCCGGGGCAAGCGGTTCCGGTTCGTGGGGACGGTGGTCAAGGCGGGGCGGACCATCAGCGTGTGCGAGGGCAAGGCCTTCGCCGACGACGACAAGCTGATCGCGACCATGACCTGCACCTTGATGACGATCCGCGACCGCGAGGGGGTTACTGGCTAGGGGGCAGGATCTCGTCTTGGGCGATCAGGCGGCGGAGGTGGCGGGTGATATGGATCCGCACCTGTTCGATGTCGCGCTCCCGCACGGGGCCCATGAACCCGATTTCATCCGTGATAATCGTGCGCATGCGCGTGGAGACGTTCGATAACACCCGATCGAGGATCGGGTCCGGCGCACCCTTCAGGGCCAGGGCCAGTTCGCGCGTATCGACGTCCCGCAGCAGGCGTTGGATCGAGCGGTTGTCGAGCCGGTCCAGGTTATAGAAGTCGACCTGCAGTAGGTTGCCCCAATCGCCGAGCCGCAGCCGATCGGGCTCGTAGGGCAACCTATCCCACCAGCCTGCAGCCTGCAAGGCTTCGGCAGCCAGGGCGAACGGGTTCGGGTCCAGCGCGATCATCCGCTCGCGGGAGGCCGTGTATGCGCCCGGGCGCCAGCCGTCGCCGATGAAGCAGCGGAAGAGCTCGTTGTGCGTCAGGTGCTCGACGGCGAGTTGGTCGTCGCCCAGCGCGTAGAGCACATGGAGCACCATTGCCCGCACCAGGACATGGGCCGGGAACGGCAGCTCGTCCGGATCGATCCCGGCATAGAGCTCCGGGGCCGCGAGGAGCTGCCCGATCGCCGCGAGCGGGTGGTCATCGGGCAGTGTCAGGCCTTGCGGCAGCGGCACCACCGGGGCCACACCGGCGCGATCACCCCCCAGCTCCACATCGAACTCGCTCATGCCCCGACGATAGGGCCTCGCAGACGGGGCGTCAACAGCCGCGGTCAAGCCTTCAAGGAAACGCTCCAAGATTGTTGTAAGCAACGCCCATGGGGAAACCGGGCGGCGGCACGAACATGCCGGCAGGAGGACTCCACCATGCGCAGAACCACCCCGATCCTAGCCGCGGCCTTGATAGCGGCCTGCACGACCCAACCGATCCCGGAAACGGCCGCCCCGTTAGCCGTCGAGCCGGAGGCGGGCGCGTCCCGCCACCTGATGGCCTTCCCGGCCATGTCGGCGGCCGCCGCGGCCGCCGCCTACGCTGCCCACAAGGGCACGCTGGGCAGCGGCCTGGCCGGGCCCAACGGCCTGGCCGTGGACGGCGCCGACAACATCTACGAGGCCGACTGGAACCGTGGCTCCGTCACCAAGATCACCCAGGCGGGCGTCAGCACGCGCTACGTCAGCGGCGTACTGGGTGCGGCGGGCCTGGCCTTCGACCTGGGGGGCAATATGCTCATCGCCGCATATAACGGCGCCACGCTCGAGAAGGCCCCTCCGGGTGGCGGCACGCACACATCGCTGGCCAAGACCGGCTTGCTGCATCCGGTCTGGCCCGCCGTGGACTCCACCGGCAAGGTATACCTCGCGGACTACTCCCACAACCGCATCGCGCTGGTGAGCCCGACGGGCGTCGCCACGACCTTTAAGAGCATGACGGGTGTAAACGCCATCGCCGTCGACAATGCCAACAACCTGTGGGTCTGCTCCTGGGCCGGCGTGGTCGCCAAGATTACCCCGGCGGGCGTGATGACCACGATCGCCACCGGCTTGCCCACCGCCTGCGGCATCGCCTGGAGCCCCAACTACCTCGCCATCTGCACCTACGGCGCCCAGACTTCGCCGACCGGGCGGTTGCTGCTGATGGACTTCGCGGGCAAGCAGTTCCCGGTTGCCAGCGGGCTGGACCGCGCCTCGTCCGTCATCTTCGACCACAACGGCAACCTGTACGTTGCGGACGTGGGCGATCTCGCGCTGAAGCGCTACCTGCTGGCCGGCGCGGTGCCGCCTCCGGCGCCTGGGCCCGTGCCCGTGCCCAAGCCGACGCCTACGCCTGTGCCCAAGCCGACCCCCACGCCCGTGCCCAAGCCGCCGACCGGTCAGGTCTTCCAGACCGGCACCGCCACCGTCACGATCGGCCCCGGCGGCGTCTACACCCCGTCCCACGTCTTCGTCCGCCCCGGCGCGGTCTCGCACTTCGTGAACATCGACAACAAGCCGCACACGGTGACGGGCTTCGGCGGCGCCACCTCCAACTCCGGCCCGTTGCCGCCGGGCGGCAGCTACAACCACTCCTGGATCCACCCGGGCACCTGGACCTTCCACGACACCCTGACGCCCAATCCGCCGACGTTTAGCCTGACGGACGTTCCGCTTTAAGCGGGTATAAAACCTGGACTTATGTCCAGGCGCCTAGCAACCCTTTCTTTGATCACGGCGTCGCTCGCCACAGGCTGTCACGGCCTGTTCGGCGCGGCGACGCCGCCTGCTACGGAGAAGAAGGTCGCGAGCAGCACCTACAAGAACGTCTCGATCGACGTCAACGGCAAGCGCTTCAAGCTGCGCGCCGCGGACGGCAAGGAGCTGACGGACCTGGTGGTGCTGGCGGGCGGCAAGACCTACCGCACCGTGGCCGGCGGCTTCAGCCTGCCCGCCTCGATCTTGCGCGACACGCGCGACCAGGGCAACGGCTTCTTCCGGGTGTTCGCGCCCGGCTACGCGCCCAAGCAGGTCTGGATCGGGCAGGCCACTGACGAGGTGCTGCTGCTGCCGATCCTGCCGGCCGTGACCCCCGTGCCCTTGCCCGCGGATGGCGGCGTGATCGCGTCCGACGACAAGGCCATCAGCGTGTCGATCCCCCGCGGCGTGTTGTCGGGCCCCCAGACCGCCGTGGGCATCTCCACCTACCAGCCGGAAATCGACGCCACGGTCCAGCAAACCTACACGCAGCAACGCGCCAGCCTGGTGGACCGCCTGACCAAGGCCAAGGGCTACCAGCTGGAGGCCACCTGCAGCGCGCCCGCCTGCCTGCCTTGCACGCTCTCCGACGGCCTGGGGCTGTTGATCAGCGTGGACGGGCCGCTCGCGGCGGGCAACCTGACGGTGAACTACGACCTCTCCGTGCTGCTGCGCGGCTGGGACGGCGTCTCCGCGCCGCCCTGGAACGCCAACCCCGGCGCCTGGTCGGACGTGGACCGCGCCCGTGCCCGCGCCGCCGCCACCCTGATGGCGAGCTACCAGTGCCTGGTGGATACCTACGGCGCCGCCGCCGTGCAGCAAGTACTGGGGCAGGACCACGTCGGCTTGACCGGCACGCGCCTGAGCTTCGACGTGAACATCCCGGCGGACCGCGCGCAGGACGGCTTCGTGCAGAGCGTGGTGCGCTCGCTGATGGACCTGGGCGTGCTGGTCCAGGTCACGGTGGTGAACGTGCGCGTGGCGGACCTGCCGGCCGGCATCCTGCCGCCGGACACGATCGGCCTGGCCCTCAACAACGGCAACCTGACGGGCAGCACCTCGACCCTCATCAACGACAAGGGCAACGGCGTCATCTCCGACATCGGCAGCGGCATCGTGGGCAACAACGGCGGCGGCGTGATCAGCACGGAGAACGGCGGCATCATCGCCTGGGGCAACGGCATCGTTTCGACCTCCGGCAGCGGGCTGGTCAGCACGCCGGGCAGCCCGATCGTCTCGACCTCCGGCAGCGGTGTCGTCAGCAACAACGGCGGCGGCCTGACGGGCATCGTGCGCGTGCCTTTCCAGCCCGAGGCCGCGAAGTACGGCCTGCTCTCCTTCACGGAGTGGCCCTGGCCGGGCGTGGGCGTCCAGGCCCAAGACCTGGCGGGCACCGCCCTCGGCGTGCCCGCCGCCACCAGCGGGGCAGGCGTCTACGCGCTCTCCAACCTGCCGGACTCGCCCCAGGTGGTGGTGGTGGAGGCCGCCAGCGGCGCCGTGGCCGAGCGGGCGATCGCCCCCGCTCCCGGCAGCCGGAGCCTGGTCGCGGGCATCAACGCCGCCACCACGGGCCTGGCCTCGTGGGTGGCCCAGAAGTCGCGCGCGGGCATCTTGCAGGCCACGGACATCGACTTCGCGGGCTACGCGTCGGACGTGGCCTACCTCAACATCGCCTGGGGCCAGCCGGAGGCCCGCTTCGCCGCCACCAACGCCCTCCCTGCGGTGGCGGGAGCCACGGCGGCGTACTTCCAGGCCAACGACCGCGACCCCAAGACCTACCTCCACTACGTCTCCACCTTCGTGGGCAACGGCACGCCCAACACGACGAACGGCCAGGGCGCGGCGGCGCGCTTCAACTGGCCCACCACGCTGTGCTTCGACGCGGCGGGCAACATGTACGTCTCGGAGTTCAACAACCACACGATCCGCCAGGTGACGCCAGGCGGGGCCGTCAGCACGTTCGCGGGCGTTGCGACCGTGCCGGGGCAGGGCAACGGGCCGGTGGCGACGGCGACGCTTTACCAGCCGCAGAGCGCCGCCTTTGACGGCGCCGGGAGCATGTACGTCTGCGACTACGGGAACCATACGATCCGCAAGATCGATCCCCTGGGCAACGTGACCACGCTGGCCGGCGTGCCTACCGTCCAGGGCTCGGCTGACGGGCCGCCGGGGACGGGTACCTTCAAGTTCCCCATTGGCCTGGTCTGGCATGCGCCCACGAACATGCTCTACGTGGCGGACCGCAACAACGTCATCCGCACCGTTTCACCCACCACGGGCGTGGTCACGACGGTGGCCGGCAATAGCGCGGCGGTGCCGGGCAGCGTCGATGGCGTGGGGGCGGGCGCGCTCCTGGACCAGCCCAACGACCTGGCGGTGGCCGCCAACGGCGACATCCTGTTCGCGGAGTCGTCGGGCAATGGCATCCGCAGGCTGACGACGTCAGGCGCCGTCAGCACCATCGGCCGCAGCGTGACCCAGGGCGATGTGGATGGGCCGCTCGGTACCGCCACCTTCAACGTTCCGACGGGGCTGGCCGTGGCGGCGGACGGGACGATTTACTTCGTCGAGCTGAACGGCAACCGCCTGCGCGCCATCGACCCCACCGGCACCGTTCGGACGATCGCCGGCACGGGCGCAACCGGCTTCCAGGACGACCTACCCTGGGCCTGCAATTTTGGCCTGATTCGCGACGTGGCGATCGACCCCAGCGGGCGGATCTTCGTGACGGACCGCGACAACAACGCGATCCGCTTCGTCAGACCCTAGAACCCCGGTCGCGGGTTCGCGTGCGACGCACGCCAGGCCTTCGCCCGCGCGTCCGCCTGCTTCACCTGATCCGTCGTCACGCGCTTCGCCAGCGCCTGCATGGCCGCCTTCGCGTCCTCGTCGCCCTCTTGGGCCGCCAGCGAGTACCACATGTACGCCGTCACCACGTCCTTGGGCGTCCCGTCACCCTCCTCGTACATCAGCGCCAGGTTGTACTGGGCGGACGTGTCGCCCTGCTCCGCGGCCTTGGTGTACCAGCTCAACGCCGCCTTGCGGTCCGTCGCCGTACCCTCGCCCTTCTCGAACATCAGGGCAAGATTAAACTGCGCCTTCGCCAGGCCCTGGTCCGCCGCCTTGCGGTACCACTTCAGCGCCTCGGCGTTGTTCTCCTGCACGCCCTCACCCTCGTCGAACATCAGGCCCAGGTTCAGCTGCGCCTTGGCGAAGCCCTTGTCCGCGGCCTTGCGGTACCACTTGATGGCCTCCGCGTTGTTCTCCGGCACGCCGTCGCCTTCGTCGTACATCAGGCCCAGGTTGAACATGGCCGACACGTCGCCGCCGTCCGCGGCCTTGCCGAACCACTTGATCGCCTCGGCCTTGTTGATGGCCGTGCCCTCGCCCTTGTCGTACATCAGGGCCAGGTTGAACTGGGCGGCGGTGTCCCCCTGGTTGGACGCCTTGAGGTACCACTTGATGGCCTCGGCGTTGTTCTCGGCCACGCCGTCGCCCTCGTCGTACATGATGGCGAGGTTGTACTCCGCCTTCACGAAGCCCTGGCCCGCCGACTTGAGGTACCACTTGATGGCTTCGACCTTGTTGGCGGGGGTGCCCTGGCCGCGATCGTAGATCACGGCCAGGTTGTATTGCGCTTCCGCGTCTCCGCCGTTGGCGGCCTTCTTCAGCTGATCGAGGTTGGGCGGCTGCGCTGCGGCAGCCGCGATCAGGAGGGCCAGCACCTACTTGCCCCTGCGGTTGGCAAGGATCTTCACGAACGACCGCCCGCGCAGCTCGTCGAGCGTAAGCCCGGTGATCAGCGCTTCCTCCTCGGTCAGGGCGCCGCAGTTGATGCCGCGCAGGAAGAAGTTCAGCAGCCCCTGGCCGGTGGCGGCGTCGTCGAAGACGTCGCCCACCAAGGTCGCCTGCGCCGCCTTTTCGATGAAGTTCTTCAGGCGCGCGGTCGCCGCCGGCAGCCCCTCCAGGAAGAAGGCATACACCGCCGCGTAGCGCGTGGAGAGCTGCGCCGGGTGCAGGTCCCAACCCTGGTAGTAGGCGTTGATCAGCGAGTGCTGGCAGTGGTCGTAATGCAGCTTCCAGGCGCGGTGCACCACCGCCCGGTTCTCGGCGAGTTGGTCCTGCGTCAGGCCCTCGCCCCGGTGCGGCGCCACGGGCATGACGTTGGTGGCGCCGTCGGACAGGAACACGCCGGAGCCCGCCAGAGCGACTTGCATGGCGTGGCGCGCGAAGTCGCAGGCAGGGTGGTCCATGCGCTGGTGCAACGCCGTGATGTTGACGCCCGCCGTGTAGTCGTAGGTGCCGAAGTGGGCGCCGGTGATGCGGCCCTTGCCGGCCTTGACCAGGATCGGCAGCGACATCTCGCCCTTGTCGTTGAAGATGCTCTGCGGCGTCTCCACCATCAGCTCGATCTTCAGCGTGCCCGCCGTCAGGCCGAGGTTGGCCTCTAGCAGCTCCAGCACCTCCACGAGGCAGGAGACGTGCTCCACCACTTGGAGCTTGGGGTGGGTGATCACGAAGTTGGCGGGCAGCTGGCCGCCGGTCTCCTTCACCAGCGTGGTGACGAAGATGTCGAGCGTGCGCATGGAGCGCTCGCGCAGCTCCTCCGTGAAAGGCTTGATGCGGATGCCGATGAACGGGGGCAGCGTGCCCTCCTTCAGGCCGCGCGCCACTTCCTGCGCCGCGATCCCGGCCTGGCGGTCCTCTTCCTCGTCGGGGCGGTTGCCGTAGCCGTCCTCGAAGTCGATGCGGAAGTCCTCCACGGCCTCGCGCTTGAGCTTCTCCAGCACGCGGTCGTAGATGGTCACGGCCAGCCAGGCGGGCAGGTTGGCTGCCTGGGCGGCCGTGCCATCCTTGCGGACCTGGGCCTCCATCGCCTGGACCGCAGCCAGCTCTTCCGGCAAGCCAGCTGCCCCGGACAGACCGATCGCCTTGGCGAAGGTGGTGGCGTTGGGCGCGTTCTCCGTCAGGGCGCGCACGGCCGTGGCGCCCATCTTGACCACGGTGTCGGCCTTCCAGAGCTGGGCGCCACCGTAGACGGTGTGGACCGGCTGGCGCTCGCTGCTCTCGCCGGGGGTGGCTGCCATGAAGGCCTGGTTCGCGGCCTTGAGGCGGTTCACGGTGCCGCGGAGCGCGTCGGGCGTGAGGGAGGTCTGCGGACTGGTCGTCGTGCTCATGGCGGCTCCATCGGCGAGGTAAGCGTGGCAGGTTGATTGTAGAGAAGCCGGGCTGGAACGACAAGCGTGGGTACAAGGGTGACGCCCAGGCACTTGAGGAGGTCCCGTCATGCTGTTCTTCGCCGCGTTGATCGCGCTTGCCGGCGCCCCGGACTGGAGCATCATCTCGGGCGACGAGCTCCGCCATGGCGCGGAGCAAGGCATCCCGGCGGCCCAACACGAGTGGGCCCAGGCCATGTCGCTGGACGACTATTCGCCCGAAGGCATGAAGCCGGACGTGGAAGCCCAGTTCCTGGCATGGGAAGGCAAGTCGGCGGACCAGGGCTACGGGCCCGCCTTCATGGGGGTGGTGAACCACTACCGCGCGACCAACCGGTACGCCCAGGCCATCCCCTGGCTGCGCCGGGGCGCGGAAGCGGGCTACGCGGAGTGCCAACGGAAGTTCGGGACTGCGCTGGAGGAGGGCGAGGAAACGGCCAAGGACGAAGCGGCGGCGCTGGGTTGGTACCGCAAGGCGGCCGCCCAGGGCGACATGGAGGCGGAAGCGAGCCTGGGGGAATGCCTGTTCTACGGCCACGGCGGGCCCGCCGACGAGAAGTCGGCGGTGGTCCACCTGCGGACCGCCGCCAACCACCTCCAGGTCACGGCCGGGCGCATCCTGGCCAGCGCATACGCGGAAGGCCGCGGCGTCAAGCAGGATGACGTGGAGGCCTACTTTTGGGCCATGCTGGAATGGGGCGCCAACGAGCCCCTGACGCAGCAGCTCGCCGCCCGCCTCGCCCCCGCTCAACGCGACGCCGTCCAGGCCCGCGTGGATGCCTACCTTAGAGACCTCAAGCCGTGAAGTGCTACAATCGTCTGTCTTGCCCGCCCGTCCGAGGTGCTGCCCGGTGATCTCGCCCATGCTCCGTTCCGCCGCCTGCCTGCTGGCAATCGGGCTCGTGGGCTGCACCGGGCGTGATCCCAACGACAAGACGTTGCGCATCGCTCTCCAGGACGACCCCAAGAGCCTGGACTGCGCGATCGGCTACAGCATCTCCACCTGGGGCCTGTACCACATGCTGTACGAGACCCTGGTCACGTATGACTTCGACAGCAAGGTGGTGCCGGCGTTGGCGGCCAGCTGGAAGGTGGAGGACGGCGGCAAGCGCTACGTCTTCACCCTGCGCGACGGCGCCAAGTTCCACGACGGCCGCCCCGTCAGCAGCAAGGACGTGGTGTACAGCTTCCAGCGCATGCTGGACCCCAAGACCAAGTGCCCCGGCTCCAGCTTCTACGAGAGCATCGTGGGCGTGGACGCCTTCCGCAAGGGCAAGGCCCCCACGATCGCGGGCGTGACGGCGCCGGACGCCAAGACCGTGCAAATCGTGCTCACCGCGCCCAACCTGGTCTTCCTCCAGTTGCTTGCCATGCCCTTCGCCTCGGCCGTGCCGGACGGCGCCAGCAGCGACGATTTGGCCAAGGCGCCGATCGGCTCCGGCCGCATGAAGTTCGGCAGCTGGCAGAGCGGCCAATCCATCAAGCTCACCCGCAACCCGGATTTCCCGGGCAACACGCCCGCGGGCCCGGAAAGCGTGGAGTACGTGCTGGGGGTGAACGAGAACCTCGAGGTGCTGAAGTTCGAGCGCGGCGAGCTGGACTTGTTGGGCGTCAACCGCGGCATCCCGGCGGCGGACTACGCGTGGCTGCGCGGGAACCCCAAGTGGACCAAGCTGATGCTGGACGCGCCCGACGCGGCCTTCTACTACGTCACGCTGAACTGCCGGGTGCCGCCCTTCGACAACCTCAAGGTGCGCCGGGCCGTGGCCCACGCCATCGACAAGGCGCGCGTGGTCAAGCTGGTCAACGGCCGTGGCCAGGTGGCCCCTGGCATCTTGCCGCCGCCGATGCCGGGTTACAACAAGGACCTCCAGGGCATCCCTTACGACCCCGCGAAGGCCAAGCAGCTGCTGGCCGAGGCCGGCTTCCCGAACGGCTTCTCCAACACGTTTTACTGCGTCAATAGCGACAGCACCGCCAAGGTGGCGCAGTCGATCCAGCAGGACCTGGGCAAGGTGGGCATCAAACTGGACCTCAAGGCCCTGGCCTTCCCCAGCTACCTCGACGCCAAGGCCACGCCGGGGCGCGTGGCGATCGGCTCCGGCAACTGGAGCCAGGACTTCCCCGACCCCAGCAACTTCCTGACCACCATGTTCAGCTCCAAGAACATCAAGCCCACGGAGTCGCTCAACGACTCGTACTACACCAACCCCAAGGTGGACGCGCTGCTGGACGGGGCCGACGTCGAGGGCGACACCCAGAAGCGGTTGAAGCTCTACCAGGAAGCGGAAGCCTTGATCGTGGCCGACGCGCCCGTGGTGCCGTTGTACTACCCGCTCAAGGTGCAGATGCACGCGGAGCGCGTGCATGGCTACAAGCTCCACCCCATCTGGGGCGTGGAGCTGGCCGGCGTGGAGGTCAAGTAATGGGACGCGTCCTCGTTCAGCGGCTTGTTTGGGCCCTCGCGGTCTGGGTTTGCGTGGCTGCCATCACCTTCGCCATCAGCTACATGATCCCGGCGGACCCCGCGCGCTTGATGGCCGGCCCGCAGGCGGACCCGGCCACCGTGGCCAGCATCCACAAGCAGCTGGGGCTGGACGAGCCGGTCTGGAAGCAGTTCGGCATGTACCTCTGGCACGCGTGCTCGGGCGACTTCGGCCGCTCGTTCATCAGCCGCCAGCCCGTGTTGCCCGCCATCCTGCATCGCGCGCCGGCGACGGCCATGCTCGCCACGGGCGCCATGCTCGTCTACATCGTGATCGGCGGCATCCTGGGGATCGTGGGTGCCGTGAAACCGGGTAGCTGGGCGGACAAGCTGGGCTCGGCGTGGGCGATCGCCGGCTTCTCCGTGCCCACCTTCTGGATTGGCCTGCTGCTGCTGATGGTCTTCGCCTACATTTTCCCCATCTTCCCGCTCGGCGGCTCCGGCACGATCGCTCACCTGGTCTTGCCTTCTCTGACGCTGGGCATCGCCGGTGCGGCTTACTACACGCGCGTGTTGCGCCAGGCCCTGTCCGAGGAGCTCGCCAAGGACTACATCCGGGCCGCGCGGGCCAAGGGGCTGTCCGAACGCAGCGTGGTGCTGCACCACGGGCTGCGCAACGCCGCCTTGCCGCTGGTCACGCTGCTGGGCCTGGACTTCGCCTCCCTGCTGGGCGGTGCCGTGCTGACGGAGAGCGTCTTCGCCTGGCCGGGTATAGGCCAACAGGCGGTCCAGGCGATTTACACCCTGGACATCCCGATGATCATGGGCACCGTGCTCTTCGCCGCCACCGCGATCATCGTGATCAACCTGCTGGTGGACCTTTCTTACTACTTCCTGGACCCCCGCATCCGCCACGCCTAAGAAGGACGTCTCATGCGCCTCTTGCTCGCAGCCGCCGCATTGGCGGTGACCACCCCCGACCTGGTGGACCAGCAGATCATCTTGCCCGCGGAAGGCCCGTACAGCGTCACGGTCTCCAACCTGCGCGGCCGCGTGGTCGCCAAGGGCTGGAACAAGAACGTGGTTTACATCCACGCCGTGAAGCGCGCCACCCACGAGCTGGCGGGCGAGGAGGCGGACCTGTTCGCCAAGCTCAAGGCCGTGGTCAAGGAGCCCACCAAGGGCGAGGTGGTGATCACGACCGAGGCCCCCGGCGCCGGCAAGTTCCCCTCCGTCCAGGCCCAGCGCCTGTTGCACGGCGTGGTGGACTACGAGCTGCTGATCCCGCCGGACTGCGCCCTCAACATCACGCAAGAGCTGGGCCCGATCGCCGTGGTCGGCGTGGGCGGCAACGTGAAGGCCTTCAGCCGCGACGGCGACGTCACCCTGACGGACGTGAGCGGCTGGGCCGAGGGCACCAACGAGCGCGGCGCCCTGGCCTTCGGCAACATCCATGGCGACGCCGTGGGCAAGAGCTTCCAGGGCAACCTGAGCTTCAAGGGCATCGAGGGCGACGTGCGGGCCGCCTCGGCCACCGGCAACATCCGGGTGGACGTGCCGACGCGCTGGGTGGGCGAGGTGGGCTACCACACGGTCAGCGGCGCCTTCCGCAGCGACCTGGTCACCTACAAGACCACCCTGCACCCCGGCGACAAGGGGTATCGGGGGGTGCTGCGCGGGCCGCTGGCGGGGCACGAGCAGCCGCTCGTCCGCTACACCCTCGACACCACCAGCGGCGACGCCACGGTAGCGAGCGAGCGAGCGGGCGCGCACTAAGGCCCCGCGCCGGTTAGGCCCTGGCCAATTTGGGGCAAGCGTTTCTTATTCACCCCCACGAAGGACCCCCTATGAGCGACACCCGCCTGTCTCTGGATGGCCCCTGGAGCTTCACCACCGATCCCCACGATCGCGGCGAGTGCGAGGCCTGGTATGAGCGGACGAGCGGGTTCGGACGGCCGGTGGAAGTCCCCAGCGCCTGGCAGCTGTATGGGCGGGATTTGCTCGATTACACCGGCGCCGGCTGGTACTACCGGGACTTCGAGCTGCCGGACGGCTGGGAAGGCCGCCGCCTCCGCCTGACGGTCGGCGCCAGCGACTACCTCACCCGCGCCTGGATCAACGGCCACTTCGTGGGCCAGCACGAGGGCGGCTACACCCCCTTCGCCTTCGACCTGACGGAGCACGTCAACCCGCGCGGCACCAACCACCTGGTCATTCGGGTTTACGACCCGCGCGACTTCAGCGAGATCCCGCACGGCATGCAGGGCAGCAGCTTCACGCGCATCTCCGGCATCTGGCAGTCGATCTCCCTGGAGAGCCGCCCCCACCGCTTCATCGAACGCGTCGCCCCGCGCGCGCGGCTGTCGCCGGACCGCATCGAGGCCCAGGTCGAGCTGTCCGGCCCCGGCCGCGAGCAGCGCCTGGTGCTGCGCGCCCTCGACCACACCGGCGCGGAAGTGGCCAAGACGGAGACGCTCTGTGCGGAGACCAGCGCCAAGCTGACGCTGGAGATCCCCAACTGCCACCGCTGGAGCCCGGACGACCCGTACCTCTACGAGCTGGTGGCGGAGCTGGGCGACACCTTCGACCTGGACGTGGTGCAGCTGCACGTGGGCGTCCGCGAGGTCGACGCGATCGACGGCCGGCTCTACTTCAACAACCAGCCCCTGATCATCCGCGGCGCCGTGGACTTCGGCTACTGGCCGGAGTCGCTTTACGCCGCGCCCTCCACGGAGGAAATCACGCGCGAGCTGCGCCTGGCCAAGGAAGCCGGCATCAACGTGCTGCGCAAGCATGGCAAGCTGGAAGACCCCCGCTACCTGGACATCTGCGACCGTGTGGGCATGCTCATCTGGGCCGAGGCCCCCGGCGTGGCCCGCTGGACGCCGCAGGCGCGCCGGCGCTTCCGCAAGGACGTCCATGAGATGTTGCGCCGCGACTTCCACCGCCCCTGCATCATCGCCTGGAGCCTCTACCACGCCAGCCGCGGCCTGGAAGACGCCGGCGACCAGCTGCAGCCCTGGCTGCGTTCGTTGCATGACGAGGTGGCCGCCGCCGACCCGGGCCGCCCGATCTGCACCAACGCCGGTGGCTCCTCGATGCGCACCGACCTCATCGACGAACACCCGCGCCACGTCTTGCCCGAAGACGCGCGCGCCTGGTACTCCTCGCTGGCCGGCGAGGTGCCCCCCGCGGGCGCGCCGCGCCTGGTCTCGGAGTTCTCGCTGTGGGGCCTGCCCGCCAGCACCGACACGCCGCAGACGCCCGACGGCATGGTGCCGGGCGCCGCGTACCCGCCGCAGGGCGATGAGTCGAAGTGGCCACTGACGGCCGAGCGCAACTTCGAGCGCTATAAGCTGGCCGCCGTGTTCGAGGACCTCGACAACCTGGCCAAGCTGACGCAGCGCCGCATGACGCGCGGCATCCGCGGCATGATCGAGAGCCTGCGCCAGCGCCAGGCCTTCGGCGGCTACGTGGGCCGCGCCTTCGCGGACACGGAGTGGGACGCCAGCGGCTGGCTGACCTACGATCGCCGCCCCAAGATGGGCTTCGACGAGTGGGCCACCTTCAACGGCCCGATCGTGGTGCTGGCGGAGCTGCCGCGCCGCAACCTCTGGTGTGGCGAGGAGATCACGTTCACGTTGCACGTATCCAACCACTCCAAGAACCCGCTGGAAGGCGTGGTGCAGTGGGGCATCGACGGCGCGGATTGCGACGGCGAGCTGGAGTTCAGCGTGCGCCCGTTCCAGAACGCCGCCATCGGCAAGGTCACCTTCACGGCCCCCAACTTCCCCCGCGCCCAGGCCACGCGCCTGTCGCTGCGGCTGATGGCGGGCGGCTGGGAGGTCAACACCAACCACGTGGAGCTGACGATCAGCCCCAGCGCCGCCGGCCGCGTCGATCGCCGCCGCGTGGCCGCCCTGCACCTGGACGCTGGTTTGGTCGAGCGCCTCACGGCCCAAGGCTTCCAGGTCGAGGACCGCTGGACCGAAGGCTTGCCCATCCTGGCGGGCTCGCTGGAGGACGACGTGCAGGACGCCCTGATGCAGGGCGCCAACGTGGTCTTCCTCGCCGAGCAGGGCGCGCGGTCGAGCAATGCGGGCTACCTGTCGATGCGCGAGGTGCCGCCGCCCACCAGCTGGGAGCGCTCCGCCAGCGTGCATTACATCCAGTGGGACTTGTTCCCACACCTGCCCTTGAACACGATCATGGGCTGGGAGATGGAGGACTGCTTCCCCCTGCACGTGATCCCGATGGGCAGCTACGGGCAGGGCGCCCGGCGCGTCACCAGCAACCAGTCCGAGGAAGACCCGGCCAACATCCTGGCGGGGTACTTCGAGGGCTGGCTGGGCCAGTTCTCGGCGAGCATGTTGCTGCAGAGCCAGGGGCGGGGCCACTTGCTGACCACGACCCTGCGCCTGGGCACGCAGTACGCGCAACATCCTATCGCGACGCAGTTGCTGAACCGGCTGCTGACCGAGGCGCACCTGTTCGAGCCCCGGGCGGCGTACCAGCTGGAGACCTAGTGCCCGACGAGGTCCCGTCGCCACCAGAGCCCCCCGTGCCGGCACCGGTCTACGGGGATCCGGACTATCACTGCGCGAACTGCTTGTGTCTCAAGGATCCGGCGACGGGCGCGACGTTCTGGGCGTGCCAGAACTTGTGCATCCGGGATTAGAGCAAGCGGAAGCGCACCGCCGGCACGCCGGCGGAGAAGCGGCGCATGACCACCAGGCTGTGCGCTGACAGGTTGCTGCCCTCGAGCAGGACGATCGGGTAGCCGTTGCGCGAGAGGGTGAGCACGGCTTCCTCGGCGCAGCGGGCGGGCAGGGAGGCGGTGCCGGTCGCGTCCGTCATCGCGACGAGCGCGGCGGAGGAGTCACGCAGGCGGACGCCGGCCAGCGGTTGGCGGGTCTCCCTGTCCAGCACGCAGAGGGAGAAGGCCTCGTCCGCGGCCTGCTCGACGACTTCCAGGGCCCGGGCGGGCGCAGCCAGGCCCAGCAGCAGGGCACTTGCGGCGATGATGGGGACGAACTTGCGCATGGGAGCACCTCTACCAACCCTTGGTTGTCTGTGATCCCGATCATAGGGCGCTGGCGTTGCCGGGACGTGTCCCCCATGTTGCGTGCTTGTTACGCTCTGCTATACTGGTGTGGTTAAGAGAAGTTAAAGCTCAGGTTATAGGGGTTATCATGACCGCCGTTCGTTTCGCCCTCCCGCTCTTGCTCGCCGGCCTCTTGGCCGCCTGTGGCCACGCCAGCCCGGCCGTCGACGCCCATGTGGGGGCGATCGCCGCGCAGTCTCAGCCGCAGACCCGCTCGGTGACGGTACAGGGCCGCAAGATGGCCTTCCGCGAAGCCGGCCAGGGCCCCACCGTCGTGCTGCTCCACGGCTTCCCGTTGGACCACCGCATGTGGGACGGCCAAGTGGCCGCGTTGGCCGCGCACCACCACGTGATCGCGCCGGACCTGGCGGGCTTCGGCAAGAGCGACGCGCGGCCGGGCACGGCGACGATGGAAGATGACGCGGCTGACGTGCACGCCCTCCTCGCCCAGCTCAAGTGCCCCGGCGCGGTGGTGGTCGGCTTCTCGATGGGCGGCTACGTCGCCCTGGCTTACGAGCACGCCTACCAAGCGCAGGTTCAGGGCCTCGTCCTGCTAGGCACCGATGCCGACGCCGCGGACCCGGGCTCCGACGACACCAAGGGCCTGCTCGACCTCGCCGGCCAGGTCGCCGCGCAGGGGCCCAAGCCCGCCATCGACGCGATGGCCCCGATCATGCTTGCCGCGGAAAACCACGACACCGCGATGGCCGCCC
>JAQBPE010000069.1 GCA_028287685.1 Cyanobacteria bacterium RYN_339 | reverse complement strand
CGCGCGCGCTGGTGGACGGGCGCAGCGGGCTGTTGGGCAAGTTCAACCCGGCCAGCTACAAGCGCGCCGTGGAGCTGGTCTACGGCCACTTGCGGCAAGAACCGACCTACAACCCGAACGGCGGGCTGGAGCGCTTCAACTCGTGGCTGCAGGCCGACCCGGAGCTGAAGAGGCTCTACGACGAGCTGCGCGGCGCCCTCGGCACCTCCACCGGCAACTACGCCGACCTCGTGACCACGCTGGAGCGGCTCAACGGCCAGGTCTCGCCGTCGCGCCCGCCCATGTCCGCGGCCCCCAGCGCCAAGCCGACCCCGAGCGCCGGCCCCGCCGCCCTGCCGACCGCCACCCCCACGCCGGTGGTGCCGCAAGCCGGGGTGCACACCCTGGTGGGGCTGAACGGGTCGGGCTACGTGGACGGGCCGGTGGCCACGGCCAAGTTGGCGGGGATCGAGGCGATCGCCGTCGATCCCGCCGGCAACCTGTGGGTGGGCGAAACCGGCAACCACCGCATCCGCATGATCACCCCCGAAGGCACCGTCAGCACGGTGGCCGGCACGGGCGCGCGCGGCTACGTCGACGGGCCCGGCGACCAGGCCCAGTTCGGCCGCCTGGCGGGCTTCTACATGGACGGCCTGGGCACGCTCTACATCGCCGACATGGCCAACAAGCGCATCCGCAAGATCGACACGCTCGACGCGACGCACACGGTCACCACCGTGGCTTCGGACCTCGAAAACCCGGCCTGCATAACGCAGGACGAAATCAGCAGCACGCTGTACGTGACGGAGTTCAGCGGACTGGACGTGCGGAAAGTCGAGCTGAACGGCACCAGCAAGAAGTTGGCCACCGGGTTCTCGGAGCCCTGGGGCATCGCCATGCTCAACGCGGTGCTCTACGTGGTGGATGCCGACGCCGGCGCCGTGAAGAAGGTGGAGCTGGACGGCAAGGTGTCGTCGTTCGCGGGAGGCTTCCTGCGCCCCCACGGGCTGGCCTCGGACGGCAAGGGCTACCTCTACGTGGCGGACCAGGGCCATCACCGCGTGCAGCGCATCGGCGCGGACGGCGGCGTCGACACGATCGCCGGCACGGGTGCGGCCGGTGATGCGGACGGCGCCCCGGAGACAGCCACCCTGCGCTCGCCGACCGCGGTCGCCGTGGGACCGGACGGCGCGGTCTACGTGGTGGACGGCATCGTCGATCGGATCCGGGTGATCCGCTAGTTCTGGATTACATTGCTTAATGGTACAGTTAGCAATGTAATCTATTACTAACGGAGGATCCCATGACCCTGCAAGCACGCCGGCCCACCTTCGACTGGGAACACACGCCGCTCCACTGGATCCCGGACGAGCCCTACGCCACCCACGCCAACAACACCCTGCACCTGCTCGCGCCGGTGTTCGAGCGTGGGCTGATCGCGCTCTACAAGGAAGTGCTGCCCCGGCTCAAGGACGAGCGGCTGCGCCAGGAGCTGCGCGGCTTCCTGGCCCAGGAGGCCACGCACGCGCGCGCCCACGACCAGGTGCTGGCCTGGATGCGCGAGCATGGTCTTGAAACTGCCCCCTTCATCGCGGCCTGCGAGCGAGACTGGCAGGCATTTGCGGGGGACACGCCGCCCCTTGGGGTGCCCGCGGAGGCCTGGCTGCGCTGGCGGCTGGCGTTGGCCGCGGCGGGCGAGCACCTCACGTGCGTGGTTGGCCACTGGAGCGTTTCGACGGACGCCCTGGACCGCGCCGGGGCCGATCCGGAGATGCTGGCAATGCTGCGCTGGCACGGAGCGGAGGAGGTCGAGCACCGGGCCGTGACCTTTGATGTGCTGCGGGCCGTGGCGGGGCCGACCGCCTACCCCTTGCGGGTGGCCGCGATGGTGGCCACGCTGCCGTTCCTGGCTGGCCTCTGGAACCGCGCCGTGGCTTACATGCTGGCGAACGACCCCTTGCTGCGCGGCCGCACGTTTGGCCGGCGCGATTACCAGGCACTGCTCGAGCGCGGGCTGGCCCCCGGCCGGGCCATCCTGGAGGCCGTGGCGCGTTACATGCACCCCGCGTTCCACCCGGACCAGGAAGGCTCGTTGGAGCTGGCGCAGGGCGTCCTCGCAGGCATGACCCGGCGCCCGGCGCTATAATGAGCGCATGGCGGAGTACCTGATCGACGACCTGGCACGCGCGGCCGGCACCACCGTGCGGAACATCCGCGCCTACCAGGATCGTGGCCTGCTGCTGGCGCCGCGCCGGCGCGGGCGCGCCGCGGTCTATGATGACCAGCACCTGGCGCGCCTCGGCCTGATCGGCGGCATGCTGGAGCGCGGCTACTCGCTTGCCAGCATCTACGAGCTGACGAAGGCCTGGGACGAGGGCCACAGCCTGGGCGCCGTGCTGGGCGCCATGTGCGGGCTGGCGGGGGATTGGTCGGACGAGTCCGCACGGCACATGACCGAGGCCGAACTCGCCGCCATGCTCGGGCCCGGCGCCCAGGGCCCGGAGCTGGACGCGGCCCTGGCCTTCGGCCTGGTCCAGCGCGAAGGCGACGGGTACCTCGTGCCCAGCCCCGACGAGCTGGCCGTCGGCTACGAGCTGCGCACCGCCGGCGTTCCCCTGAACGCCGTGCTGGCGGAGTTGCGCGCCGTGCGCGAGGACGCGGAACGCATCGCGCAGCGCATGATGGCGATGTCGGCCGAGCACGTGCTGGCCGGCTACGCCCGCGACATGGCCGGCGGCGAGGTCTCGCCCCAGGTGGCGGACATCGTTTCGCGCCTGCCGAAACTGGCCCTGACGGTCATGCGCGCGGAGCTGGCCCGCGCCATGCGCCTGCACGGCCCGCGCATGATCGAAGACGCCGTGCGACGCGCCGCTGGCGACCCTGGCTAGGGTCAGGCAAGCTGGACGGGAAGTTTGGCGATTGCGGCCTAATGCCCGCACCGGCTTGCCCCGTATGCTGGTTCCTGGAGGACCGCATCATGCTAGCCTTGGCCGCCCTGCTCGCCGTCGCGCCGATCACGATGGACCCGTCGGACCCCGGTGGGTCTCCCCGTACGGCGGTGGAAGACCGCCGCGGGCTGGACAGCACGCCGCTCACGAACCCCTGGGTCGCCTTCGGCCTGGCCCTGGCGCCGTCGATGGCCGCCAGCGCGCTCGCCACGGCCAACCCGGCCCTCTCGCAGGTCGCCACGATCGCGATACCCTTTGGCTTCGGCCTGGGCCACTTCTACGCCGGCGACCCGCTGCGCGGCCTGCTGGTCACCGCAGGCGGCCCGATCGCCACCATCGTCGGCGCCGGGCTGGGCGGCGCCCTGAACTTCGCCGCGCCGGGCCAGGGCTCGATGGCCTGGGTGGGCATGGGCGGCATGACCGCCGCCACGATCTACGGCAGCTGGGCCGCCTTCGACGCCTACGAAACCGCGGAGCGCCAGAACCAGCGCGGCCGGCCGGGCATCGCGCGCTAGATCAACGGCTCGCGGATCAAGCTGCCGACCAGCCCCTCGAACTCGGTGGGCAGCACGAAGTTCGTCAGCGAGAACGAGATCGCGACGTCGAGCGCCTGCACCTGGTGCCACCAGCCGATTGGCAGGAACAGAGCCTCGCCTGGCTCAAGCACCACCTCGTGCGCCCCCGCCAATGTCGCAGCATCCAACTTCGCCGTGAACCCGTCGCTGTGGTACAGCAGCCGCGTCTCGCGCGGGGACACCAGGTGAAAACGCTTGCGCCCGGAAATCTGACAGAACATGAGGTTGTGCATGTCGTGGTGCAGCGGCGTACGCGTGCCCTTCGGCCCGAACCACAGGTAGTGGGCGGCCGCGCGCCGCTCCCGGTCGAAGTAGCCCGCGAAATCGGGCGCCTCGTCGATCAAAGCGGCCAGCGGCCCTGCATCGACGTTGCGGTTGGTGGCCACCATGTAGAAGTCGTTGGTCTCGCCCGCCGCCAGCACGCGCTCGACGAAGCCGCGCAAGGGCTCGCGGCGCGAATGCGCGCTCAGGTTCTTCAGCAGCTCCGGGTCGCCGTCCCGCTCCGCGCAGATCTCGACGTCCACATCGCCGAAGCGCTCCGCCAGGCCCTGCGGGGTCCACGCAGGCATGGGCATGCCGGTCAGGACCACGGGCCGGTTGGCGCAGTAGTAGCGCTCGTAGAACTCCCCTGCCGACAGGTTGGCCCGGCGCTCGATCTTGCCGCCGCCGGGGGCCAGCTCCGCCAGGCGCTGTTCGAGGTGCAAAGTGAACTCCATGCGCCGCACCAAGTCCGCCAGCTTGGCGCCAGCTCGCGTGGCGGGGT
>JAQBPE010000063.1 GCA_028287685.1 Cyanobacteria bacterium RYN_339 | reverse complement strand
TCAGGGCTTCGACATGAAGATCGAGGACTCGTCGATCTCGCCGGCCTTGAGGTGACGCAGCTGGAACGAGGGCACATAGCCGGGGCAGCGCACCGTCACGCGGTATTCGCCGGGCTGCACCATCGACTCGGCCCACCAACCATCGAGGTCGGCCAGCCCGTTTAGCACGGGCAGCAGGTCGTCCACGGTCGGCTCCAGTTCGAGGCGGGCGCCGCGCATGGGCTTGCTGGTGGCGGCGTCGAGCACCTGATACGTTATGGCCGCACGCGCGCCGCTCACTTTCACCTTCGGCTGGTTGCTCGGAGGGGCCGGCTTCGGCGCCTCGGGTATCACCTTCGAGATTTCCTTGGGGGGAGCCGGCGGCTGCGAAGCCATCAAGTCATTGAAGTCCATGGCCGGCGTGGCCTCGGGCGCCGCTGGTTCGGCTTGCAGCCAGGAGGGGGCGGCCGCTACGGGCGTTTCCTTGGCCGGCATGATCGGCTTGGGAGGCGGCTCCTTCGCGCGGGGTTCGGGCGGCTTCACGGGTTCAGGGGCCGGCGGCTGTTCCATGGCCCAGGAGGGCTCGGGCACCTTGGGCGTGTCCGGTTTCTCCGTGGCCCATGACGGCTCGGGCACCTTGGGCGCGTCCGGTTTCTCTTTGGCCCACGACGGCTCGGGCATCTGGCGCGCCTTGGCGGCGTCGGCGGCCGGCTTAATGGGCTCGGGCCGGAACGGGTCCGGGGCGCCGTCCTTGCGCGGCGGCAACGGGCCACGCACGGGCGCGTCCTTGCGATTCGCCAAGGGGGGACGCAGCTGGCTGGTACCGCGCGGCGGCTCCGGAGTCTCTTCCTGCGGGAAGAGGTCCGGCAGGGGCGTCGCCTCGTTGGGCAGCCGCACCTTGGGGGGGGGGGCCATCTTGCGCGGTAGGCCGGGCGCCGGCTCCGGATTGATGCGCTCCTCGACCGGGTTCGGTCCCTTCGGCAAATCGAGCGCCTCGATCTCCGGCGGCTGCGCGCGCGGCGCGCGACCGATCAACGGGCCCAGGGCGGGGCGCTGGCCGGGCTGACGCAGCTCTTCGCGCTCGTCGGCCTGGCGCTGTTCGGCGGCTTGCCGATCACGCAGCGTCTGCCAGGCCGCCATCGTGCTGTTCACGGCGGCCGTGTGGTCGAAGGTGCCATCCACCTGGCGGCCTTGCGTGCCGATCGGCGTCCGGGGCCCCGGAGGCGGGGCAGGGGGCAAGGGAGACTTGGCGGCCGGCAACCCGGGCTTGCCCAGCGGACGCGTGCCGCCGAGCGGCCGCGTGCCGGGCTTGGTGCGCTGCTGCCGCAGCTCTTCTGCGCGGGCCTTCGCCTCGTCTTCCTCCTGCTCCCAGGGGAGCTTGTCGGCGAAGAGGGCGTCCAGGTTCTTGGGGCCTCGGCGGCGCGCGAAGGAGTCTGCGTCGAGGTGGGCATCGCCGTCCCCCGGTTGTTCTTCGGGCTCTTCCGGCTCGGGCTCCTTCTCGCGCTTGCCACCGCCCTGGCCGCCGCCGCCACGCTTGTCGCCGCGGATCCCGTCAGGGGTCGGCGGCGCCGGTTGCCGGCTAGGCTGGATGGGGTCGACGGGGGGCAAAACGGGTCCTCGGCCGCAAGGGGAGCATGTTCTTTATGCCTCGCCAGCGTCGTTTTGGCACGGGGATCCGCGAAATTGTCCTGGGGGGCTTGGCACCGGGATCGCTCGCGTGTATACTGTCTCTCGAACAGACGTTCTTGATCCCCAAGAAGAAGGAGCCGCCGATGTCCCACGATGCTCGTCCCCTGGTGGAGTCTGCCTGCCTCGAACGCCTGGGCGAAGGCAAGATGAACGTCGTCTGCGGTCATCGCCGCTTCGAGCTCAAGGTCGGTCTGGACGGCGTGCAGCTGTTCGAAGGAGGCCAACAGGTCGGCCGCTCCGGCTGGGAAGCCCTGACGAGCTACATGGTCCACCAGCAGCGCCGCCTGGACTCGCTGATCGGCGATCGCAAGGTGCCGGGCTCGTTGCTGGCCCATGCGGACTTCCACCAGGCGATCTTGCCGTACCTGTACGTCAACGACTACCAGGGCGATCGGCTGGCCCGCGGCGGCACCCGCCGGCGCGTCGAGGTGCGGGTGCCCACCGTGGCCGAGGCGGACCGCCTGATGGCCATCGAGGTGGCCTGCGCCAACCCCGACTGCCTCCACACCGTCCGCCCCTTCCGGCCGCGCGCCAAGGGCAATCCCCTGCGCCTGTTCGTGGGGTTCACCTGCCCGATCGAGGAGAGCATCGCCTGCGCCCGCACCCGCGGCGCCAAGGAAGCCATGGAGGCCGTGGTCGCCGTGGTGGAGCGCGCCGGCCAGATCTCCATCAACGACGTCCAACGCTAGTCTCGCGGATTCGGCGCCTGTTCGCTCGGGTATGCGACCATGACGGCCTCGTGCCGGCATGTTCGGAGGTTGACCCGTGGCTGATTCCTTTGCGCCCCTGACCCCGCCCGTCGCCCGCGTCCCGGAGCTGCCGCGTCCGGCTCCGACCACGCCCCTGGTCTCGACCACCGAACCGACGACCGGCACGGTGACCGGCGACCAGCTGGTGCTGTCGCCGGGCGCGTCCGACGCGCCCGCGGCCGCGCAATCGAACGTCGGCCCCGGACGTGACGCCCGCAAGGCGGCCAGCGAGGCCGAGCGCGTGTTCTATGGCCAGGGCACGACGGAGACGGTGAAGGCGCGTGACGCGGCGCTGGCGGCCGGCGATCGCGCCGCCTACACCGCGGCGGGATACGTGGAGGTGGGCCTGGGCCAGCATGGCTATCGCGAGGTGCGCCAGGACGCCGACGACGTGAACCGCGACCGCTACGACGCGATCTACCGCGACCCCGCCAAGGGCGCGGAGGCCGCCCGGCAGATCGCCGCCAACGGCCCGCTGGTCACCAAGGCCCTGGACCGCATGTTACCGGGCGATCGCGCCAAGTACCGCGAGCTGGCCAGCGTGGTCGCCGGGGACCGCGAAGCGCACCTGGCGCTGCAACTACTGGTGCTGGATGGGCGGATGGACCACGACCTGGTGGGCACCCTGCATGGCATGACCGCCCCCGGCGCGCTCCACCCCAGCTTGCCCGCCGCCGAAGTCATCGGCGACCTGGTACAGGAGATTTACGTGCCCTCCGCCATCAACCAGCAGGGCGCCAACACGTGCACCGCCACCTCCATCCAGATCTTGCTGGCGCGCCAGGCCCCGGCGGAGTATGCCCGGCTGGTGGCCGGCCTGGCCAGCCCTTCCGGCGAGGTGAAGCTGGCGAACGGCGATACCCTCACGCGCGAGCCCGGCTCCGCGGAGGCCCAACCGCTCCTGGTGAAGGTGGGCGAGCGCGAGGTCAAATCCGCGGACTACCGCAGCCATCCTTCCCGCCTGCTGCAAGACGCGCTAATGGAGTACGCGGATGGCGACGAGGCCTACGACGCGCAGCGCGGCACGCACAGCGGCGGCATCGACGGCATGACGACCACGATGTTCGCCCGCGCCGCGGAAGGCGTGGGCCAGCCGGCGGGCAAGGTCATCGACCTGCACGACGTCTACAACGACAAGGTAGAAGAGCTGCAGGGCTTGATCGCGCGCCAGCGCGCCGCCACCACGCCCGAAGAGAAGGCGGCGCTGCAGACCCAGGCCAAGGCCATCGTCGAGGAGATGAAGACCACCTTCGTCACGCGCAACGCCGAGATGGTCACGGACGTCTTCGCCGCCCTCGACCGCGGCCAGCCGGTCCCTATCGCCGTCTCGGGTTGGCGGCCCGTGGAGACCGACGGCAAGACCCATTACGTGGGCGATCATGCCTTGTTAGCTATCCGGCGCGAAGGGGACCAGGTCGTCTACCTGAACCCGCACGGCACGGAAGAGCGCATGAGCCGCGACGACTTCGCCTCTCGCGTTGCGGTGGCGCTGGTCCCACCCGCGCCCTGATCGCGCCGACGGGTCGACGCTTCAAGAAGCTGCACACGATGGGGGTGGATCGGTGATCCATCCCCGTGTTCTTGGGGCGTAAATTGTGTTATGTTCTACGGCACAACGGACGAGCCCTCGTCGTCCATTCCTCGACCTTACCACCAACGCCGCCCCGAGGATGCCAGATGGAACCCATGTCGCAGTTGCTGCTTTTCGCCTTCGTGGCCGTCGGCCTCGTGGGATGTTCATTGGCCAGCCGGCTGGGTGGCGTCGCTGGTCGGCCCGGGCAGCGACCGACGGGCGGTACGGTTATGGTTCGTCCTGGAACGAACGGCCTGGGGTCCGAGCATAAGGCACACCCGGCCCGCGTGACCCTCGCGCACGCCGCCCGTTATCCGGAGTCCTCGGGCGCCCCGCGCTGAGCACCCTTCCGTTATCCAGAATTTGCCCGGGCGTTTCGCGGCGATCCTTCCTATTATCTGGATCGCGATCCGCCAAACCCGCATTCTATCGTCGGGGTCTCGGCGTTGTCGTGATAAGAGTGATTATCTGTAACTGGGGGGTCAGGTGTTCCAGTCGGCAGTGCTGCGATCGGAGGCGGCCCTCATCGCCGCGCTGGGGGATGTTGCGGACCACGGGCGTTATGTGCGCTTCCGTACGCCCGGGATGCCCGGCAACAACAGCACCAACGCGCTGATTTTCCGGGGTGCGCCGGGCCCCGAGGCTGCGTTGGAGTGGCCCACGTTGCTCGCCCGGGAGTTCGCCGACGAGCCGCCGGGTAGCCGACAGCGCCTGAGTTGGGACCCTTGCGGCGAGGCAAGTCCGGAGGTGGTGTCCGCCTTCGAAGCAGCCGGCTTCGAGGCTTTCACCGTCTGCGTCCTGGCCACGGATCGGCCCCTGCCGGGCGATGCAGGCGCGGTTGCCGTGCGCAAGCTCGTGACGGATGCCGATTGGGCGGACGCCTGCTACGTTTCCGCCCTGATCGCGCCGGCGCCTCCTGGGCCCCGGGTCTTCGCCTACCACCGCTCCGCCCTCGCCACCTACCGCGCGGCCTGCGAAGCGGGCCACGGGGCCTTCTTCGGAGCCTGGCTGGCTGGCGTTTGCGTGGGGCTCCTGGGCATCTTCGTGGACGGCGATGGGCTGGCACGCTACCAGTGGATCATCGTGGCGCCGCACCACCGCAGGCTTGGCGTCTGTCGCACCTTGATGCACACGGCAGCGGCCTGGGCGGATGCAAGGCAGTACGTGGTGCTGGGCCTCGGGCACAACGAGGCGGGGCTGGGAGCATACCGGCGCGCCGGTTTCCAGGAAATCGAGCGGCAGACCTGGTTCTGGGAAAGACGCGCGTAGCCTGGGAGGGTGACGCCCTACGAACTGTCACACGCTCCGTTGAGGGAGGGGGCACGAACGGCGATGATGTTTACCGTAGCTTAACCAAACCGCAAACGGAGCACCAACGCCTTGAAGAAGACCTCGCTTGTTATGGCAACCCTCGCCGCTTTCGCCCTCTCGGGCTGTGGCATCCACGCGCCCGGCGCGATGGCCCTGCAACGGGCGGCTGTTGTAGCCACGGCAAAGGCGGACCCCGCTCGTTTCTTTGCCAACTCCGCCATCGAACGGCAGGCTCCCGAGGCCTTCGCGCTCCAGCCGGAAGCCCACGATTCCCTCCAGGAAATCGAGTCCAGCGTGAAGCCCGCCCGTGACGCCCTGATCACCGCCGTCCGCAAGGACAAGGTGCTCGCCGCGCAGGTTGCCGGGTTCGACAAATTGAGCTGGGACGCCCAGGTCCCCGTGATCAAGCAGGTTGTCGCGCTCGAAGCCAAGGTGATGGGCTTCCAGGCCCCGCCCCTGGTGATCCAGGAAGGCCCGAACCAAATCCCCAGCTTCTTCGAGTTCGACGTGGCCGTGGGCGGCACCGGCAAGGTGATCCTCTACCCCGCAAGCATCGCCCAGGAAGCCGACAAGTTCGCGGCCCTGATGCTGGCCGTGCACGAGGTGCGCCACTCCGGCCAATTCCAGCTCTCGCAAGCCCGCAACGGCGGCGCCCTGGGCCGCGGCTTCAAGGCCGCCTTCAAGGCCCAGCACGACCTCAAGGGCAAGCTGAGCTTCTGCGACTTCTGCTCGTTGCTGAACGAGTACGAGGCCTTCCAGGCCGGCAACTACGTGGTTGGCACGCTCACCAACTGGCAGGCCGACCAGCGCGATATGGGCTGCCTGAGCAGCCAGTACGACGCCAAGGGCCAGGCCAAGATCGACCTCTGGAAGCTCTCCGCGCAGGTCGGCCCGGCCAAGTTGCTGGAGGCGTTCAATGACGCGGAGAAGCCGCAGTTCGGTGGTCGCTAGTTTCGGGAACATTGCTTGGTATGGATGGCGTCTCGAACAACCCGCCGCGGCTTCCCGCCGCCAACAACGTGGCCCCGCCGCCCGCGGCCGAGGCCATCCACTGGCCGCCGACAGGTCCGATCAAGGACGTGATGGAGCTGGCTTGCACAGCAGCGGCGCGCCAGCAGCTGGCCAAGCCCGCGCCAGGCGCGCCGGTCGCCTTCCCGACCAAGTTCTTCTCCGTGGATCCGCCCGCTGCGGCGTTCCAGGCCGGCATGACCATCGACGCCGACGGCGCGCCGGCCGCCTATGGCCTGGACCCGGCGGACTCCCTTGATGACCTGCCCAACGCCGGGCGGCCCTGCAATTGGTGGGGCGTGGTCACGGACTCGGGCAAGGCGGACGGCACGCCCGTGCTGAACGGCGACGGCCGCCACCTGGTCTCCACCACGGCCCTGGAGGACCAGACCCAGGACCCCAAGGCCCAGGCGCGCTACGTGGACTCCAGCCGGGTGCCCTTCATCGTGCTGCCCCCCAGCGTGGCCGCCTCCACAGGGGCCAAGCTGGGCGACATGGTCATGGTCTACAACCAGCGCAACGGACGCATGTCGCCCGCCATCTACGCCGACGTGGGGCCGGCCAACCACCTGGGCGAGGGCTCGATCGCCCTGGCCGAGGCGCTGGGCATCAACAGCGACGCGCGCAAGGGCGGCGTGGACGGCGGCCTGGTCTACGTGGTCTTCCCCGGATCCGGCAACCGCAAGCCCCGCAACCTGGCTGACATTGCGGCAATCGGCAACCTGCTTTTCGCGAAGGGTGGCGGCGCGGCCCGGGTCCAGGCGCTCTTTCCGCGAGCGGTCGAAAACTAGCGCGTCAGCCGGATCGCCTGGCTCGCGCGGCCGAGCAGGACGAGCGCGAACAACGGCTACGGATAGGTCGCGCTGCTCAGCACGGACGGCATGGTCGTGCACATCGACCGGATCGCATCCAGGTTGTATTGGACGTCGAGGTCGTGATAGTAGCGGTCGTTGTCCACGATCGGCCGCGGGTCGCGCAAGCCCGGGATGGCCTGGGCGTCGGTGTAGACGTTCGGGCTCTCCGCGTAGCTGGCGGCGCTTTGGCGAATCGCCGCGAATTTGGCCGAAAGGGCGCTGGTCATCGCCAGGCGCAGATCGTGGGCCGTGGCCGTGGGGTGGTCCTCCCAGAAGGTCGCGACCGTGCGCTTCACGCTCTGGTACTCCGCCAGGTTGGCCGCCGTCACCACGCCGCGGTGCACGGGCTGGCCCCCGTAAGAGAAGCCGTCCACGGCCAGCTCCAGCAACAGGAGCTTGTAGACGTCATAGGTGCGGTTGAAGGCCGGCGACAGCATCATGCGGCCCTGGATATTGGCCTCGCGGGCGTCGCGGGCGGCCTGGTTCAGGGCCTCCTGGCGCAGCTGCGGCAGCATATCCGTGATGGTCAGGGCGCTGGTGACCTGGACGTAGGTCTTGTCGCGGTGGAAGTAGCTGCCGTCCGGTGCCAGCCAGACCGCCAGGGTGTCGGCCAGGGTCGCCTTGGCCTTGACCGCGCTCACCTTGGGGAAGCTGTAGCCGACCAGCCAGTACCAGATCGAGCGCTTCTGCTCGCGCAGGCGGCCGAGGCGGTCCAGCTCCACGAAGGCGTCGGTGGGCAGGTGCGAGATGTCGATCGGCCGCGGGGTGTAGGCCGGCAAGGTGGACGGGCTGCCGGGGATGATCACCGGGTAGTAGCGCGGCGTCAGGTAGACGGGCTCGGAATAGGTGGCGGCCTGGAAGGCGCGGCCCTGGGCGTCCGTGCGGGTGGATTCGGCGTAGGCTTCCGTGCGCAGCGGGCCTTCCGCCACGTGCGTGGCCTCACGCGGCGCGGGCGCTGCCTCGGGCGTGTCGTCGTTCTCGTTGGGCTCGACGCCCGTGGGATCGGCCGTGTCCGGGCGCGGATCCGCGCCACCGGTACCGCCGACCTCGGGTGTCTCGTGCGGCCGCGTGGCTTCGTCGGCGTAGGTCTTGGTGACCGTTACGCCGGGCCGATCCTGGATCGTGGCGCGATCCAGCGTGGACCCATAGGTGGCAGCCATCGGCGCCATGCCCTGCGCGGTGGTCAACGTGGCTCCGGGCCGCGCGCCGCAGCCCGTGACGGTCAGCAGGATCAGCGTGGCGGGCATCCAGCGGCGGGACATGGGCGGGCTCCTGGAAGGTTATGCACTGACAAAGGTGAGACTAAGGATCTTATAGGAAGCCCGCTTGCAGAACCAGGTTAAATCCAGATTAATTTACCGACCCTGTAAGCGTGATAACAGTTGTTATCACGTCTATCCCGCCAGAAGGTCAGCCTCCTGGGCCGGCGGCCAAGCATCCCCCCTGAAATGTCAGATAATTAATATTATCCGGAGGGCTTCTCGAAGGTCCCCAGCTTCAGGCGCGTGATGTGCCCCTCCACCTTCTCTCCGCTGATGGTCTTGCCCTGGAAGTAGTCCTTCTGCCATTCCGAGGCCTTGCGCTCCGGATTGCGGTTGAAGCTGTCCCGGCTGGAGGCCCACTTCTCGTGGCTCGCCTTGAGTTCCGGGTCGGCATCCAGCGGCAGCAGCTTGGTCTCGACGCTTTCGAGCAGCGCGCGCGGGTAGGGTTGGACCATGCAGATGGGGAAGCCGCGGTCGAAACGCGTGACGCGGTTGGGTTCCACGATCTTCCAGTTCATCGTGAAGCTGGACTCCAACCAATCCGTCTCGACAAACCCGTCCAGCGGCGCCGCGTTGGGGATCCAGGCGTTGGTGGGCCCGCGCACGATCAGGCCGTATTCCGGCGAGGTGCGGAAGAGGTAAGGCACGGAGAAAGTTAAGATGCCGTCGCCGAAGTGGTCCTGCACGTAGTGGCAGAGGTGGCTGTCGGGGTCGTCGAAGTTGAAGACCAACCCCTTGCCCGGGATGCCCTCGCCATTCCAGTAGACGTCGAAGGTGATGGGGCAGCGGATGATCCAGCCGAACTGGTTGGCCATCACCAACGGCAGGCAGCGGTAAGCGAAGCGGCCCTCGGAGGCGTCCATCCAGGCGCGCGTGTTGGCGGCGGGCTCGATCTGGAAGTCCGGGACGTCGTGGATCTGGTAGGCGATGAGCTCCATGGCGTGGTTGGGCCTCCCTCGGAAATGGAAACGGGCCCGACGGATTTCCGTCGGGCCCGGGCATTGTAACCCTAGGAGTTGGCTGCCGCCAGCATCTGTTGCAGGCCCGGGATGATGGCCTGGAAGACTTGCTGGACCAGTTCGCGCTTCTTGTTGATGTCGTTCTCCACGTCGAACTTGGCCTTGAGCGGGCCTTCGACGGAGCGCGTCTTCACGCCCAGGTCGGCGATGGTGCGCGCCTTGGGCTCCGGCGACTCCTTGACCGCGTTGATGGCCTTCGTAAGGGCCGCGTCCAACGCCACGACCATCTTGGCCTCGTACATGTCCTTGGCGTCGTCATCGTTGGTGGCGTTCCACTTGGCGAGCAGGTCCGTGTAGTTGTTGAAGCCGAGGGTGATCGCGTCGGAAGCGGCCTGGATGGCCACGCCGGGCTGGGCCTTCAGGGCTTCCGACGGCAAGCCGTGGAACCGCAGGGCCGGGGGTGCCGGGCGGGAGGCCTTGGCGGCCAGGCCATGGGCGGTCGGGGCCATCGCCGTGATCGGGGCCTTGCCGCAGCCGGCGAGCGCCAGGGCCGCCAGCAGGGCCAGGGAGGTGAAGGTCTTGGTGGTCATATGGTCGTGCTCCTGCTTCATCACTTGGTGGGCTGGGTGGCGGCGTCCTGGTCCTTCCAGAACTTGTCGACGTCGAAGTGGAAGAGCAGCTTCCACCAGGTCCGCTTCAGGCCGCCAACGCCGGCTTTCAGCTTGGGGATCTCCGCTTGGGCGTCGGTGAGCGCTTTCTGGGCGTTCGTTTGCTGGCGCTCGGCGTCCGCCACCTTGGCGAGTTGGGGCGCCATGCCCTCGTCATAAGTCTTGGTGGCTGCTGCCAGGACGTCCCGGACGGCGGCGGTCTTCTGCGTGAACGTTTGCTTCGCGTCGTCGAGCTGGGCGCTGGAGGTATCTACCGATTGCTTGGCCGCGACGACGGCGGGGTGATCGGCCGGGTTCTGGCGGGCGCGCTCCGTGTCGGCTTCCGCGCGCAGGCGGGAGCGTTCCTGGGTCTTGCTGCCTTCGTCGGCCTGGAGCTGCTCGAGTGACACCGGGAGCTGGCCCTGCTCGGCCTCGTAGCCACGTACGCGGACTTCCGCGCCGGAGAGGTCGGCCTGGGCGCCGGACCGGCGCGAGATCGCGTCGTTCAGGCCGTTGACCAGGCGTTCCTGCGAATCCAAGCGGCTGCGCGCGCCGTCGTAATCCGACTGGGCGGCACGCTGCTCCGACAGGGCCGCATCGTACGCCCGCTGGGCTGCTTCCCGCTTGGCCGGATCGACCGGCGGAGGCGAGGGCGGGTGGTACGGAGGAGGCGAAGGCGGATGGTATGGCGGGGGTGCGGGCGGGCTGTAGACCGGCGGCGGCGACGGCCGCGGGGGCGGCGGGCTGTAGACCGGCGGAGGGGACGGCCGCGGCGGAGGAGGGCTGTAAACCGGCGGGGGCGCCGGGCGGGGAGGCGGCGGGCTATAGACCGGCGGCGGCGAAGGACGCGGCGGCGGCGGCGGGCTGTACACCG
>JAQBPE010000057.1 GCA_028287685.1 Cyanobacteria bacterium RYN_339 | reverse complement strand
CGATCGCCGCCGCTCGCCGCGCCTTGGCGCTCAACGCCGTGGCGCCGGCCGAGCCGCTGCTGGTGGCCGCCCTGGCGACGGTCACCGCCGATTCGGCGGACCACCTGTCGCTGCTGGGCTTGCTCGCGCACGTCCGGCGCTTCCAGGGCAAGAACGATGACGCCCTGCAATTGCTCGAACACGAGCTGCTGCCGCACCTCGCGGCCGACGCCCCCGATCGCGCGGAGCACCTGGTCACGCGCGGCGTGCTGTACCAGCTCAAGGGCCAGTACGCGGAGGCGCTGCCGCTGCTGGAAGAGGCGGGTGCCCTGGCCCAGGCCCGCGGCGACGTGGCCCAGGCGCTGCGTGCCCGCGTCTACCAGGGCCGCGTGGCCTTTTTCGCCGGCGAACCGGGCAAGGCGGAGGCGCTGATGGCCGAGGCCGTCGCGCTGGCCCGCCGGAGCGAGGGCGGCCAGGTGCGCTACTGGCTGGCCTTCGCGTTGGGCTTCCTGGGCTACCTGCTCGCCAGCGGCGCCTCCGGGCGGGTAGAGGACGGGCTGGCGATGCTGGACGAGGCGATCGCCATCAACCAGGCGCTGGGCAACCCAATCGCCGTGGCCGAGGCACTCAACAACCAGGGCAACGTCTACATGGCGGCCCACCGCTACGCCGAGGCGCGTGACGTCTACGCGCGCTTCCTGGTGCTGTGCGGCCGGATCGGGCCGTCCAACGAGACGGTCTTCGCCCACATCGGCGCGGGCACTACCGCGCTGGAGCTGGGCGAGCCGGCCGACGCCCAGCGCCACGCCGACCACGCGGTGCAGCTGGCCGCGGCGCTTGGCCGCAAGTTCCCCCAAAGCTACGCGCTGGCGATGGGCGGCCTGGCACGGGTCTATCTCGGCGAGCTGGACGCCGGCATGGAGCGGTTGCAGCAAGGCCTGGCGCTGGCCCGCGAGATCCAGAACCGCTACAGCGAGCTGAACGTGTTGGCCTACCAGGCGGAAGGCTTGATCTTCCTGGGGCGTTGGGACGAGGCGGCCGCCACGCTGGCCGAAGCGCAGGCCCTGGCTGCCTCGACCGGCCAGGAGGACCTCAACCCCAAGCTCGACCGCCTGGCCGGCCTGCTGGCCGCGTTGCCTGCGGCGCACCGCTCGGCGACCTGGCGCTTCGGCGCGCGCGCGGGGGCCGGCGCCGACGGCGTCCCCGTCGATCGCCTGCGGCACCTGACGGCGCTGCTGGGCACGCTCGGGGCCTCCACCGACCTGGACGACGTGCTGAACCAAGGCCTGGGCGCGTTGGTGGAGCTGGCGGGCGCGGAGCGCGGCCTGCTGCAGCTCTACGACGGCTACCGCATTTCCCGGCGCCTCACGCTGGGCCTGGGCCCGGAGGAAGACGACACGTTTTCGACCACCCTGGTCCGCGACGTGCTCTGGAGCGGCGAGCCGGCCTTCATCGAGGACCTCGAGGCCCATGGCGAGCTGGCGCAGCAAGCCAGCGTGCAGGCCCTGGCCCTGCGCTCGGCCATGGCGCTGCCGCTCCTCGCGGAGGGCGAAGTCATTGGCGTGATGCTGGCCGACAGCCGCCAGCTGGGCTGCTGGCGGGCGGCCGACCTGGAACTCGCGCGGGCGCTGGCGGCAGCGGTGGCGCTCGCCGTGACCCAGGCCCGGACGCACCGCGCCGACGCCGAGGAATCAGCGGCGCTCGCGCTGTTGAACCGCTTCTGGCAAACCGCCTGGGGACTGACCTCGCCCGAGGCGCTGGGCGAAGTGGCACTCAAGCTGGGGCTGGAATTGACGGGCGCGGACGCCGGCAGCCTGCTCGCGCCCGACGGCACCGCCCTGGCGGCCGTGGGACGGGCCCGCGTGAGCGGCAGCATCTGCGCCTGGGTGCACGAACAGCGCGAGCCGCTGCATATGGTCGACGTGCAGGACGAGGAAGCTTTTAACTCGGCGCGCTCCGTGATGGCCCTGGGCCTGCGCACCGTCTACGCCGTCCCGGTCGGGGGAGCGGGCGTGCTGTACTTCGACCGGCAGCGCATGGAGGAGGCGGCGCCGGGCGTGATGCCCACGCTGGCGCGCCTCGGGGACGCGCTGGCCGAAGCGCTTAGATAGCGCCGCGGGTGGTCCAGAGGCGGCGCAGGAGGTTCTCCTTGCGGTCCGTGAGCAGGAAGTTGCCGGTGGTCGGCTCGAGGTGGATCGACTGGGTGCCCGGCAGGAAGGCAAGGCGCGCGTCGCCCTCGAGGTAGGGCACGTCCAGCCCGCCCGCCAGCGTGAACACGTTGCCGGCGCCGGTCAGGCCGGCCTTTTCCAGCAGGCGCACGCGGTAGGCGTCCGCCACCACGAGGTTGCCGGCCGCGTCGAAGTCCAGCCCCACCGGGCTGGCCAGCAAGGCCTGGCCCTTGGCGATGCCGTCGCTCAGGTCTTGCGGGTCCGGGTAGTTCACGCCGGGCAAGGAGACGTCGATGAAGCCCGGAACGCCGTAACGGCCCAGGATCGGCTCGATTTCCCGGGCCGGCGGGGGCGCCACGTCCAGCGTGGCGAGGTCGGCGGGCAGGCCGAGGCGGAAGACCAGGTGGTTGCGGGTGTCCGCGGCGTAGAGCCAGTTCCCCCCGGCAGCCTCGACCAGGCGCAGCGTCGTGGCGCCCGGCACCGCATAGGGCAGGCCGCCGCGCAGCATCGGCAGGGTGATGATCTTGCCGTCGGCGTTGCGCACCAGGCGGATCGTGCCCGTGGCGTCGCCGGCATCCAGCACGTACACGTTGCCGCGGGAATCGGCGGCCACGCCGGACGGGTAGGCCAGCCCCGCCGCCGTGGCCAGGCCGCCGTCGCCCGTGCCGGGTGCGGTCGCGGCCACGCCCGTGCCGGCGATCGTGTAGAGGTGACCCTGCTGGAGCACGCGGCCGCCGAAGCGGGTGGCGTCGGCGCCCGGCACGAACATCAGGCGGTGGTCCAGCTCCGCGCTGAAGACGAAGTTCCCGCCCGGCACGCCGGGCAGCGGCTCCAGCACGGTTCGCAGCGGCGTGAACAGGGCCGCGCCGGCCGCCACGTCCGCGCCTTCGACGTATTGCGTTTCATAGGCGTCCACCGCCAACGGGCCGCCGCCGGAGGCGCCAATCACCGTGTAGATCTTGCCGGCCGTCATCGCCCCGGGGTGGCCCAGCAAGCCCCCGGGCAGGTCCGTGGCCGGGATGCACCGGATCGAGGCGCTGTCGTACTCCGTGATGAAGACGTTGCCCGCGGCGTCGGCCGTGGCGTCCGTCGGGGTGCCCATCGGCGTGCCGACGGGGTCTTCGTCCTGATGGATCAGGTAGTCGTAACCGCCGTTCCCGGCCAGGCGTGCCAGCGCCAAGGGCCGGAAGCCCAGCAGGCCTTGCCAGGCGTCGGACAGCACGTCGGCGTCCGCCACGCTGGCCGGGTCGGCGGTGACGGCGGTGCCGAAGGCCGTCACGTAGGCGTTGCGGAGCTTGTGCCCCGAGCCCGCCTGCAGGGCCTCGATGCTCGGCACGTCGCCGTCCCCGGTGGGCAACGTGATGCCGGGCAAGAGCGCGCGCGACTTCGCGTTCAACGTGTCTAGCATTCCCGCCGTGACGTCCCGCAACGACTTCTCGCCGGCGTCCGGCACGGCCTTGGGCATGTTGCGCAGCTGCCAGCGGGCCATCTCCGTCACCAACGAGGTGGCCTCGTCGACCGTGACCTGGCCGGCGCCTTGCGGCACCAGCGCGGACAGCCGGTGGTTCTGCACGAACCCGGCGTTCACGACGAACGGCCGGTCGGACGGCGCCTCGCCGGTGAAGTGGAAGGCGCCGGCCGCATTGGCGGTGCGGGTGAGCACGACGTTGTTGTGGGCCAGCAGCTCCTCCTCCAACGTGGAGCACACCACCAGGCCATGGCCGACGGGCATGGCCAGCAGGTGCAACGCCGCGCTGTCGTTGAAGTAGGGGTCCGTGACGCGCTCGAAGTTGGCCACGCCGTCCAGGGTGCCGCCCACGGGCACCTCGATCAGCGAGCGGCTGGCCACTTGCGGCGCGGGCCGGAGCGCCGGGGAAGGGCGGGTTCCGGCAGCCGCCACCGCGATCGGGGCGGTCGTCAAGCGGGCCTTGGGAGCCGCGGTGCAGGCCGACAGCGCCAGCGCGGCGAGCGCCAGGGCGGAAAGCTGCGGGACGCGCATGCGCCAGCCTCCTGCTAATCCCATTGGCGCCACAGCTTCCGAACGCGGAGGTGGCGGACGTCGGAGAAGATCACGTTGCCCTGGGGATCCAGGCCGATGCCGTACGATTCGTAGAGGTCCGCGAAGCGCAGGGCCTCGCCGTCGCTGCTGTGATCCGCGGAGAGCGGCCGGCCGTCGTGCAGTCGGCCTGCCAGCGTCACCAGGCGGCCGTCGGCGGTGACCATGCGCAGGCGCCCGCTGTCGCCGTCCACCAGGAACAGGCGCCCGGCCGCGTCGAACGTGATGCTCTGCGGCTTGGCGAGCTGGGCGCTGACGGCGGGGCCGCCGTCGCCGGCGAAGCCGTTGGCGTAGGCCTGTGTGACCGGATCCGGCGCCCCCGTGGGGTTGCCCACCACGGTCTCGATCACGCCGGTTGCGCGCGAGATGCGCCGGACGCGCTGGTTGAGGTTGTCCGACACGTACAGGTAGCCGCCGGAGAAGGCCAGGCTCTGCGGGTAGCCGAGCTTGGCTTGCTGGCAGGGCCCGCCGTCGCCGGCGTACTCGCCGAACCAGGAGCCACCGCCGTAATCCGTGGCGCTGGTGTCCCAGCGGGGGTTGCCGGCGATCGTGTAGATGCAGCCCGCCTGTAACGCCGTTGGCGCTCCAAAGCTCTGGACGAGCCCGGTCAGCGGGTCATAGGTGGGCTGGGCGTATTGGAAGTAGCTTCCCGTCGCCTTGGGGATCATGCGGATGCGGTGGTTCCCGGAGTCCGCGATGTAGATGTTGCCCAACTCGTCCACCGCCAGGCCTTCCGGCGCGCCGAGGTAGGCGTAGCGGGCCGCGTTCGGCACGGGCACGTTGGTGGAGGTGTAGCGGCGCACGCCCTCGTCTTTGTAGCGCCAACGGTTGGCGAGCGAGCTCGTCGCGTCCGGTGCGGGGTAACCCGCGGGGCCGTCCACCACGCGCGGGTGTTCGGCATCCAAGGCGGCCTGGGCGCCGCTGAAGGCCAGGTCGCCCTCGCCGGCCACCAGCTCCATGGGGTACTTGGGCGTGACGCCGGGCGTCAGCCAGACGGGGTGGTCGAGGATGGGCACGCGGTAGACCAGCTGGTCGAAGACGCTCGTGACCAGCAGCGTGCCCGGGTAGTTCGGGTCCAACGGGTCGTCCGTCGGCTCGTGCTCGATGGCGATCGCCCCCGGATAGCCCATCGCCATGGTGGGCAGCCAAAGCGAGGTGATCGTGCCGTCCGGCTTGATCCAGCGGATGTGGCCGCTGTTGGGCGCGAAGGTGTAGTGGGCGCTGAAGACGTCGCCGCGCCGCGAGGTGGCGACGCCGTAGCTGAAGCCGGCGGCGATGTCCTTGCCCGCGAGGGTCGGGCTGCCGGCGCGCTGATCGCCGCTGACGGCAGGGGTGTCGGAGTTGCTGGTCACGCTCGCCGGGTATTGGCCATTGCCGAAGAGGGTGGTGACGGCCGCGGGCCGGTAGCCCAGCAACTGCTTCCAGGTGTCGGACAGGGCCTTGATGGCGACGTTGCCGACGGGCACGGCGGAAATCGCGATGGCGTATTGGTTGCGGAGGTTCTGGACGTTGTCGATGCGCAGGTCGAAGGTGCCCACTTTCAACGGTTGGCCGGCCTGGTCCAGGATCGTCTTGATCGCCGCGATGTCGCCCGTGGCGATCGCCTGGTCCGTCTGTGCGATGGCCTGCTGGAACAACGCGAAGTCGTAGCTGGTGAGCGCCCGGCCCGTGCGGTAGGCGTCGCCGCGCAGCAGCTCCGTGCCCAGCGTGCTGCCCAGCGTGAGGTCCAGCGAGGTCACGCCGGAGGTGGGCACGGCGTAGCCCGTCAGGCGTAAGTTTCCGTTGGCGATCGCGTTGACCACGACGTCCTTGTCGAGCGGGAAGCCGTTCGCGGTCGAGATGGGGAAGCGGTACGCGCCGTTGTTGTCCGTGGTCGCCGTGAAGGCCTGCCCCGTCTGGCTGTCGACGAAGTACTTCTCGTCGCGGCTGGCCAGGTAGATGAAGGTCTTCTTGAGCACGCCCAGCGGCCCCGACGCATCCTGCACGTGGTAGGGCAGGCGCACGATCGAGGTCAGGCTGCCGCCGTTGTTGGAGATGACGCCGGCGCCGTTGTTCCCGAGCAGGCTGCCGCCGTTGTTGCTGATCAAGGCGCTGCCGAGGTCGCTCACCAGCGCGCTGCCGAGGTCGCTGATCAACTGCCCCGGGGGGCGGACCACGCCACCCAAGGAGGGCTCGGGCAAGTCACCGCTCGCGCCGTTGCTGCCGGCGGAGCCGCCGCCGGTCGCGATGGGCGGCGCATCGGCGGGCCGGGGCGGGATCACGGGCGCGGGCCCATCGGGCGCCGGGCCGGCCACCGGGGTTGGCGTCGTGCCGCGCGTGCTGTTGGCGCCCGCGGGGGTCCCAGCGGCCG
>JAQBPE010000055.1 GCA_028287685.1 Cyanobacteria bacterium RYN_339 | reverse complement strand
GGAGTACCAGTCCACCACCAAGAAGCTGCGGTACAGCGTGCGCGTGCAGTTCAACACCCGGCCGGCCGGTTCGGAAGTGCCGCTTGAAGAGGGCTTGACGCCGCTGGACGGCTCGCTTGCCGGCTTGTTGGACAGCGCCGAAGCGATCGCCAAGGCCGGGCTCGGTGCCAAGAGCTACACCGTGATCCTGCGCGGCTCGCCGGACGGCGCCCGCTACGACGTGCTGGGCGAAGGCGCCGGCAGCAGCGTCACGCTCGATGCCCGCACCGGAGGAAAGGTCTGACCATGAAACGCGCCCTGATCGTCGCCCTGCTCGTGCTCCAACCCTTGCCTGCCTTCGCCACGGACGTGCCGATGACCGGGCTCCTGCACGTCACGGAGGTCGCGCCCTCCGGCGCCGCCTTCCAGTTCTGGGCCCCCAGCGACGTGGTGGGCCTGCACAGCCGCCTCAAGGTGGAAGTGGCCGTGACGCCCGCGGAGCTGCGCAAGCGGGTGCGGGCGATGGAAGCCGGGACGCCGGACGACGATTCGGCGGTGACCGGGGTGCTGGCGATGCTGGCGCGCTCGGAGGATCAGCTGGCGACGGCAATGGCGAATGCCGTGGACCGCCCGAACCACGCCTACGAGCCTCAACAGGCGAATTTCACCCAGCTGACCGGCCGCCTGCGCGCCGCCCTGGAGCGGCGGGCGGAACGTCGGACGACCTACAGGCTGGTGGTGCGGGCGCACCTCCAACGCAGCACCTCCGGCGGCTTGCTGCCGCGCGCGAAGGCCCCGGCCCAGGCTGAGCCGATCGACCTGACGCCCGAGAACGCGCCCGCGTCCTTCATCGTGCGGCGCAGCGGTGGGGGCCTGGCGCTCGCCGCGCGCGCGGAGTGGGTGGGCGTGGGCCCCAACGGCCGCCTGGCCGAAGCCACGCGGCGCCTCGACGAGGCCGCCAAGCGCAAGCCGGGCCTGGAGCGCTGGGCCGCCTTCGCCCACCAGGCCCTCGCCGACCTCCATTCCGTCGAGCCCCTGTTGGCCCTGGCCGATGAAAAGGCCGTCGTCACGGAGGTGCCCGGCTACATCCCCGAACAGGTGGTGCTCGACCTGGACACCCTGCCGACGCGCCGCGCCGGCGACCACGTACAACTGCAGCTGGTGCTCCAGCGCGACGACGACGACGTGGCGGTGCTGGAAGAGCGCACCGCCGTGCTGCACAAGGTGGGCCTGTACCCGGACGCCAAGCTGGGCGCCACCTTCACCTCGCTGGGCAGCTGGTCCCCGGCGCTGACGTTGGTCGCGAAGTGGGGCTACCGCACGGGCTTCACCTCGTCCAACCAGGAGATGTTCGGCCCGCAGATGCGCTTGCGCGGCATGATGAGCGGCGGCGCGCTGATGTGGAACGAGGTCTGGGACCCCGGCATCGCGCTCAACCTGAGCGGCCAGGGCGTGGGCGTGGGGCTGTCCTTCTTCAAGGAGCTGCTGCAAGTGGGGCGGGGCTACAACCCGATGACCAACGACTTCTACTGGTACGGCGGGCTGGGCGTGCCCGTCTCGCTCTTCGACGCCGTTCAGCAGTAGGCGCCGTCGGCCAGCCGCACGGAGCCCGAAATGACGTCCATCAGGGTGCCGTCGTCGCGGCGCACCTGCAACTCGCCGTTGGGCCCCAACGCCTCCGCCACGCCCTCCAACGTTTCGACGCGCACGCGCTGCCCCAGCGTCACGCTGGCGGCGGACCAGGCGTCGAAGGAGAAGGGCGCGGCCAACCGGGCGTGGATGCCGGCCAGCAGGGCGTCGCGTAAGGCCTCCAGGGTGGGCGGCGTGGGCGTGAGCTCGTTCAGGCCGATCGCCTCCGGCAGGTCCGGCGTGGCGAGGTTCACCCCAATGCCGGCAATCGCTCCCCCTTTGACCACCTCCACCAACAGCCCGCCCAGCTTGCGGCGGCGGGCCACCAGGTCGTTGACCCACTTCAGCCCAACCTCGTCCGTCCAGGCCAGGAGGCCGTCCCGGCAGCCGAGGCCCAGCACGAAAGGCAGCTGGGTCGGCGCGCTGGCCGGTAGCGGCAGCAGGATCGACATGTAAAGCCCGGCGTCAGGCGCGGAGTCCCAGCTGCGGCCTCGTTGGCCGTATCCAGCAGTCTGGCGGCGTGCCGTCACGACCGTGCCGAGGGGGCAGCCCTCCAGAACCAACCGCTTGAGGTGCAGGCTGGTGCTGTCGGTCTCATCCAGGGCAATCAGTGGCGGCAATGGGTCCTACTTCACGGGATCGAGCGAGGGGAGCTTAGCAAGCGGCTTGGGCGGGTGCAATAGGGACAAATGTACCGAGTGCGGCCGGGCGAAAGGCCCGCATTTCCCCTACAATGGCCCGGTATGAAGGTCCGCATCCCCTACACGCCGATCGCCCTCGCCCTGGCCATCCTGGGCCTGGTGACGCTGGCTGACCTCGCAGGCCAGGTCGGCCAGCCCTTCGCGGGCTTCCTGGTCTCGCCGCGTGGCGTGGTCGGTTTCCGCGATCCCCCGGCCTGGACCGGCCCGCGCGCCGGCTTGAAGCCCGGCGAACGCGTGGTCGAGGCCGACGGCCGCCCGGTCCTGGACGGCGATGCGCTGCAGGCCGCCGCCGCCGCGCACCCGGTCGGGACCCACGTGGCCTACCGCCTCGCGGACGGCCGCCAGGTTGACGTGCCAACCATGACCTTCTCCTGGGCGGACTTCTGCTGGGCCTTCGCCCTGGGCACGCTGGGCGGGCTGACCCACCTGGCGCTGGGCCTCGGGGTGCTGCGCGCGCGGCCGACGTCCCCGGCGGCGCGGGCTCTCTGGTGGTACTGCCTGGGGATCGCCGGCTTCTTCATCCCGTTCGCGGCGGGGCTGCGGCACCCGAATGGTCTGATCTTGGAGTATGGCGTCGCGGCGCTCCTGACCGTGCCCATCCTGGACCTGGCGACCACCTTCCCGGCCGACTTGCCACGCCTGCGCCGGGCCCTGCGCTGGGTTGGCGGGGCCTGTTCCGTGGTGATGCTGGCGTTCCTGGCCTGGGGCCTGACGGATGGCCGCATGATGCCCACGGTCTTCCAGGTGCAGATCGTGCCCCCGATCCTGGCGCTGGGGCTGTTGCTCGCGCTCTGGACCTGGCAAGCCTTCGACCGCCGCAACCCGCCGCAGCACCGGGCCCAGGCCCGCGTGGTCGGTTTGGGGATGGCCGTCGCGATGGCGCCGGCCTGCCTCTACACCCTGGCCCAGCTCGCGGGCGCCCCGTTGCCGGCCCTGGACCTGTCGTTGGTCACGCTGACGGCCTTCCCCGCCTCGGTGGCGTTCGCCATCTTGCGGTACGGCCTGCTCGACGTCTCGCGGCTGGCCCGCCAGGTCGGGCTGTACGCCGCCCTGTCGGCCATCCTGGCCGCGGTTTACGTGCTGGCCGCGTTCGTGGCCGGCGAGGCGGCGGGGCCGGGGCTGGGGGCGATCGCCGTCGCCTTGGCGCTGCCCCCGCTGCACACACGGCTCCGCCGGCTGGTCGACCAGGGGCGGCTGGGCAACGGCGACGGCGCCCTGGGCGTGCTCGCCAACTTCGGGGTGCGTGCCTCCAGTGGCGTGCGCGACCTGGAGGCCTCGCTGGTAGAGGCCACGCAGCGCCTGCTCGGCGCGACGTGGGTGGCGCTGGAACCCCTCCCGGCCGGCGCGGAGTCGGCGTTTACCGTCCCACTGGCCTCGGGCAACCAGGTGCTGGGGACGCTGGCGGTGGGTCCCAGGCTGCTGCCGCGCCAGTACACCGACGAAGAGCGCGCGCTCGTCCGCGCCCTGGCCACCCAGGCCGCCCTGGGCCTCCGGCACGCCCGCCTGGCCGACGAGCAGGTGCAGCTGCGCGTGAGCGAGGCGCTCGCCACGGCCCTGGCGGCCGAGCGGGCCGCCTTGATCCGCCAGATGGTGCACGACCTGGCCACCGATCTCTCCAACCTCGCCGTGGCCCTGGAGCTGGCCAAGGAAGACCCGTCGTCACCGCGCCCTTGGGCCTCGGCCCGGCGAAGTCTCGAACATATCGAGGCCTTCCTGGCCGAGAAGCGCGGCCAGGTGACCGGCGCGGAGCCCGCCCGCCGCTGCGAGGCCGGCCCGGTCCTGGTGGAGCTCTGCGAGGCACTGGCCGCCGCGGGCCGCCCCATCGACCGGGTGGCCGACCCCGGCCCGGCCGCCGTCGGCCTCAGCGAGTCGGAGTTGCGCCAGGTGCTGGCCAACGTCCTGGACAACGCGCTGAAGTTCTCGCCCGCTGGCGGCCGCGTGCGGGTCGTTGCCAGGGCCGTGGAGGCCACGCTCGTCATCGACGTGGCCGATGATGGCCCCGGCATCGCCATGGGCCTCCTGCCGGGCCAGCGGGGCGACGCCACCATGCCAGGTTCCGGGCTGGGGCTCACCAACGCGACCGCGGTGCTAGCCCGCGCCGGCGGCGATCTGGCCTGGCGCAACGGCGACCAGGGGGCGATCGTGAGCGTGCGCCTCCCGCTCGCCCCCTGGACCGATGCCCGCAGGGACTAACGGGGCCTGTAAGCCAACAGCGCCTGGGTGCGCGTCTCGACGCCCAGCTTCGTGTACAGCAGCGTAAGCCGGTTGCGCACGGTGCGTTCGCTCAGGCCCAGGCGATCGGCGATCGCCGCGTTCGACAGCCCGGCCGACAGCAGCTGCAGGATGTCGCGCTCCCGAGGCGCCAGGGCGGATTCCACCCGGGGCGGCCGGTGCGCCAAGGCCCGCTCGATCGCCGCCTGCAGCCGGCCGGGGTCTACCAGCGGCTTGATCAAGAAGTCGAACGCGCGGCCTTCCCGCAGCGTCGCCACCGCGGCTTCCACGGTGGCCTCGCCGCTGAGCACGATCACGGCCAGGTCGGGCTGGTCGGCCAGCAACGCTGCTTGCACCTCCAACCCGGACGCGCCGGGCAGCAAGAGGTCGAGCACCACGACGTCGAACGGGCACGCCCGGGCGAGCTCAAGGGCTTCATCGGCGGTGCCGGCGCACGCCACGTCGTAGCCCCGGCGACCCAACCACTCGGCCAGCATCTCCCGGAAATCGACATGGTCCTCCACCAACAAGATGCGCCTGCGCACCAACCCCTCCCCTTCCAAAAAAAGAGTCCCCGCAAATCAGCGGGGACATCCAACCAAACGCCTGCCGTCAGCCGGCAGCCGCGGTCGTGAGGTAGTAGTACCAAGCACCGTTGACGCGACACGTCGCAAGCAGGCCCATGCTGGTCATGTAACTCAGCACATGCAGGACCTGATCGAGGGGCCGCGACAGACTGTCCGCGAGATCCGTGGCCGTTACCCGCCAGTTGCGGCGGCAGGCAAGCAAATCGAGGACTTCATAGGGCTGCAAAAGCCCTGGACGCTTGGCAATGGGGGGGAGGGCTCGCTCTAGCGTGTACAGCATTTCGGTTCCTCCACTTTGCAGTGACCCGTGACACATTTTTTACCCGGATTACGAGTATTTAAGCGTTGTGTTGCAAAAGTGTGTCCCCGAGGGGAACGGA
>JAQBPE010000496.1 GCA_028287685.1 Cyanobacteria bacterium RYN_339 | reverse complement strand
GGCTTGCCGTCGGGGCCCGGCAGCTCGCGGCCTGCGGCGTCGAAGATGCCCACCACGGCACCCTTGAGCGGCGCGTCCTCGCTCGTCGCGAACAGCCGGAGGTTGCCGCCGCCTTGGGCCACGATGGAGCCGCCGTCGTTGGTGATGAGCGAGCCACCGTCGTTGGTGATGAGACTGCCGCCGTCGTTGGTGATGAGGGAGCCGCCGTCGTTGGTGATGAGAGAGCCGCCGTCGTTGGTGATGAGCGAGCCGCCATCATTGGTAATCAGCCCCGCGGGCACGCGCACGGCGCCCGAAATGGACCCGCCGTCGTTGGTGATCAGGCTGGCCCCAGTGCCGTTGTCAACCTTGGCGGCAGGGGGCTTCACGCCCGCCCCGTCATTGCCGATCAAGCCCGTGGCCACGTTGATCTTGTCGCCCACAGGCAGCTTGGGCGTACCCGGCGCGGCAACCTTGCCCTGGCAGCCGATCACGAACAACAAGGACAGGCAAATGGGCAGGCGCTTCATAACGCCTTTATACCCGTGGTTGGTTGCCTGGCCTCACCATCACATGCAGCCCCAACGGCGCCACCTCGATCACCACCGGCGTGTGCCCGACCGGATCCCCGTCGATCTGGTACGGGAACGGCCGCGAGGTGGTGATGGTGATGCGGCGGGTACGGAAGGTCTCCACATCGGAAACCGAGCCGATCTTGCCCGTAAAGCTCAAGACGATGTGCAGCAAGGCCCGGTACCAGCGCGCGGAGCGGATCAGGCAGATGTCTAGCAACCCGTCGCGCACGTTGGCCTGCGGCGTGAACTTCAACGCGCCGTCGCCATAGAGCTGGGTGTTGCTGATGACCATCATGTAAATCAGGCGGCGCAGGCGCTTCTTCCGCTTGCCGTCCTCCAGCACGATCTTCGCGCGCACGGCCCGGTGCTTCCCGAAGCTCTGCACGGCACCGATCCAGTAGGCCAGCTGGCCGCTCCACTGCTTGACCGTGGGGATCATGGCGAAGGCGGAGGCGGCGTCATAGCCCAGGCTGCTCATCATGGTGAAGTAGCGGCCGTTGACGGTGCCCAGGTCGATCGCCAGCGGCTCGCCGGTGGCGATGATGTCGACCGCTTCCATCGCGTCGAGCGACAGGCCGAGCTCGCGCACCAGCACGTTCACGGTGCCGATCGGCACGATGCCCAGCGGCATGGCCGTCTTGGCCAGCGCCTGGGCCACCTCGTTGACCGTGCCGTCCCCGCCCATCGCCACGACGACGTCCGCGCCCAGGCCCATCGCGTGGCGGGCCGCCTCCGTGCCGTCGCCGGCGCAGCGCGTGGCGATCGTGGCGACGCTCCAGCCGTTCGCCAGGAAGCGCTTGCGCACGTCCTCGATCTCGACCTTCTGCCGCGAGCCGCCCGCCGCCGCGTTGTAGACCACGTAGGCGGTCTTGGCGGCGCCGGGGGTGCGGCGGAGGTCGACTTCGAACGGCGGCAGCTCGGTCTGGGTGGTCATCATCGCCGCGATCGCGAGCTAGCGCGCGACGGGCTGGAGGGCCTTCTTGCGCTCGACCAGGGCCTTCACCTCGTCAAAGAGGTGCTTGGCGGTGAAGCCATAGGCCTCCATCAGGGCCTCCGGCGTGCCGCTCTCGCTGTAGCGGTCCTTCAGGCCCACGAAGCGCATCGGCACGGGGGCGTGCTCCGCGCAGACCTGGGCCACCATCGCGCCCAGGGCGCCGGTGGTCAGGTGCTCCTCGGCCGTGAGGATCGCGCCGGACTGGCGCGCCGCGGCGATGATGGCTTGCTCGTCGATCGGCTTGACGCTGTAGGCGTCGATCACGCCCACGGAGAGCCCGGCTTCCTTGGCCATGTCGGCCGCCTGGAGCGCCTCGAAGACCAACAGGCCGTTCGCCACGATCGTCACGTCCGTGCCGGTCTGGAGGGTCTTGGAGCCGCCCAGCGGGAACTGCTCGCCGTCGCCGTAAATCACCGGCGCCTTGGGGCGGCCGGTGCGCATGAAGACGGGGCCGTGGTGCTCGGCGATCGACTTGACCAGCCCCTTGCAGCAGACGCCGTCCGAGGGCACCAGCACGTGGAAGTGGGGCAGCGCCACGGCCAGGGCGATGTCCTCGACGGACTGCTGGCTGGCGCCATCCTCGCCCAGCGAGATGCCGCCGTGGGAGCCCACGAACTTGGCGTTCACCTGGGGGTTCGCCACGCCCATGCGCAGCTGGTCGAAGGTCTTCGCCATCAGGAAGGAGGCGAAGGAGCTGGCGAAGGGCACCAGGCCGGTGGTGGCGATGCCCGCGGCCATGCCGGCCAGGTTCGCCTCGGCGATGCCCACGTTCAGGAAGCGGTCGGGGAAGGCCTTGGCGAAGCCGTTGGTCTTGGTGGACTTGGAGAGGTCGGCGTCCAGCACCACGACCTTGGGGTTGGCCTTGCCGAGGTCGACGAGGGCCTCGCCGTAGGCGTCGCGGGTGGCCGCCCCGAGCTTGCGTTCACGGATGGTCATGTTCGGCTCCTACTTCTTCAACTCGGCGAGCGCGGTGGCGAGCTGCTCCGCGTTGGGGGCGGTGCCGTGCCATTCATTCTGGTTCTCCATGAACGAGACGCCCTTGCCCTTGACGGTGCGCGCGATGATGGCGGTGGGCTTGCCCTTGGTGGCCGCGGCCTCCTGGTAGGCCTTGAGGATCTGCGCCATGTCGTGGCCGTCGATCTCGACGACATGCCAGTTGAAGGAGCGCCACTTGTCCGCCAGGTTGCCCAGCGGCAGGATCTTCTCCGTGGAGTTGTCTAGCTGCTGGCCGTTGACGTCGCAGATCACGCAGACGTTGTCCAACCCGTGGGCGCCGCCGTAGAGCGCGGCCTCCCAGATCTGGCCCTCGTCCAACTCGCCGTCGCCCGTCAACACGAAGACGCGCGCGGGGCTCTTGTTGATGCGGGCGCCCTGCGCCATGCCCAGGCCCAGCGACAGGCCCTGGCCCAGCGAGCCCGTGGAGGCTTCCACGCCGGGCAGCTTGCCCAGCTCCGGGTGGCCCTGCAAGGGGCTGCCCAGCTGGCGCAGCGTGCCGAAGAGCGCCTTGTCGAAGTAGCCCTGCTCGCCCATGACGGCGTACAGCGCCGGGCAGGCGTGGCCCTTGCTGAGGATGAAGCGGTCGCGGTCTGCCCAGGTGGGGTTCTTGGGGTCGTGGCGCAACACGGCGTAGTACAGCGCCGTGATGAGGTCGATGGCGGAGAGCGACCCGCCCGGATGGCCGGAATTGGCCTTCGCGATCATCTCGAGGATGTCGATCCGCAGGCGCTGGGCCAGCTCGTGCAACTCGGTGGGGCTTTCCACGCGGGGGACGGTTTGGGACATCGGGGCTCCTCCTTGCAAGCGTTGCGTCATCCTATCACGGAAGCCAAAGGCCCATCATGACCAGGTCCACCCACTCGCCGTCGACGCGCATCTCGCGGGCCAGGCGGCCTTCTTCCTCGAACCCGCGCGAGCGGTAGAGGGCGATCGCGGCGACGTTGCGGTCCTGCACGCGCAGCCGCACCTTGTGGATGAAGCCCGTGCCGCGGGCCCAGACCAGCATCGCGTCCAGCAACATGCCGCCGATGCCCGCGCCCCAGTATGGGCGCCGCACGCTCAAGCCGAACTCGCCGGCATGCACGTTCCGCCGCCGGGTGCCGCCGCTGAAGTCGATCGCGCCGACCAGCTCGCCGTCATGCAGGGCCAGCAGCATGATCGAGCCCGTGCGGCCCCGCAGCATCGAGATGTGCTGCCGTTCTTGGATCTCGCTGGCGGCGAACTCGCCCGGTTCCCGCGAGAGGAAGGTGGACTCGCGGTCCACGTGGCGCACGAACGCCAGCACGGGCACGGCGTCGCCCTCTTCGGCCTCCCGCAGGATGATCTCGCGTCCGTGGCGGTCGGTGAGCTGCTGTTCCAAGCCCGGGCCCCCCATCAGAACCAGGGCTTGGGCGATGGGCCGGTGGTCTCGTGGAAGGCCGGGTAGAGCGTGCCGTCGTAGCGGTAAACGAACTTGCCGGCCACCGTCCAGGCGTGCTTGGCGTCTTGCACGGACAGGTCGGAGAAGCCGAGCCCGGTGGGATGATCCATGCTGTAGCGGGTGAAGCCGCCGGTGCTGAAGCTCTGGTTCTGCGTGATCCAGGTTGAGCCGCCGTCGAAGGTGGCGAACAAACCCTTGCCGAAGAGCATCCAGCCGGTCTGGGCGTCCGCGAAGCGCACGGCGGTTGCCGATCCGAACCCGACCTCGCGCAGGTAGTCGCCCAGCGGCTTGCCCAGGTGGTCCACCGTCGTGAGGCTGGCCCAGGTCCCCCCGCTGTCGGTGGTGTGCAGGACCTTGACCGTCACGAAGTCGCCGTTGCCGTGGTTCGGCACCACCGCGACCACCCAGCCCTCCGTCGGGCTGATGAAGCTCGGCAGCGCCGGGTTGCACCCGCTGCACAGGCTGCTCATCTCCAGGAGGCCGGTCCAATCCCCGCCCACGGCGGCATGGTAGACGCCGCTGCCGGCCGCGTAGACGCCGGATGACGTGATCGAGAAGTCGCCGCCGTCCGCAACTTTTAATGGGGTCCAGGTCTTCCCGCCGTCCAGCGTCTGGAGGGCCCCCTTGTCCGTCGCGGCATAGCCGACGCCGGCCGTGGCGAAGCGCAAGTGCATCAGCGTGCTGGTCGTGCTGGGGGTGCTCAGCTTCGCCCAGGTGTGGCCGCCGTCCTGCGTCCCGTAGACGTTCTTGTTCGAGGCGGCGAACCCCTGCACCGGGCTGACGAAGGCCAGCGAAACGATGTTCTGGCCCGACATGACGCCGGGGTAGGAGGGCGTCCAAGTCTTTCCGCCATCCGTGGTGGTGACGACGATGCCCTTTTGGCCCGCGGCGTAGCCGGTGGTGCCGTCTACCATCTGGATGGTGTTGAGGTCCTCGATCGCGCCCACGTCGAGGCGCGACCACACCTGCTGCTTGAAGTCGAAGTTGTTGTAGATCTTGTCGGCAAGCGAGTCGTTGCCGAGGAAGAGGTTGCACCCCGTCAGCAACAAGCTGGATGCGATCAGGGCGGTTAATCGTGGTTGGCGCATACGCATATGGTATCTTGGGCAACCGAGCTTGTCCAAGGACCCCCCCATGCGCCACCTCGTTCCCGGCCTCGTCGCCCTCTGTTTGGTCGCCGCCTGCGAGCCGAAGGCCGCCGTCCAGGCGCCCGCGCCGGCCCCCAGCCCGACGCCGGCCGGCCTGAAGTACACGCCCGTCTCCTTCGGCGTGAAGGCCCAGGTGGCCAGCGGCGCCTTCGGGACGGTCGAGACCGTCACCGGCGTTCAGATGGTGGACGCCACCACCGGCTATGCGGTAGGCGGACCCCGCGTGGTGCTGAAGACGACCGACGGCGGGCAGAGCTGGGCCCAGTCGGCCGGCAAGCCGGAGGAAACCAACCTCACGCGGAACGCGGCCTTCACTGACCTGGCCTTTATCGACGCCCTCCATGGCTTCATCTTGGCGGGCAGCGAATGCTTCCGTACGGCGGATGGCGGCACGACGTGGACGCGTGTGCCGGAGTTCACGCTCGGCCACCAGGCCGTGCAGTTCTTCGGGCCCACCGATGGCGTCGCCGTTGGGCCGGGAAGCATCCTGCGCACCACGGACGGCGGCTTGACCTGGCAGGACGACCGCAAGGACGCCGCCGGCCAGGTGATGGAGTTCGACACGATCTCCGACCTGGGCAGCGTGGGCGGCCGGCCGACGTTCCTGGGCGCCAAGGGCAAGGCGCCGATCCTGATGACCCGCCGGGCCGATGGCTGGCAGCCGCTCAAGCTGCCCAAGGGCGACAAGTTCTTCGCGTTCGGCTTCCGGGACGACCAGAACGGTTGGCTGGCGAACACGATCTTGTACAAGACCTTCGATGGGGCCGACACCTGGATCGACACGGTCACGGACGCCGGCTTCGGCGCCGGGACGCAAATCCGCCTGCTGGGCGACGCCGAAGCCTGGGTGGCGAGCGCCACGGGTGTGGCCATGACCATCACGGGCGGCGTCCGCTGGACCAAGGCCGCGCCCATCGACCCGGAGAACCCGCCCCACAGCGTGTACCAGACGTCGCACCCTGTTGGCCACGGCGGGTTCCAGGTGGTCGGGCCGAACAACGTCTGGCTGGCGAACGGCACGCGGGCGCTCTACCACTTCACGGGCAACTAGGTGCGGCCGCCTCAGGGCGTTTGCGCCCTCCTTGTCGTCGCTTGCGTCGCCCTGGGCGCCTGCGATGCCAAGGACGATCTCAAGCCGGTGCCCCAGGCCAGCCCGTCGCCGCCCGGCCTGAAATTCACGGCCAGCTCGTTCACGGCCGAGGCCTCCACCAAGTCCGGGTCCAGCGGGATCGTCGTCGATGGGCTGACCGGCATCCAGATGGTCGACGCCAACACCGGGTACGCGGTGGGCGGACCGCGCATGATCCTCAAGACGACCGACGGCGGCCAGACCTGGGCGCGCGCTGCCGGTCAGGCCGAGGCCACCAACTGGACGCGCCTGGAGGCCTTCACCGACCTGGCCTTCTTGAATGCCCAGCATGGCTTCGTGCTGGCGCCCAGCGGCTGCTTCCGCACCATGGACGGCGGCGCCAGCTGGGTCCGCGTTCCGGAGTTCAAGGCCGGCTTCGTATACTCGGCCATGCAATTCTACGGGCCGACGGAGGGCGTGGCGATCGGTCCCCAGGTGCCCCTCCTACATACCTCCGATGGGGGCGCGACCTGGCAGGAGGAGCCCAACGACGCCGCCGGCCAACCGCTGATGATCTCCCGGGTTGCGGATTTGGGCAGCATCGGCGGCAGCCCTGCCTTCTTGGGCACGGCCTTCATGATCCGGCAGGCGGAGGGCTGGCGGGCCCTCAAGCAGCCCCAGGGCGGCGGCTTCGCGTTCCATTTCCGTGACGCCCAGAATGGCTGGATGGTGGGGGCCACCCTCTACAAGACCTTCGATGGTGCCAGCTCCTGGGTTGACACGGTCACGGACCCGGCGTGGGCCCCCGGCATGCGGGTCCGCGTGCTGGGCGACGCGGAGGCCTGGATCGCCACCGGTGCGAGCGTGGCCTGGACGAACACGGGCGGCGTGCAGTGGTTGCGCGGCAAGCTGGTGGATCCCTTCGACCCGGGGAACCGCAGCGTGTATCAGGACGCGATCACGTTCGCGCACAGCGGTCTCCAGGTGGTTGGCCCGAACGACGTTTGGTTTGCCAACGGCACGAAGGCCCTCTACCACTACACCGGGAACTGACCTATTTCTCGTGGTGGATCGGGTGCATCGCGCCGGTGAACTTGTAGACCCCGCCCTTGTCTCCCACCACCCAGGCGTTCTTGCCGTCCACCGCCTGGAGGTCCTGCAAGCCGAAGGTGTGTAAGTTTTCCATCACGTACTTGTTGAAAAACTGGTTGGAGCCCAGCACGAAGTCCTGCTGCTGGGGCACCCAGGTCTGGCCGCCGTCGTAGGTGTTGAGTAGCCCCCCGCCGAAGATCATCCAGCCGTTCTGGGCGTCGGTGAAGCGCAGCGCGCGCAGCGTGTCGAACGAAGCGCCGCGGAGGTAGGGGCCCAGCGGCTTGCCTTCGTGGTTCTGGGTGGGCAGGTTGGTCCAGCTGCCGCCGCCGTCCTTCGTCCGCAACACGGCGAAGGCCTGCGAGCCCGTGAGGGTGCCCCGGCCGGTGATGACCGCCCAGCCGTCCGCGGCCGTGATGAAGTTGATCCAGCTCGAGCACTCCGAGCAGGCCTGGTCGGCAGACAGCAAGCCATCCCAGCCGGTTCCCACCATGGCCCGGTAGATGTTGCCGCCGCCCGCATAAACTAAATTTGCCGTGGCGTCGAAGTCGCGCACGTTGATGAGGGCCAGGGGCGTCCAGGTCTCGCCGCCGTCCAGCGTCTGGTAGGCCTTCTTGCTGCCGGCCACGTAGCCCGCGCCGGCCGTAATGAAGCGCGCGCGCAGGATCTCTTCGCCCACGGCTTTCGGGAAGGCGGGCTTCTTCGTCCAGGTCGCGCCGCCGTCCTGGGTCGCGTAGACCGCGCCCTTGCTGGCTACGAATCCCAGGGTCGGGCTCACGAACGACACGGAAAGGAGCCGCTCGCCGGCCATGGCCGCGGGGTTGCTGGCCTTCCACGTGCCGCCGCCGTCGGCGGTCTTCAGCACGGTGCCCTGATCGCCGACGATGTAGCCCGTCGAGGCGTCCTGCCACTGCATGGCCGAGAGGTCCGCCGCCACGCCGACGTCGACCTTGGTCCACACCTGCTGCTTGAAGTCGTAGTTTTCGAGGTACTGGTCGATGAGTCCTTCGCCGGTACAACCGGTCAGGGCGGAAAGGAACATCAAGGAGGCGAGGGTCGTCAGTTTGGACATAAGAACGTGATGATACCGCACCAACCCCCGGGTAGATAAAGGGAATCCTGTCCCGTCGCTTGCCCCTTTGGAGATGCTCATGTCGGTCCGGTCCACCCTTGCCTCGTCTTTCGCCCTCGTGGCACTGGGGGCCTGCGTCTATACCCCGCCGGCCCCACCGCCGCCGCAGCAGACCATCGTGGCCCAAGCCCCGGCAAACGTGCCCGGCGTCCCTGGCGTCCCGTCGGGCACCGCCCAGGGCAAGCTGTCGACCACCGCCGCGAACGTGACGCTGGCGCTGGGCGCGGAGCGCGTGATGAACGACGTGCTGCGCGACCAAACCGGCCTCGCGCCGACCTCGGGGGTGCTCTGGTTGAGCAGCAATGCCGCCATCGTCACCGTGAACCCGCTGACCGGCCAGGCCCGGGGCGTGGCGCCGGGTACGGCGGTGCTGACGGCCTCCTTGCAGAGCGCGCCGAGCGTCCAAACCCAGGTCACCATCACGGTCAACGCCTCCGGCAAGGCCGCGCAAATCCGCATCGAGCCCGCCAACCCGGAGCTTGCGATCGGCGAGGGCGTGAAGCTGGTGGCCAAGGTCCAACTGGCGGACGGCACCATCAGCAGCAACGTCGATTGGACCAGCTCCGACAACACCGTGGCCGTGGTGAACGGCACCACCGGCGAGGTCAACGCCCTGAAGGTCGGCACGGTCACAATCAAGGGGGCCTACTCCCAGGACCCCAGCCAGTTCAGCGTCTCCAGCGTCACGGTCGTGAAGACGCACGCCGCCAGCCCCACGCCGACCCCGGCCCCCACCGCCACGCCGGCGCCGGCCGCCACGGGCACGCCCACGCCGGCCCCGACGGCCTCCGCGACGGCAACGCCTACCCCGTCCCCGACGGCAACGCCTTCTCCCACGCCGAAACCCACCGCTACCCCCTGATGACGCCCGTCTGCTTCGCATAAATTTACACCAGCCAAGCGGGCGACGGGTATCATGACGTGGACTGACTTCCACGAACTTTGAGGTTAACTAAACCAATGAATGCAACAACCTTCCGCGTCCTGAGCGCGGCCTGCCTGACCGCCTCGTTGGCGGGTTGCGCCATCGCCGGCGCCGGCGCGGGCATTCTGGGCGTTCCGACGCAGACCCAGGGCAGCCCGGCCAACGGCAGCCCGAACCCCAGCGCTTCGGGTTCGCAGGGCCCCTCCAACCAGGTCAACGCCAGCAAGCCGGTCGACCGTGTCGACGTGAGCACCAACAACCTGGTCATCCAGGCCGGCAAGACCCAAAAGGTCACCGGCACCGTGAAGTACCTCGACGGCAGCCAGGACTCCGACCTCAAGTGGGCGTCGAACGACGGCACCGTGGTCACGATCAACGAGACCACCGGCGAGATCGCGGGTGTGAAGGAAGGCAACGCGACCATCTACGCACGCGCCGCGGCCAACCCGAACATCAAGTCCGCCATCATCAACGTGTCCGTCAAGCCGGGCATCGTGGTCGACCTGTCCGTGACCGTCGAGCCGTCGGAAGCCACCATCAAGGTGAACAGCAGCCAGCAGCTCGACGGTTTCGTGACCAACAGCTCCGGCAAGTCGCACGCCAACGGCAACTGGCGCTCCAGCGACGAGGGCGTGGCGTTCGTGAACGACCAGGGTGTCGTCCGCGGCCTCAAGGAGGGCAAGGCCACCATCACCTTCACGTCAGACCAGGCTCCCTCGGTGAAGGGCACGTCCCAGGTCACCGTTACCAAGTAGCTTCGACCCAGCGGGGCCCCTCTCGGAAGAGCGGGGCCCCGTTTTAATTAGTCCTTGTCGCCGTACTCGACGTTGTGGCGGGAGAAGATCACCCGGTCCATGCGCTCGAAGTGGATCACGCCGTACTGGAACTTGTGCGGCGCCACCTGCTTGTAGCTCAGCCAGCCCTTCACGGCGTCGCCGTTGATGTGCTCGAAGCGGAACTCGAGCGCGTCGTACGGGGGGATGCCGGGATCCTTGCGCATCACGTCGTAGGCGATCGCCGTACAACGGATCTGCCCGGCATGCGCGCCGAACTTGAAGTCGTGGACGATCTGGCTCAGGCTGTCCAGGGTGGAGCTGCCCTGCGGTTCCAGGAAGTCCAGGTGGTCGTTCATTTCCATGCCGAAGGCCACCGGCTGCGGCAACTCGCCGTCACGCTCGAGCACGCCCTTCACGGTGGGTAGCAAGATGTTGATCAGGCGCTCATAATCGTCTTTTTCCTGGATGTCGGCGTAGGAGAGCGGCTGCGGCACCTGGCGCAGCTCCCACCAATACAGGCCCCCGCCAAACGCTCCGACGGCGAGCAGCCCAACGAGCATGGTTGGCAACTTGCGGAACATGGCGCTACCGTACCCCGACGGCCCGGTAGACCGCCAGGGTCTCCGTCACCACGTAGTCCCAGCTAACGCGTGCGGCCGCCCGCCGCGCGGCTGCGCCCATTTCTTGGCGGCGCCCGGCGTCGGCCAGCAGCTCGCCCATCGCCTCGGCCAATGCCGCCACGTCCTCGGGGTCGTCCAGCACGATCCCGTCGACGCCCGCCGTGATCACCTCCGCCGCCCCGGCCGCGCGCGTCGTGATGACGGCCAGGCCGGCCGCCATGGCCTCCGTCACGACCATGCCGAAGGGCTCGTAGCGGGTGGGGAAGACGAACATGTCCGCGGCGGCGAAGTAAGGCCGGACGTCCTTCTGGAACCCGACGAAGCGCAGGCGGTCTTCCACCCCTAGATCCCGGGCCTGGGCCCTGAACGCGCCCTCCTCGCCCCGACCGACCACGATCAGGCTGGCCACCGGGTGCCGCGCCAGGGCGGCGATCACCGTCGCCAGGCCCTTGCGGTAGAAATCGCCCACGAAGAGCATGGCCGGCTCATCCGCCAGCCCCAGCGCCTGGCGGGTCGGCGCCCGCAACGCCGCGAGGTCGGCCCATTCCCCGGGCTCGACGCCGTTGTAGACCACCGTCACGTCCTCCTTGGGGGTGCCGTAGAAGGTGTGGAGCTCGTCTCGCACGCCTTCGGAGACGGCGATCAGGTGCTTGGAGCGGAAGGCCGGCGCCTCCAGGAGATCGCAGAGCCGCCAGTAGAGCTGGTGGTACAGCCGCCGTAGCGGGCTGCCAACCAGGACGGGCGTTTGCCGGTGTTGGGCCTCTAGTTTGGCCAGCTGCGCGCCCCAGGGCCGTTGAGCGAACTGTACGGTCACCACGTCGTGCCGCGCACAGCAGCCGCCGATCGTGTGGACGATGTCATAGGGCACGCCGCGCAAGGCCCGGCTGGCGCGCCACCAGAAGGCGTACACGCGCAGCAAGTTGATGCCGGTGGGTGCGGGCACGCGGTGGTGCGTCACGCCGGGCAGCGGGTCGAAGAGGTCGCTGTAGACGTGGACCTCATGCGCCGCGGCCAGGCGCCGGGCCAACTCCAGCATGTACCGGCCGTGGCCGCTCTCCCGGATCACCTCGGAGCAGACCAGCGCAATTCTCATCTCAGCGCAGGAGCTCCTCCAGCCCCAGCGAGACCGGCCGCGGTCGCAAGGCCAGGCCGCGCACGTAGGCGAGGCCGCGGGCGTAATCCAGCAGCCACTCCGTGCCCAGGAAGGCCAGCTGGCTGACCACCGGCACCTGCAGCTTGGCGCTCGCCACCTCGGCCAGCGTGCGCTGCAGGCGCTTGGCTTGCCAGGCGAACAGGGCGAGCCACGCCACGCCCAGCGCGACCGGGGCGCCGGCCAGGGGGGCCAGGCCGATGGCTACGAGCACGGTCTTGGCGGCGATGCGGCGCGCAACCCCGGCCATAAAGCCGGCGCGGTAGCCAGGGTACTTGCGGCGCATGTACGGGAGGTAATAGGTGTAGCCGGCCGACTTGAACGCCTTGCGGAGCGGCACCACGCGCGGCGGGTGCTCCACGCGCGCCTCGGCCGCCCAGGTGATCGGGCCGAAGCGCTCCTGCAGCCGGCGCGAGAGGTCCTCGTCCTCGAAGTAGGGGGCGCGGAAGTTCTCGTCGAAGCCGTCCACGGCCAGCAGCTTGTCCTTGCGCGCCGCGAAGTTGGCGGTGGCGACGCCGTGGATCTGCTCGATGTGCAGCGAGTGGACGAACGGGTCGATGGGCGGCACCGTGCTGTAGGTCGGGCCGTGAACGGCGTAAGGCTCCGGGTGCTGCAAGGTCTCGGCGATCGCCTCCAGCCAGTGCGGTAAAGGCAGGCAGTCGTCGTCGGTGAAGGCCACGATGCTGCCGCGCGCGGCCTTGATCCCGCGGTTGCGGGCGGCGGCGGGGCCCTGGTTTTCGTCGCGCAGGAAGTTCAGCGAGAACGGCAAGTCCTTGATGGGCACCAGTTCGGCCAGGGCCGGCTTCGAGCCGTCGTCGCACACCAGGACCTCGAAGCGGTATGGGGGGTAGCTTTGCTCCGCCAGGGCATCCAGCAGGGCCGCCAGCCCATGCGGTCGGTTGTATGCCGGCACGACCACGGAGATGAAGGGCAACGAACCGGACAAGAGCTACTCCGATCGCCGGCCGCGGGCCTCCAGCTCCCAGAGCTTGAGGTTCTGCAGCAGCGGATACAGGCTGGTCACGAGGCTGAACACCAGCCCCGGCATGCCGTCCTTATACCCCTTCAGCACCCAATAGCGGTAGCGGAAGAGCTTGAGCGGCTCCAGCACGATTTCCCGCCAGCCTGCGCGGTTCCCGGCGGCATAGCGCGTGGCGGCCTCGTGGTCGGTGTAGCGGTTGGTCTTGTCGACGTACTCGCGGACGGTGGCGTAGGCCAGGTGGTCCAGAGGTTGGGTGAGCTCGCCGATGGAACCCTCCACGCGGGGGTTCACGTGGAGCCTTTCCCCCTCGAACCTCGCCGCACCGCGGCGGAACAGCCGCAAGACCTTGGCGCCGGAGGCTGCATGGCGAGCATGGAAACCAAAGTAGAACTCGTTGCGGGGCAACCAGAAAGCGGCATGAGGCGTGTCCTGGATGGCTTGGCGGATATCGGCTGCCAACTCGGCGCTTACCCGCTCGTCGGCGTCGATCAAGAGGACCCAGTCGCCCGTTGCCGCGTCCATTCCCACGTTCTTGTTCAGGTCCCAGTTCTCGCCCTCGTGGGCGTGCACGATCACGCGTGCGCCGGCCTGCCGGGCAAGCTCCGCCGTGGCATCCGTGCTGGCGTCGTCCACCACCACGATTTCGTCGGCGAACGCCAGCGTCGCCAGGCAAGCCAGCACATGGGCGGCCTCGTTGCGGGTGATCACGACGGCGGTCACGGTGGGCACGGGCGTCACCTCATGGCCTGCGCGGCGACTTCGAAGGCCTCGCTGGGCGTGGCGTCCAGGTGCTGTTTGAGGGCCTTGCGGCAGTCCCAATAGGCTTGCCGCGCGAGCTCCGGCCGGCCTGCCGCATGCTGGTGGCGCATCAACGCCAGGTATGGCCACTCTTCCGCGGGCAAGGTGGCGACGGCCCGGCGCAAGGCCGCCTCAGCGCCCGACCGATCGCCCCGCTCGCCATGGAAGGCCGCGAGCCAAGCCAAGGCGGCGGCCGCGCGCTCGCGGCGGGCGTTGCGCTCTTCCTCGAAGAAGTTGCGCAGCAGGGTCTCGTCGAACAGGTCGCCCTGGTAGAGTGCGAGCGCGCGCTCGTAGTGGGCGGCAGCCGCCACGGGGGCCTCATCGCGCCGGCCGTCGCCGGCCGTCAGGGCCTCGTCGAAGGCTTGCAGGTCGCAGCTCCCCAGGTGGGCGCGGTCCAGCACCAGCAGGTCGCCCTCGGCCTTCACGTAACGGGACACCGCCCCCTTGGCTAGGTCCGGCTCCAAGGTGCCGCGCAGGGCCCGCAGGCTCATGCGCAGGATGGCCACGCCGGAGCCCTCGTCGCCATCGCCCAGCCACTCCGCCAGCGTGGTCTGGCGCACGCCCTCGGGGTGCAGCACCATCGCCGCCAGGATCAGCTTGGCCTTGCGGCGCGGCCAGTGGTCTAGCAAGACGCCCTCGCGGCGGACCTGGAGACCGCCGAAGCAGGCCAGGTCCAGCGCCGGATCGCCGGTGGCGGCGGGGGCCAGCTCCTGCCAGAGCCGCGCGTCCTGGCCGCGCAGGAAGCCGTAGCCCAGGGCCTCCAGGGGCGGGCACGCCGCGCCGGTGGCGGCGGCGAGGTACAGGCGCGCCCGCACCGCCAGCAAGGCCGCACCCTCTTGCTCGCAGGTTTCGGCCAGCTCGCGCAGCAAGACGCTCGCGGCCGCCGGGTCCCCGGCTAGATGAACGGCCCGCGCGTGGGGCAGCGCCAGCGCCAGGTCGTAGTAGTTGCGGCCGCCGCCCTGGAAGTAGCCGATTGCCTTGGTGGGCAGGTTCCGTTGCAACGCCAGCCACATGAGCCCTTCCAGCGGCAGCTTGCGACCCTCCGCATAGCCCACGGCGTCGAAGCTCGCGAGCGAGCGGTCGTAGGCCGCCTGTGACTCCGCGGCCTCGCCGCGCGCCAGGTGGTAGGCGCCCAGGATCGTCTGGCCGACCGCGCGCATGTGCCAGTCCAGCCTGGCTTCCCAGTCGTCGGGCAGCCCGCGCAGCGTGGCGCCTGCGGCCTCCACCTCACCGGTGGTCAGGTCCAGGTGGGCCAACAAGCACGTGGCGTAGAGCATGTAGGGCGCCATCCCGTGCTCGCGGGCGATCGCCAGCGCCTGCTCCGCATGGCCGCGGGCAGGCGTAAGCTCGCCTGCATGGAACGCCGCCGTGTAGAGGTTCAGGTTCGCGATCACGTGGCTCGCGGCGATTTCCGCGTTGCCGGCGCCGGCGATCGCCAGGGCTGCCTCGTTGCACTCGCGCATCAAGGCCGCGTCGCCCCGGAAGTCCGCCATCGCGGCGCGCGCGAGCTGGAGATCCACCACGTCCTCCAGCGAGCCCTCCGGCAAACGGGCCAGCGCCTGGAGCACCAACTGGTTGAATGATGCGGTGTCGCCCCGGCGCATGGCCAGGGTCACGAGGCGCACCAGCACCTTGAACTCGCCGGCGCCGTCGTCGCGCTCGTGGAAGCCGCGGGCGGCCCGGTCGTATGCGTCGCGCGCTTCCGTGGGGCGGCCGGCGCGGGAATGGGCGTGGCCGCCCCACAGCAGCAGCGCGGGCTCCTCCTCGCGAACATCGGCCGGGAATGATGCCAATGTGCGCGCAATTTGGCCCTGGCGGCCGCTGTAGCGCATGGCCGGGAAGGTGGCCTGGCACGCCGCCGCGGCTGCCGGCCAATCGCGCGACGCGACCAGGTGGGGCAGGGCCAGCTCCGCGCGATCGGCCTCCATGTAGTAGGTGGCGGCGCGGCGGTGCCAGGCCGCCGCGGCCAGCGAAGGCACGGATCGGCCGGCATCCTGGCGCAGGAAGGCCAACAGATAAGCAGGGAAGCGGTAGGCCCCGCTGCTGGCCAGACGCAAGATCAGCTGGGCGGCCTCCAGCTCCGCCAGGTGCAGGGCGGCGTCTTGGCCCTGGAAGATCCAGGCGCAGGCCTCCGCGGTGATCTCGGCCAGGAACGAGGCTTGCAGCATGAACTCGCGCCGCGCCGGGGGCTGGGAGCCGTAGAACTCCGCGGCCACCAGGTCCTCCGTGGCGAGCTCATCCACCTGCCGGATCAGCAAGTCCAGCCCCAGCGGCCAGCCTTCCAGGGCGGCAAGCCGGGCTTCCCAGCCGGGGCTCGTGGGCTCGCGGCCGGCCAAAAAAGCGCGCTGATCGTCGGCGTTGAAGGCCAATTGGGCGCTGTCGATCACCGTGACGTGGCCGGCGGCGCGGGCGCGGGCGAAGGCCTTGGGGGGACGTTGCCGGCCCGCCAGCAAGAGCTGCAGGCCGGGCGGCAGCTGGCCTGCCAGGGTGGCGAGCGGTGCCAGCACCTCCTCCGGCAGGTGGTGGACGTCGTCGATCGCCACCACCAGCGCCGGCATGTTGTAGCCCGCCACCTCGCGTGCGAACGCCTGCCACAACTGGCGCGGGTCCGCGCCGCCGGCCTGCAGCGTGGCGTGGATGGCCTCGCCGAAGGCGGGCACATGCGCCCGCATCCCCGCCACCAGGTAGTAGAAGAGCGTAGCGGGCTCCACGTCCAGGTCGTCCAGGGCCAGCCAAACCCGCGGCGCGTCGCCGGCCAACGCCAGCAGGCCCAGCGTCTTCCCGTAGCCGGAGCCGCCCACCAGCCAGGTGACGGGCGAGCGTGGCGCCCCGGCCGGCAGGAAGCCGCGCTCGAGCCAGCGGGCCGGGGGCGCGGGGGGCGCCAGCTTGCTGGCCAAGATCCAGGCGTCGTGTTGCATCCCATGCGGCACATACCCAGCGCCATGCCGGGCCGGCCAAAGTTAACGTGATTTTAGGGAACCACCGGTGGGTTTGTTCAAGGTTTGTTCGGGTGGTTTTTGCATACTGAAATTGTTCCGGTTGAGTCCCCAGCGAGAGAGAGAGCCCCCAATGACCACCATCAACAATGCCACCTTCCGTCCCTCCACCACCCCCGCGCTGGACAAGTTGGTTCCCCAGCCGAACCACCACCGCCTGCCCGGCCTGCGCCCGATGCCCGGCGACTCCCTGCACCTCGGCAGCAGCGGCAAGCAGCACGGCATGGTCAAGCTGCAGCCCGGCCAGGATCCGGTCGATGCCATCCGCAAGGCCATTGGCGACCCGAACGCCGACGTCCGCCCGATGCCGAACAAGGGCCAGCAGGGCTTCCTGAAGCTGCAGCCCGGCCAGGACCCGGTTGACGCCATCCGCAAGGCCATCGGCGACCCCAATGCCGACGTGCGCCCGCTGAACGGCCGCTGCCCCATCAGCAACAGTGATCGCCGCCTGCGTTCTACGTTCTCGCTGGAGGGCTAGGGTATAGTGGGGAAGCTTCGCTGCTTCCCGGCAAGGACCTAGGCCATGCCCAAGCCCTCATGGCCTACCCACCTCGCGTTGGCCGGCACCTTGGTGGCCCTCGGCTGCCAGCCCCAGGTGTCCGTGGTTCCCGGGCCCACTCCCGGCCCCACCGCCTACCTGGCGGGCACCCTCCACGCGCCCAAGGCCGTGATCACGGCGGACGGTGCGGGCGTGCTCTCGAACAACGGCGGCAGCCTGGTTTCCCAGACGAAGGACGGGCCGGCGCTGGTGTCGCAGACCAAGGATGCGCCGGCCTTCGCCTTGTTGGCGCTGGGCGCCGCGGACGGGCAGTTGCGCAAGGCCTTCCTGGCGCTGTCCGACCGCGACGAGCGGTTCTACGTCAACCGGGCCACCGGCCTGGTCTTCACGGCCACCCTCGACGACGGGGGTCGCTACACCTTTCCGATCGAGGCTGGCAGCGGCTTCCCCTTGGGCCAGGACGTGGTCGTGACGGCTCGCCTGGCCGGCAATGCCCGTTTGGAGGGCTACCTGGCGCCCGAGTTAGGCGCCAACCAGCTGCGCATTGATGTGGCGACCACCCTGTGCACGGAGTTGCTGCGCGACGCGGCGCTGCGGGCAGGACGGCTTATGTCGAGCTACGACCGGCCCGCCGTGGCGGCGCTGATGGCGGCGACCCAGCAGGCCATCGAGGCCGGCGACATCGCGGCCGTTGCCACCCGCACCGCATCGAACGGCGTGGTCGAAGCCTTCAGCGCGTTCGACCTGGACGCTCAGCATGGCGACACGCTTCGCAACCAGTACGTGGTGCAGCTTGCGGCCGGCCCGGTCGGCAATGCCGCCGTCCACGCGCTCTCCGATGCCTGGGCGCGCCTGTTGGGTGAACGGCCCTCGGCGGTCACCACCACCCTTGCCGCTCCGGACGTCCAGCGGTTGGCGGCCGCCCTCCCCGCCGGGCCTCCCACCGGAGGCGCCATCGGTACCACCCGCCAGGTCTTCTTCGGCGACGTGGCCGTCTCGCGCGAGGGCGACGCCTTCGTGGTCAACGCGGACCCCTCTGGCGCGGGGCTCGCTAACGTGATCGTGGTGCGGGCCGACGGCCGACCGGCCCTGGTCGACGTGCCGGCCTCCACCCCGGCGGGCTTGCGGCCGAGCTTCGCGACCAGCCTGGCGATCGAGCGGGAGCCCACGGCCACGGCGGCGGGCACGCTGCTGGTCGCGACCTCGTTCAATGGTGTCTTGCGCCTCGCGACGGCCGCCGGCCCGCCGATCGAGCGCGTCGCGGGTCTCCCGTTGCCCAACGCGCGGCCAGGCGTGCCCCCGGACCCACCGGATCCCGCGGACCCCACCCTGATCGATCACCTCCCGGCCGAGCAGCCCGGGGCCGCCACCGATCCCCGTACCTCGACCTGGCGTCTCGCCGATGAGGGCGAGCGGCGCTACCGCAGCACCGGCGCCCTGGTTCCAAACGCGGCCCGTTACGCCCACCTCGCCGGCCCCCACGCCGTGGCGGTGGACGAGCTGGGCAACATCTACTTGGCCGACGGCCAGCGCATCCGCATGGTGCCGAAGGCCGACGGCAGCGCCTTCGGCTATCGACAACCGCTCGATGCCGACGGCGACGGCGTCATCGACGGCTTCGGGCCGCCGACGCCGCTGCGCGCCGGCTGCCTCTACACCGTTGCCGGGAACCCCGCCTGGGATCCCGCCAAGTCGGCAGGCACCGCGGACCATTGGCAGGGTGACTTCGGCGGCGACGATGGGCCGGCCCAGGCTGCCCGGTTGAACAACCCCGGGGCGATCGCCTTCGCCGGTGGCTACCTGTATGTGGCCGACACCGGCAACGGCCGCATCCGCCGCATCGCCCGCGACACGGGGCGGATCGAGAGCTGGGTTACCGGGCTGTCGGAGCCCAGCGGGTTGGCCTTCGACGGGCAGGGGCGCCTGTTCCTCGCCGAAGAGCGGCGTGGCAGCGTGCGCGTGCGTGGGGCCGACGGCCACCTGGTTGCCATCGCCGGCCGCGAGCGCGGGACGGCGGCCGAGGCGCATGGGGGCGACGGCGAGGCGCGCCACTGGGCCGATTTGGCGCCCACGCGGCTGGCCGTCGATGCACTCGGCAACGTCCACCTGATCGAGGCCACGAACGGCCGCCTGCGGACCATCTGGCGGCCGTGGGGAGGAGACCTGCCATGAGGGCGCTGCGCCTGGCCGCCCTGGCGGTCTTGATGGCGGGCTGTGGCCCCCAGCCCGATGCACCGGTCGCGGCGACGCCCGCCCCGTCGGAGGTCTATGCCGAGACCGCGGGCGGCGCCACCCGCCATGGAACCGTCCGGCTGCTGGCCGGCGGCGACACGTTCGCGCGCAGCGCAGTGGCCTTCCACGTGCTGGAGACCGCGACGCCGGCGGGCTTCGCCTTGATCACCTTGGTCGCACCGGACGGCCGGTTGTATGCGAAGGACGGCCGGGTGATCACCACGACGACGGATGCGGCGGGCGCCTTCACGCTGACGGGCGCGGCGCCGGCCGATGTGCCTTTCATGGTGCAGGCCACGCTGGCGCGGAACCACCGCCTGGCGGCAATCGCGCTGCCAGGTGGTGGCGACCTTGTGGTGGACGAGGCGTCGAGCCAGGTTGCCGCCCTCACGACCGTGTCGAAGAAATGGGATGCGGCCAGCCTGGCCGAGGCGGAAGCAGACACCCGCGCCGTGTTCGTGCCCGCCGACTTCGCGGCCGTGGACGGCATCGTTGCCGCCTTGCGCATCGGCGACGGCGCGACGCTGAGTGCGCGCTATGTGAAAGCTTTCGGCAGCCAGGTCAAGGCCTCCGGGACCTCCGCGGCCAACCGCCTGGCCGACCGCTGGGCAAAGCTGCTGGGCCGCCGGCCGCTCGCTATCACGGCCGTGGCCGGCCAGGGCGGCGGGGATGGCCCCGATTCCAGCGTGCCGGCGGCCGCGGTGCGGTTCAACGTGCTGTGGGGCGCCGCCGCCGACGGTGCCGGCAACCTCTACGTGAGCGACGGGAGCGCCTTGCACTTCCTGCCGGCCGCCGACCACGGCCCGCTGGGAGCCTGGCGGGAGGCGATGAAGGCCGGCCAGGTCTACCGCGTGGCCGGCGCCCCCGGCCTGCCCGCGCTCGACTTCGAGGTCGGGCTCGCGGCCTCCGATCAGGCGGCCATGTCCGACCCCGCGGCCGCGCCCTTGCTGGCCGAAGCCAACCTTCCCCTCGGCGTGCCGGTCGTGGAGCAGGCCAGCGGCCATGTCTTCTTCGCCTCCCAAATCGCTTCCCGCTTGCTGATGCTGTCGGCCAAGGATTTCGAACGTTACGGCCGACGCTTCCTGGCCGGCCACCTCTACACGCTGGCGGGCCGCGGCGGCCCGGTGCAAGCAGACCCTGCCGCCTGGGGCGACGGCGGTCCCGCTGCCCTGGCCCGGCTGCCCGGTGTACGGGCGCTGGCGCTGGACGCGGCCGGCGACGTGCTGGCAGCGGATATGCTGCCCGGCGCGCCTCCCTCGGCGCGCATCCGCGTGGTTTTGGCCTCGAACGGCCGCATTTTCAGCTTGCCGTTGCGCCAGGGGGAACAGCCCTACGCGCTTGCCGAGGTGGGCGGGTTGGCGCTCGCGGGCAACACGCTGTTCGTCTCCGAAGGCAGCCGGGGCCGCGTCTTCGCCGTGGACTTGCCCTCCGACCTCGCGGTCCTGGCCGCGCCCGGCGCCCGGGGCTTGCAGATCCGCATGCTCCTCGGGGCGCCCGCGAACCCCGCTTTGGTGCCGGTTGGGTTACCGGTGCGCCCGCTCTTGGCTACTCCCCCGCGGCCCGGCGCCCTCGCGCTGGACCCGGCCGGCCGCCTCGTGGTTGCCGACCTCGCCGGCCAGCAACTGCTGGTACTGGACCCGGCCGTGGAGAATCCCGCGGTACTGGGCGGCGGCTCCTTCGTGGAAGGCGATGCTGCTTCTGCCACCTTCCCGGACACGCTCGGCCTGAGCCTCGAACCGACCGGCAACATGTTGGTGTTGGACGCCGCGCAGGGCAGCCTGCGCCGCCTCTGGACCGCCCGCGGCGCCCGCTAAAGGGTTTTCGCGGCAACGCTCTGGATGGCGGCGTGGGGGGCAGGCTTTCGATCGGACCCATGCAGGGGTGTGTTGGGCAATGGGGCCCTCCCCTGTACGATTGCTATAATGTTACGGCTACTCGCATCAGGTGACGGGTCATGTGGGCGGCAGCGAGCAATGCCCGGTTCAATCTGTAACAAAAAGAGCAAAGGCACAGGCGAGCTATGCCAAACAAGCGCGCACGCCACCCAGGTCCACCCAGGTCCACCCAGGTCCACCCAGGTCCACCCAGGTCCACCCAGGTTCACCCGAGTCCACCCGGGCCGCGCGGAACTCGCAGGTGCAACGCCAGAGGGAGGTCTGTCCCAGCCTAAGGCGTCAACACCCGCACGCGCGAGGTCCCGGCGTCGACCACGTAGAGCTCGCCCTTGGCGCCCAGCGCCAGGTCACGCGGTTCGGAGAAGCGGACCAGCCAGCCGGTGCCGTCCAGCCAACCCGCCAGGCCGCTGCCGGCCAGGGTCGAGACCGCGCCATCCGGCGTGACCTTGCGGATGCGGTGGTTGCCGGCGTCGGCGACGAACACGTTGCCCGCGGCGTCCACCGCCAGGCCGGAAGGGTCCTGGAAGGCCGCCTGCTGGCCCACCGGCGCATCCGCGTCGCCCGCGCTGTGGCCCGCCAGGGTCGAGACCTGGCCCGCGCGGGTGATCTTGCGCAGGCGCTGGGAGCTGGCGTCCGTCACGTACAGCGTGCCGTCCGCGCCGAATGCCAGGCCGGCCGGCCGCTCGAAGACCGCGCTGGTCAGCGTGCCGTCTTGGGTGCTGGAGGCGTTCGTTCCGGCATAGGTCGAGGTCACGCCGTCCTGGGCCACGGTGCGGATGCGGTGGTTGCCACCGTCGGCCACGTAGAGCTTGTCGTCCGGCCCGTAGGCGATGCCGCGCGGTTGGTCGAAGTGGGCCGCGCGGCCCTTGCCTTCCAGGAACTCGGCCTTGGCCGTGGGGTCACCCGCCAGGGTCGTCACGACCGGCGTGCCAGGCTTCGAGGCATCGATCTTGCGGATGCGGCGGGCGGCCGACTCCACCACGTACATGCTGCCGTTCGGATCCAGGCACAGCGCGCTGGGGCCGCGGAACTTGGCGATGTCGGCGGGGCCGTCGGCGTCGCCCGTGGTGCCGCCTGCATAGGTGCTGACGGTGCCGTCCGGCGTGATCTTGCGGATGGCGTCGTTGGCGGTGTCCGCCACGTACAGGTTGCCGCTGCGGTCGCGTACCAGGCCGCGCGGCTGCCAGAACAGCGCCCGCGCCCCAGCGCCGTTGCGCAGCGGGGAGGTGGCGCTGCCGGCAAAGGTGGCGTAAACGCCCGTGCCCTTCACGCCTATGCGGCCGGCGCCCGTGTCGGCCACGTAGACCGTGCCGTCGGCGCCCACGGCCACGCCGCGCGGCGCGACCGGGCCCAGCAAGGGCGTCTCGAGGGCGCCGGCTTGGACCACCGTCGAGACGGCGCCGCCCGTGACCACGCGGCGGATCAGGTTGTTGCCCGTGTCCGCCACCACCACGTCGCCATTGGGGGCGATCGCCACGCCCGAAGGCGCGTTGAACTGGGCGTTGCTCGCCGTGGCGTCCGTGTTGCCGGTGCCGCTGCCTGCCAACGTGCCCAGCACGCCGTTCAGCGCGATCACCCGGATGCGCTGGTTGCCGCTGTCGGCCACCACCACGCGGGTGGCGTCCACGGCGAGGCCGCGCGGGGCGTTCAGGCGGCCGCCGAAGCCGTCGGTGTTACCGGCCGTGCCGTCGCCCGCCAGGGTCGACACCGTGCCGTCCGCGGCCAGCTTGCGCACGCGGTGGTTGCCCGTGTCCGCCACGTAGACCGTGCCATCGCGCCCGACGCCGACGCCCTGGGGGCTGGCGAACGCGGCGCCCGCGCCCGCGCCGTCCTTGAAACCGGTGGCCCCGGTGCCGGCCAGGGTCGTGACCTCGCCGGCCGGCGAGATCTTGCGGATGGCGTGGTTGCCGGCATCTGCCACTATTAGGTTGCCCGCGCTGTCGACGGCAATGCCCGCGGGCGCGTTGAACGAGGCCGCGGCCCCCTGCCCATCGGCGAAGCCTGGCGTCCCGCTGCCGGCGATCGTCGAAACGCTGCCGTCCGGGGCGGTCTTGCGGATCAGGTGGGCGGCGGCGTCCGCCACGAACATGTTGCCGGCCGCGTCGCGCGCCAGGCCCGCCGGGGCCAGCAACTGGGCGCCGGCCGCGGGCCCGTCGGTGCTGGCCAGGCCCGTGCCTGCAAGCGTCGTGACCCTGGCCGTCAGGTTGTCGAGTGGCTTCGTCAGCTGTTGGCTGGGCGTGCGCACGGCCCAGGCGAGCGTGCCCACCGCCTGGGTCGCCGTCTGGCTGCCCGCCAGCGCCTGGTCGAAGGCCTGCGCGGCCGCCAGGTCGTCCTCGAGCGCCGCCGCGGGCGCGGTGACGGACCCTTGCAGGGCGGCGGCCAACTTGGCGACGTCTTCGGCGGAGGGCATGGCGGCAATTGCTCCCAGCGCCATCATCGCGCGGGCCTTGCGAATAACGAGGGTCGAGACCGGGTCGACCACGGCGTTCGGCACCGCGGGGCCCAGCAGCAGCCGGCTCTTGCCGTTGACGTCGTAGCGCACCTCCAGCGTGCCGCCGGCGGGCGCGGTGAGATCGAAGGTGCCGTCGGCGCCGGTCGTGGCCTTGAGGCCGTTCAGCGAGACCGTTGCCCCGGCCACGGGCACCAGCGGCAGGGCGGCGAGCAACGCGTAGACGTCGCCGCGCAGGCCACGCACGGTGCCGTGGATCGCGACGGCCGTGGGCGCGGCGATAGGCACGCTGGGAAGGCCGGCATCCGGCATCTGCACGGGCGGCTTCGCCAGCGGCGCGGGTTGGCAGGCGGTCAAGACCATCAAAAGAAGGAGGGAGGCACGACGCAACATGAACGATCCTTTCGGGAACAAGCGAGGGGCTTATACCCCCCTGTTACTTGCCCGAGCGCGCGATGCGCAGGATCTGGTCCAGGTCCTTGATCGTGTTCTCCGTGTACTTGTAGGTCACGCTCATGAGGTTGGGCATCAGGAACACCAGAATCAGCATCCCCGCCACCGGCTTGGCAATCGTCACCAAATCCTGGGTCAAGCTACTGGCCTGCTGCGCCACCTTCGACATGTAGCCAACCCCCAGCTCCGCGATGAACACCACCGCCACCATCGGCAGCGACAGCTGGATCACGATCGCCAAGAAGACCGTGGTCATATCGAAGAAGTGGCGCAACAAGGCCGGGTGGATCGAAAACGTCCCCAGCGGCACCAGCTGGAAGCTCTGGATGAACCCACCGATCATCCAAAGGTGCCCCCCAATCAACAGGAACAGCAGCAGCGAAACCTGGTAGAACAGCGTGCCCATCGCGTTGCCGCCGCTCTTCGTGAACGGGTTCTGCACCGTCGCCGCGCTCAACCCGGCCTGTTGCCCCGCCATCTCGCCGGCAGCCTGCACGGCCAGGAACATCAAGTTCGCGGAGAAGCCGAACAAGAAGCCCAAGATGAACTCGAACAAGGCAAGCATGATGTAAGCCAGCACCTTGTCCGGTAGCGACGGATAGCTTTCCAGCTGCGTCAGCACCGTGATGCTCAGCATCATCGCCAGCGACACGCGCACGGTGTTCGGCATGTTGTTGCGGCTGCCCAGCACCGGGGCCTGGGTCAGCATGCCGATCGTGCGCGCCACCACCAGCAGGAACGTCGGCACCACGGTCGACAGGTAGACGATCAGCTGTTCCATATCAGGGTCCGACCATGTTCGGGATGTTGCTGTACATGCGCGCCAGGAACCCGATGGCCGTGCTCATCATCCAAGGCGTCGTCAGGATCAGCACCGCGAAGACGGCCAGCGCCTTCGGCACGAAGCTCAGCGTCTGCTCCTGGATCGAGGTGACGGTCTGCAAGAGCGCCACCACGAAGCCCACCACCAGCCCCGTCAGGAGCATGGGGGCGGAGAGCATCAGCGTCAGGATGATCGCCTGCGACAGGACCGTGAGGACGAAGCTCTGGGTCATTTAATGGAAACTTCGCACCAGGGCCTCGATCAACAGGTGCCACCCGTTGGCGAGGCTGAAGATCATGACCTTGAAGGGGGGCGCGATGGACTGGGTTTGGAGCTGCTGCATGCCCAGCGCCATGATCACGTTGGTGATCACGAGGTCGACCACGATGAAGGGCAGGAAGACGATGAAGCCGATCTTGAAGCCCGTCGAAATCTCGCTGATCATGAAGGCCGGCACCGCCACGTGGAACGGCACGTCGGCCGGGCCCTTGGGGTCTGGCGCATGGGCCAGGCGCAGGAAGAAGGCCAGCTCCTGCTGCTGGGTCTGCCGCACCATGAAGCTGGTCAGCGGCACGGACGCGCGGTTGAGCGCCTCTTCCTGGTTGATGCGGTTGTTGAGGAAGGGCACGATCGCGGTCTTGTTCATCGCTTCCCAGGTCGGCGCCATCACGTAGAGCGACAGGAAGATGGCGATCGCCACCAGCACGTTGCCCGGAATCAGGCTCTGGGAGCCGAGCGCGGCCTTGAAGAAGGTCAAGACCACGACCGTGCGGATGAAGCTGGTGGTGGCGATGAAGAGGAAGGGCAGCAGCGTGAGCGACGCCATCAGGAAGATCAGCTGCAGCGGCGTGGACAGGCCCGGCGACTGCATGGACGCCCGCAAGTCCACGCTGTTCATGACGTTCTTGAGATCGATCCCGTTCGGCGCCGCGATTTGGCCGGGCACGCCGGGCATGGGCGCGCCCACGGCCTGCGCGAAGGCCGGCACGGCGAAGAAGAGCACCAGCGCGAACGCCATCACGGCGACCCGCCAGCTAGGTTTGAGGCGGTTCACGGCGGTTGGTCTCCTTGCTGACGAGGCTTTCGAAGGCGCTGCCCAGGTCTTCCGGGTCCAGCTCCGCGACGGTGGTGATGTGGTGGTCGGACGACGCCAACAGCCAGCTGCGCTTGCCCATCGCGACCACGAAGACGGTGCGGCGAGCGTCGACGGCGACGCGGTCGATGACCTTCAAGCCGGTCGCGCTGCTCAGGCCCAGGCCCGCGGACAGGCCGGGGATCTTGTCCTTGAGATAGCGCAGCCCGAAGAAGGAGCCGGCGGCCAACAGCCCGGTGAAGACGATCAGCTGCAGCAAGTACGGCCAGATGGCGATTTCCGGCGGCGAGGTGAAGGGCGCCAACGTCGGCATGACGTACGGCGTGGCCGTGGCCGCGAGATCAACCACCCATCGCCCCTTGCAGGTCCTGCGCGAAGATTTGCGTGACCTTGATGCCGAAGGCGGTGCCGATGACGACGACCTCGCCCTGCGCCACGATCTTGCCCGAAACGCTGAGGTTGACCGGCTCGCCGGCCAATTGCTCGAGCTCGATGATCGAGCCCTCGCCCAGCTGGATCACCTGGCGCAGCGGGATGCTGGTGCGGCCCAGCTCCACCATCACCTCCAGCTTGAGGTCACGCAGCAGCTCGAGGTTGGGCTCGTGCTCGATGCCGCCCCCGGAGAGGGGCGCGAATCGCACGGGGCTGACTTGATACTCGCTCATGGCTTAGCCTTTCATCCTGTTGGCAAGGTCCTTCTTGGTCTCCGCGCGCATGGAGACCACCTTCACGGCCTTGTAACCTTCCACCACCAGCGGCACGCCGCGCCCGGCGGGCTTGCCGTTGATGCTGATGGAAATGGGGGTGTCTGCCTGCTTGGGCAGCTCCAAGATGGCGCCTTCCGCGAGGCAAAGCCAGTCCGCCGCGGCGATCTCCAGCTTGCCCAGGTCGCCCACGATCTCCACGAAGACGTCCGACAGGCTGCCCATGGCGCTCTCGTCGTCGAACTCCGTGGTGTGGCGCGACGAAATCACGTTGAGCGTCTCCGGTACCGGCGTCTTGCCGCCGCCGGAGGGCCGGCCCACGGGGGGCAGGTCGTAGCGTTCGTAGGTCCATTCCGGCCCCGTCAGCACGCGGTTCAGCTCCGCGTTGAACTGTTGGAGGATGCTCTGGCTCTCGTGGGCCACCTGGGTCATGTTGAACGGCACCTCCGGCGGATCCGGCACCTCCGGGATCATGACCTCGATCGGGCGGGTCAGCTCCGGCGCCTTGGGGTCGGAGATGGCGGCCGTGAAGTCGCGGCGGCCGGAGAACAGCGCCAGCGAGCCCGCCAGCAGGCAGGCCGTCGAGAAGGCATAGCCGAAGGCCACGTTCGGGTTGGTGGCGGCGCCCAGCACGTAGATCCAGTGCAGCATGGGCGTGGGCGTGGTCTGGGTGACGGTCGGGAAGATCCAGCGCAAGACGCGGATCATGACCGCGCCCAGCGCGAAGCCGACGGCCGAGCCGTAGAACAGCCCCACGGCCCCACGCACCAGGCCGGCCACGGCGCCGGAGCCCAGGTGCTCGTCGCGCGGGTCTACCACCTCCTGGCGTACCAGTCCGAAGAACATCGCCGCCAGCCCGAAGGGGATGGCATAGCCCAGCGCGCCCCACAGCGCCCCGCCCATGAACGGCGGGTTGATCAGCCACTTGTTCTTCTGGAGGTCCAGCTTCGGGCGCGGCGGCAGCTTGATCGGCGAGACGGTGCCCGGCGAGGCCGTGGTCGTCAGCACCACCTTCATCACCAGGGACGGCAGCTGGGCCGTCTCCACGCGCGCGCCCGGCGACAACGTGATGCCCACGCCGGCCGAGGTGGCCAGCATGTTGTAGGCGCCCAACGGAATCAAGATGCAGGCCATCACGATGCCCCACCACCCGTTGATCGGCCGCAGGGCGCTGCGGGGCAGGTGTTGCCGGTAGAACATGTAGTAGTTGAGCGCCACCAAGAACGCCCCGAGCAGCAGGAAGGCGTAGCCCACCAGGATCAAGTTCAAGCCCGTGCCGCTGCGCATCCAGAAGGCCAGGAACATGGCGATGGGCACCAGCCCGATGAGCATGAACGTGACCGTCCCGCCCATCTTCACGTCCGGCGGCGGTGGGTTGTTGATCATGCGCCCGTGTTCACGATCTGCACGGCCAGGCGGCGGCCGTCCGTGCTGGTGCCGGGGTTGCCCAGCATGTGGGTGGAGCCCAGGTGGATCGTGAGCGGCTGCCCCACCTGGGTTTCCAGCTCGATCACGTCGCCTTCTTCGAGGCTCTGGAGGTCACCCACCGTCATCTCCGTCTTGCCCAGCACCACCGTGACGGGGATGGGCACGTCCTCGATGTAGCCGAGGCGCTCGTGGAAGTAAGTGGTGTCGTTGCTGGAAAGCGTCATCTCTCCGACGCTCTGGAGGCTCTGGCCCACCGCCAGCAGATAGGCCTGCGGGATGCCCAGCACGAAGCGCGCCGTGTGGCTCTGGCCGGGCTGCGAGACGCGGAACGAGGTCTTGATGATCGGCGTGTTGGGCACCAGGCCCTGGAACATCGACTGCAGCTCTTGCAGGTCGGGCGCCATGGGGCTGGGGAACATCTGCACGTCGAACTGCGCGACCTCCTGCCAGCACTCCATGAACTGCTGGCCGAAGTGGAGCAAGTAGTGCTCCACGCGCTGCATGCCGTCTTCCGTGAC
>JAQBPE010000489.1 GCA_028287685.1 Cyanobacteria bacterium RYN_339 | reverse complement strand
CGCCCGCGGGGGTCCCAGCGGCCGCCAGGGCCGTCGCGGCGCCCAGCGGTTGCCCTTGCGTCAGCGTCGCCACCGGCGCGCCACCCGGCCCCTTGCAACCCGTGGCCAAGAGGGCCAGGGTCAGGGTGAGGTGAACGACCTGGCGGAGTCGGCGGGAGGGCATGGGTGGCGGTGCTCGCGATCCTGGACCAGGAAACTATACCCCGGCAAGACGTCACCCCACCCGGGCGCGGGCCCCGGGTATAACGCGTGCGACCCCCCGCGGAGGCGCCCGTGCAACCAGCGAACTACTTCCATGACTCGCGTGAATCCTGGTGGAACCCGGACTACCTCGCCCTGCTCGCGCGGCGCCTGCACCTGGACCAGGCGCGCGCCGTGTTGGACGTGGGGTGCGGCCAGGGGCACTGGACCCGGGCGCTGGCGTCCGTGCTCTCGCCAAAGGCCCACTTCACCGGCATCGACCGCGAGGAGCGCTGGCTGGAGGTTGCCAGGGAGCGCGCGGGCGAGGCGGCGACGCGCTTCACGTACCTCGCGGGGACCGCGGAGCGGCTGCCGTTCGAGGCCGCGACGTTCGACGTCGTGACCTGCCAGACGCTCTTGTGCCATGTCGCCGACCCCGCCGGCGTGATCGCGGAGATGGCGCGCGTCTTGAAGCCCGGCGGGCTGATGGCCGTGGTGGAGCCCAACAACCTGGCGTGTGCGCTGGTGCTCGACAGCGTGTCCGTGACGATGACGACGGAGGACCTGCTCGCCGTGGTCGAGCTGCAACTCCGCTGCGAGCGCGGGAAGCAGGCCCTCGGCGAAGGCTACAACTCGATCGGTGACCTCGTGCCGGGCTTGCTGGCCGCCGCCGGCCTGGAGGGCCTCGACGTCTGGCTGGACGACAAGACGCTCGCGCTGTACCCGCCCTACGCCTCGGGAGAGCAGCGCGTGGCCATCCGCGAGCGCATGCGCTACTACGACAGCGACCGCTGGGTCTGGAGCCAGGCCGACACCCGGCGCTACTTCGCGGCGGGCGGCGGAGACGCCTCGGCGTTCGACCGCTGCTGGGCGGCGGCAATCGGCCAGAAGGCCCTACGGAAGGAAGCCGTGCGGGGGCACGGCTTCCATGGCGCCAACGGCGGCATCCTGTATGTTTCGGTCGGGCGCAAGCCCGCCTGATCAGTGCTTCTGGTGGCCGTCGCTGTCGTAGTCGGTGCCGCCCATGGCCACCTGCCGCGAGAACTCTTCGCCCGTCATGGTGCGGTCGGCCCCCTGGCCATCCCGGATCGTCACGTTGCCGTCGCCGTCGATGTTGGTCACCTCGGCCATGTGGCGGTTGGCGTTCTTGACGCCGTCGACCTCGCCCTGGTCGCCGCTGTCCAGGTGGACGAACAGGCCGGTCTTGCCCTCGTTCTTGGCCTGCTCGTATTGCTCGCGGATCGACTGGTTGACCGCTTCTTCCTTGGTCAGGCCGGGCGCGGCCTCCATGCGGGCGTTCACGTCCGACTCGAGCTTGGTGGGGTCCACCGTCGTGGCGCCCAACGCCGCGTTGTTGAGGCGCTCCGACATCCACGGCGCCAGGCCGTTGGTCGTCGTGCCGTTCGGGTTCACGGACGTGTCGGTCTTGAGGTCATACTTGGCTTCGGAGCCGTTCGCGTAGTCCATCAGCGCCGACTGGATCTGCAAGTCGCGCTTCTCTTCCTCGTTGATCTTGCCGTCGTTGTACAGCTGGTCGACGTACGCCCGGTTGGCGTCGCTCAGCGTGGCGGGGTCCGAGGGGTCGTTCTTGAGCTGGGTCTTGCCGTCCTTGATGATCTCCGACGCGTTCTTGAAGTATTGCGCCGGGTCGCTCTTGGCGAGCTCCTTCTGGGCCGTTGCCGCCGCGCAGGTGGAGCCGTCGATCTGGTTGATCGCGCCGTCCGGGTCGTTGATCTGCTTGAGCAGGGACTCCGCGACCTTGGGGTCGCCGCCGTCCTTGAGGAAGCTGTCGACGTTGTCCTTGAGCGCCTGGTTGCCGGCACCCAGCTTGTCGTAGAGCTGGCGCCCTTCCGGCGAAAGCGGGGGGGCCGCCGGGGCCCCGGGCTTGGGCGCGGAGCCCGGCAGGCCCAACGTCGCCGAGCGCGTGTTCGGCTTCACGCCCGTATCTTGCCCCAAATTGGGCGCCGCGGGGTTCGCACCAGCCGCGGGGGGCTGGTCCGGGGCCGCCGGATCGGCCGCGGGGGCGCGCCCCGGGGCCGTAGAAGCGGGGGCCGAAAGGGGTCCCGTGGTGATCCGCGTATCGGTCATTGATGTACTCCACTCCTTCTCGTCGCCAGTCGTCCCAGTTCCTTCTACCCGAAGGTCACGACGAAACAAAATGTTGGCAAGAAGCGTTGGTATGATATGCGCATGATCGAACGATTCACCCGCGCCGAGCGCGCTTTGCACTGGTCCACGGCCCTCACGGTGTTCTTCCTGATGGGCTCCGGCTTCTGGATGTGGATGGGCTGGGCCAAGGGCCACACGCTCGTGGGCTTCCGTTATGCCCAGGTCCATTTCTGGGTGGGCGCCGTGGTCTTCGTGGGCGCGGCCTTGCTGTTCCTGGCCTTCGGGCGCCGGCGCGTGGCGGGGCACGAGACGCGCTTCAACACCGGCCAGAAGGTGAACTTGCTGGCGATGCAGGCGGCGTTGCCCTTCATGTTGGTGAGCGGCACGGTGCTGCACTTCGCCAAGGGCTGGGGGCTCTCGCGGGACCTCTCCAACGTGGTCAAGCTGCTCCACCTGGGCTCCGCCGGGCTGATCGCGTTGGCAGTGGTCGGGCACATCGTCCTGGTGGTCACGCACCGCCGGCTGATCCGCGGCATGGTGGTGGGCAGCGTCGCTCCCACCGACGTCCCCCATTGGACGCCGGCCGCCTCGCCCGTTGCTAGTCCAGCTCCGAAGCGAGGATGGCTTCGATCTCGCCTCTAGCCCGCGCGAGGATCGCCGCGACCCGGCGCGCCGCTTCGGGGCGGAGGTGCTTGAAGGGTCGGCCGCGGCCGAAGATGTGGCCGAAGCGGGCCAGCTCGTGGGCCGCCGCCACCCAGTCTTCCGGGCCGTGGTGGTCGTGGCCGCCGCGCATCCGGCGGCGCACCTCCTCCACGGTGGCGCGGTTCTCGTCCAGGAAGGCCTCGCCGGCAGGCGTGACCGCGTAGGTCTTGCGCCCGTCGGCGTGCGACGCCGCCACGTAACCCTGGTCCTCCATCATCTGGAGGATCGGGTAGACGGCCCCCGGGCTGGCCGTGTAGCGGCCCTCCGAAAGCTCGTCCACCGCACGGATCAGGTCGTAGCCATGGCGCGGCTTGTCGCGCAGGATGTCCAGGAACAGGTACTTGAGCTCGCCCTTCTCGAAGAGGCGCTCGCGCCGGCCCGGGCCTCCCCAACGGGGCATCAGCCTACCCCGTGGCCGCGGTCGGCGTGCAGGGTCTGCGCGATCTCGCGGCGCGCGCGATCCAGGATCTCGCGGATGCGGTCCACGCGGGCGCGGTCCAGGGTGCCGCGCCGCAGCTCGTGCTTGAAGGTGCGCGCCAGGTCCTTGATCTCGTGGAAGAGCGTGACCGCGTACCGGAGATCATGGGGATCGTGCCGGTGGTGGTGCCAGCCGTGGTGGCCGCGGGGGCCGCGCCCGCGCGTGAAGTCCTCGGCCGTGTCGGGCCGGCTCGCAGCGGCCTGGCCCGCCAGGTGGGCGAAGCCTGCCTCCGTCACGCTGTAGACCTTGCCGTCGCCCACGGGCTCCTGGGTCACGAAGCCGCGATCCTCCAGGTATTGCAACAGGGGGTAGACCTCGCCGGCGCTGATGTCCAGCCGGCCTTCGAAGCGTTGCTCCAGGCGCCGGGAGACGTCCAGGGCCGTGCCCATCTGCTCCTCGAGCAGGCGCAGGATCGCGATGGCGAGGCCATCGTCGCCGCGGCGGGGCTGGGGTCGGTTCCATCCAAACATGGGTTCCGCCTTTCTGGTCCTTCATAAGACCTATCATGATATATCATGATAGGTCTTATGATACAAGCGCTTGCTACAAAATATGGGACAATGCCGCCGGCCTCCGTGACCAAGCAGGAGTGATGAGATGAACCCCTGGGCGCAGCGCATGGATCGGGTGGGGTTCTCCGCAACGGTGAAGATGGCGCAGCAGGTGCGGGAAGACCGCGCCGCCGGCATCGAGCTGTTCGACTTCACGGTGGGCGAGCCCCACTGGAACCCGCCCGGGCCCGTGGTCGCCGCGGTGAAGGCCGGCCTCGACGCCGGTCTGACCCGCTACAGCGACTCGAAGGGCATGCCCGCGCTGCGCAAGGCCCTGGCGCAGGATTTCAAGGGCCGCGGCATCGACACGGACGACGGGTCGATCATCGTGACGCCGGGCGGCAAGCAGGCCATCTACATGACCTGCCAGGCCTTGATGGATCCGGGCGACGAGGCGATCGTGATCCCGCCCTGCTGGGTCAGCTACGCCGACATCGTGAAGCTCGCGGGCGGCAACCCGATCGAGGTGAACACGAACGCGCGTGACAAGTACCGGCCCAACGAGACCACGCTGCGCAAGGCCATCACGCCGCGCACCAAGCTGATCATGACCAACAACCCGTCCAACCCGACCGGCGCCGTGTGGGAGCCGGAGGTGGTGGAGATGGTGGCGCGCGTCGCCAAGGAGCACGACCTCTGGATCGTGGACGACCTGGTCTACGAGGCCTTCAACTACACGGGCCGCCCCGTGCCCGCCGTGGGCGCGCTGGCGCCGGAGCGCACCGTCACCGTGGGCAGCTTCTCCAAGTCCCACGCCATGACCGGCTTCCGCGTCGGCTACGTCCAGGCTCCCCAGCCGCTGGTGCCGCAGCTGTTGAAGCTGCAGCAGCAGAGCGTGACCTGCCTGCCCGGCTTCGTGCAGGCCGGCGCCCTGGCCGCGCTGGAGCACGCGCGCCAGTTCCCGGTGGAGATGGCCGCCCACTACCAGAGCCTGACCGCCGTGGTGCGCGAGTGCCTGGGCGACCTGGACCCGGGCCCGCTGGAGGGCGCCTTCTACGCCTTCGTCGACATCAAGGGACAAGACTCCGTGGCCTTCGCCGACCGCTTGTACGCGGAGCAGCGCGTGGCCGTGGTGCCGGGCGTGGCCTTCGGCAGCGCCGGGCAGGGCTACGTGCGCGTGTCCTACGCGGCGGACGAGGCCACCCTGCGCGCGGGCCTCACGCGCCTGGCGGCAGCCGTGCAGGCGTGGGGCTAACGGGTTACTGGATCACCATTTTTCGTCGTCGCAAGCTGACGTTCAGCAGCAAGCCGATCGACACCATGTTCGTCATCAAGCTGGTGCCGCCCGCGCTGATGAACGGTAGCGGGATGCCCGTCACCGGCATGATGCCCGTCGTCATGCCCACGTTCACGAAGAAGTGGAACAGGAACATGCTGACGATGCCGACCGCCATCAGGCTGCCGAAGTCGTCCTTGGCCCGCTGGGCAATGGCCAGGCCGCGCCAGGCCAAGGTCAGGAACAGCACGATCAAGACGCAGCCGCCGATGAAGCCCAGCTCCTCCCCGATGACGGAGAAGATGAAGTCGGTGTGCTGCTCCGGGATGAAGTGCAGCTGGGTCTGGGTGCCGCCCAGGAAGCCCTTGCCCCACAACCCGCCGGACCCGATCGCCACCTTCGACTGGATGATGTGGTACCCCGACCCCAACGGGTCCGCCTCGGGGTTCATGAAGACCACCAACCGCTGGCGCTGGTATGGCTTGAGCAAGTTCCAGAGGTGCGGGATGGCGAAGGCCGAGACGAGGTTGATGCCGAACAGCCCCAGCTTTACGCCGGTGTGGATGGGGAAGAAGCGCCAGCTCCACAGCCCCAACACGATCAGGTAGGCGCACCAGAGCGGCCAGCCCAGGGCGCTGGTCACGAGGCTGATCACCGGCGAGGCCAGGGCGAACATCCAGGGGCCCGGCAACCCGGCCCAGAACAGCATGCCGATCGTGATGGCCGTGAAGACCATCGAGGTGCCCAGGTCGGGCTGCTTGAAGATGAGCGCGGCGGGGATGGCCACGTGCATGCCCACGGACAGCAGGGTGCGCGGATCCCGTGCGGAGCGCATCGACAGCAGCTTGGCCAGCGTGATGATCAGCGCGAGCTTGGCGAACTCGGAGGGTTGGATCGTCATGAAGCCCAGGTTGATCCAGCGCTGGGCGCCCAGGGCGCTGTGCCCGGCGAAGAGCACGAAGGCCAACAGCCCGACATTCCCCCAGTAGATCCACCGGCCCAGCGTGAAGAGCCAGGCATAGTCATAGAACAGCATCGCCAACATGGCGATCACGGCCGGGATCATGAAGACGATCTGGCGCGCGAACTCGCCTTGCTTGGCGGTGCTGTGGGTGGCGCTGAAGATGGCTGCCAGGCCGGTCCCCATCAGCGTGATCACGACCAGCAGAAGCAGCCAGTCGAAGTTCCGCCACTGACGGTTTTCGGAGAGGGCGGTCGCCATCGGGGCTTTCTTGGGTTAACCGTCCGCTGACGCGGTGGCGGCCTTCTCGACCTTCTCGGCCGATTCCTTGGCCTGGTCCTTGGCCTTTTCCTTGGCCTGGTCCTTGCCTTCCTGGAGCGCTTGCATCGCCGCCAGGGCCTCGGAGGCCTCTGCTTCCGTCTTTACCCGTTTGATCGGGATGTTCAGCACCAGACCGATGGCCCCGGCGTCCTTTTCGAGTTGGACGTCCATGGCTTCTTGGTCGATCTCCACGTACTTGCCCAGCACCTGCACGAGCTCCGCGCGGATGGCATCCATCATGGTCGCCGGGATGTCGCTGCGGTCGTGCATAAGCACGAGGCGCAGGCGATCCTTGGCGGTCTCCTTGCTGGCCTCCGGCGTGCGGCCGAAGATGCGGTCGATAAGTGTTGCAATTCCCATCTGGCGCACTCCCTACGTGAAAAGCTTCTTGAGCTTGTCCATGAAGCCGTTTCCAGCCTCGAGGTTCATGAACGGAACCTCCTTGCCGCGCAACCGGTGCGCGATGTTGATATAGGCCAACCCGGCCCGCGAGGCCGGCTTCAACACGGCGGGCTCGCCGCGGTTGGTGCTGGTGATGATGGACTCGTCGTCCGGCACCACGCCCAGCAGCTTCACGCTGGCGCCGAGGATGTCGAGGACGTCCTCCACGCTCATCATGTCGCCGCCCTTCACCATCGACGGCCGGATGCGGTTGACGATCAGGCGGTTGTTGGTGATGCCGCTGGTCTCCAAGAAGCCGATGACGCGGTCCGCGTCACGCACGGAGCTGACCTCCGGGTTCGTGACGATGATCGACTCCTGCGCGCCGGCGATGGCGTTCTTGAAGCCCTGCTCGATGCCGGCGGGGCAGTCGATCAGGACGAAGGTGAAGTCGTCGCACAATTCCTCGACAATCGCCTTCATCTGCTCCGGCGTGATCGCGCTCTTGTCGCGCGTCTGGGCCGCCGGCAGGAAGGCCAGGTTGGGCGAGCGCTTGTCCTTGATCAACGCCTGCTTGAGCTTGGCGCGCTCTTCCACCACGTCGATCAGGTTGTAGACGATGCGGTTCTCGAGGCCCAGGACCAGGTCCAGGTTGCGCAACCCGATGTCGGCGTCCACCAGCGCGACCTTCTCGCCCAGGGAGGCGAGCGCCATGCCAATGTTGGCGGTCGACGTGGTCTTGCCCACGCCGCCCTTGCCCGACGTGACCACGATGACGCGGGCGTTCGTCGCTGGCTTGGCCTCTTCAGGGCTCGTGGTCATAGGTGTGGTTTCCTCCATTGGGTTACATATCCCTCAAAGGTATGATGTGGATCTCGGAGTTCTGGACCCGAGCCACTTCCGGGTACTTGCTGAGCGGGGGCGCCGCGGTGTCCGGCGAGCGCGCGATGTAGCCGGCGATGCGGATCTGGGTGGGACGCAGGTTGATGGCGATGATCTGGCACTCCTCGTCGCCCGCGGCGCCGGCATGGGCCACGCCGCGCAGGGTGCCGAAGACCACGATATCACCCGTGGCGATCACCTCGGCGCCGGGGTTCACGTCGCCGCAGAGCACGATCGTGCCGTCGTGGCGGACGGACTGGCCGCTGCGCACGGTCTGCCGGAGGTAAAGGGCATTGTTGGGCGGGCTGGCGGGGTCTTGCGACGCCACCACCTTGGTGCGCTCCGGCGGCAGCGGCGGGGGCGCGGCCGTCATCGGCAACCCGGCGGACTCCGCGGCGGCGCGGGCGTCGTCATGCGTGCCGATCAGGGCGTTGGTCTCCAGCTGGTGGCCGTCCAACAGGCGCTTGACCAGCCCGTTGAGCTGCTCCGCCGTGATGGGGCGATCGCCCACATCCAGCTGCGCCTTGGAACCCTGAATCAAGTTGGTGGCCGCCGCCAGCTTGGTTTCCAGCTGGCTCACGACCTCATCCCACTCGCGGTCGTCGGGCAGGACGAGCAGGATGCCCTGGCGGACGCCCTTGATCGCGACCTCGCTCATGGGCGCCTCCGCAGCTTGTACTGTGACTTGGACAACGATCCGGACCTCGTGGCTTGGTTGCATCCAACCGGCAAACCTGCCCATTGTACCGGGAATCGGAGCTTATAGCCATGGAGCGAGGGGGCCTCGTCGTGTCGGCGAGCCAAATCAATCGATCGTCTGGACGCGCTGGATCTTGCCTTCCTTGAGGCCGAAGAACTGGTCCAGCACCTTGCGCGCGACCGGGCCGGCGATGGTGCCGCCGTGGCCCGCAGCCTCCGCGAAGACCACCACGGCAATGGTGGGGTTCTTCTGGGGGCCGTAGCAGACGAACCAGGAGTGGGTCTTGGGCTTGCCGCTCTCCGCGGAGCCGGTCTTGCCGGCCAGGTCCTTGCCGGGGATGTCCGCCACCGTGCCGGTGCCGGAGGAGATCACGGCGCGCATGCCCTTGTGGACCAGGGCCAGGTTCTTGGGGTTCCAGGTGGAGACCTTGCGCGGCGGCAACGGCTTGCCGTCGTCCACCAGGCGCGGCACCAACACCTTGCCGCCGTTGGCGATCGCGCTGACCATCACCGCGGCTTGCAGCGGCGTCACGATCACGGCGCCCTGGCCGATCGACATGTTGGCGGAGTCGCCCGGCCACCACTTGTCCTTCCAGACGCGGCGCTTCCAGACCGGGTCCGGCACCAGGCCCGCGGCGTCGCCCAGCTCGATGCCGGAGTGCTCGCCCAGGCCGGTTTCGTGGGCGTAGCGGCTCATGATGGCGCCGCCCATCTCCACGCCCAGCTGGTAGTAGACCGTGTCGATCGACCACTGCAGCGCGGAAACGATGTTGACCCGGCCGAAGCCCCGCGCGGACCAGTCGTGGAAGATGCGGTTGCCCACCTGCAGGCTGCCGGTGGAGTTGAAGTAGCGGTTCTCCGTGGTCCGGCCGCTCTCGAGCGCGGCCAGCGTCATGGGGATCTTGAAGATCGAGCCGGGCGGGTAGGCGCTGGTGGCGCGGTTCACGAAGGGGAAGTTGCTGGTCTGCAACGTCTTCCACTCGTCCGGCTTGACCTTGCGGCTGAAGATGTTGGGGTCGAAGTACGGGCGGCTGGCCATGGCGTAGACCTCGCCCGTTTGGGGGTTCATGGCGACGACTGCACCCGTGAGCTTGTCATCGTCCAGCGCCTTTTCGGCCACGGCCTGCATGTCGAGGTCCAGGAAGAGCTTCAAGTCCTTGCCGGGCTTGGCGGCCACGTTGCGGATGACCTGCACCGGCCGGCCGCGCGAGTCGACCTCCACCTGCTGGGAGCCCATCTCGCCGCGCAGCTCCTTGTCGTGCAACCGCTCCAAGCCGCCCTTGCCGATGATGTCGCCCTGGTGGTACTCCTCGTCCTTGTCCGCGGCCAGCTCGCTGTCCGTGACCTCGCCCGTATAGCCGATCACGTGGACGGCGGTGTGGCCGCGCGGGTAGAAGCGGATGGTGTCCGGCTCGATCGAGACGCCCGGCAGGTCGGCCTGGTGCTCGGCCACCACGGCGATCACTTTCTGGTCGATATCCGAAACCAGCTTGATCGGGCGCGTGCTGTTGTAGCCGGCCTTCTCGATTTTCATGTGGACGTCGGCGACGTCGAGCGGCAGCAACGCATGCAGCTTGTCGATGACCTCCTCGATCTTCTTCTTGGGCATCTTGATGGGGTACAGCGCGAGGCTGTACGAGAGGCGGTTGGAGGCCAGCACGCGGCCGTGGCGATCGCGGATCACGCCGCGCGGCGCCAGGTGCGGGATGATGCGCAGCCGGTTGCCCTCCGCCTGCTTGAGGAACTTGTCGCCCTGCGCCAGCTGGAGGTTCGCCAACCGCGCGCAAACGACGCCGCCCAGGATGCAGGCGACGATCAGGAAGGTGACGCCGCGGGTCGTGCGGTCTTGTTCCAGGAGCGGCGTGCGCTCGGTGCGGGCCATGGCGTTATTTTACCCGCTCCTCCCGATCTTCGCCTGGCAAGCGGAATAGCCAGGCGTAGAGCACGACGAGCAGGAGCGCGTGTGCCACCCCCAACGGGAGCGACAAGGCCGCGTAATGGTCCCACACCGCCGTGCGGCCCTGGGCCAGCAGGTAGAGCGCCACGAGCAGCCCCTCGCCCAGCGTCCAGACCAGGCCCACCAGGCCCAGCGTGAGCGCGTCCATGCGGTAGAACTGGGGCTGGATCACGCCGGCCGTCAGGCCTGCCAGCGCCTTGGTGGCGCCATACAGCAAGCCGGCGCCCAGCAGGAGGTCCTGGCCGCCGCCCGCGATCAAGCCGAACCAGAGCCCGAACCGCGGCCCGTTCAGCAGGCCGCCGGCGATGGCGATGACGAGCGCCGGGTCGAGCCGCCAGCCGAAGACCGGCAGCAGCGCGAGCGGGCTGGCCTGCCAGACCCACATCACCGGCAACAACAGCAGCAGCGCGACGGTGCGGTTGATTTGGAACATCAGTGCGGCTTTGCGGAGGGCTTGGCCGAAGGCGGGGGACTCTGCTTCGGGCTGTTAGGGTCAGTCCCACCCACCCCCGGCGTCGGCGTCGGCTTGGGCGTGGGGATGGGCATCTCGGGCATGCCCGGCGGCAGCACCAGCGCCTCCTCGATCTTGTCGAGCGGCACGTTGGGCTGCACGCGCAGCTCCGGATAGAACATGTCCGAAGCGCTCCTGATCTTCACGATCTTGCCGATCGAGAGGCCCTTTGGGAAGGTGCCGCCCAGGCCGGACGTGATGAGGCGATCGCCCACCTTCCACTTCTCCGGCTGGTCGAGGTAGCGTAAAGTCGGCCACTGGTCGCCCTGGCCCATGATCACGCCGGCGGAGCGCGTGCGGGTGTTGAGCACGGAGACGCCGAAGGTGGGGTCCGTGACCAGCGTGACCATCGCCGTGTGCGGGCTCACGGTGATCACGCGCCCGATCAGGCCGCGGCGATCGGCCACGGCGCTGTCCACCTTGAGGCCCTGGTCCGAGCCCTTGTCGATGATCACGCGCTGGTACCAGTTGTCGGGGTTGCGGCCGACGACGCGCGCGACGATCAGCGGTTGCGCCGCCGGTGGGACTTGCAACTTGAGCAGGTCCCGCAGGCGCTCGTTCTCACGGCCCTGCTCGTCACGCCCGTCCAGCGTCTGCTCGAGGTCGTCGATGCGCCGCTTGAGGCGGTCGTTCTCCTCTTGCAGGGTTTTCAGGTTCTGGACGCGCTCCACGCCGCCGCTGAAGGCGTTGGTGACGGCCTGCACGGCGCTCTGCACCGGCGAAAACAGCTCCGTCAGCACCAGGGTGCGCCCGCTCAGCCAGCTGATCACGAAGGCGCCGGCCAACAGGACCAGAATGAAGGCGGTCTCCGCGACGGGGAAGCGACGAGGTGCTGATCTCAACTAATGCTCGACGCCGGACCCCAGCACGCGCTTCAGGGTGGCGAAGTCCTCCAGCACCTTGCCGGTGCCCAATACGACGCAAGAGAGGGGGTCGTCTGCGATGTGCACGGGCACCTCCGTGTCGTGGCTGATCAGCTCGTCCAGGCCTTGCAGCAAGGCGCCGCCGCCCGCCAGCACGATGCCGCGGTCGATGATGTCGGCCGCCAGCTCCGGCGGGCACTTCTCCAGCGTGTCGCGCACGGCTTCGACGATGGTGTTGACCGGCTCCATCAGGGCCTCGCGGATCTCGCCGGAGGTGATGGTCACGGTGCGGGGCAGGCCGGAGACCTGGTTGAGGCCGCGAACCTCCATCTTGAGCTCCTCGGCGATGGGGTAGGCGGAGCCCAGGCGGATCTTGATTTCCTCGGCCGTGCGCTCGCCGATGCTCAGGTTGTGGACCTTCTTCATGTACTGGCTGACCGCGTCGGACAGCTCGTCGCCCGCGATGCGGACGGACTTGGAGACGACGATGCCGCCCAGCGAGATGACGGCCACCTCCGTGGTGCCGCCGCCGATGTCCACGATCATCGAGCCCATCGGCTCGCTGACGGGCAGGCCCGCGCCGATGGCGGCCGCCATGGGCTCCTCGATCAGGTAGACCTCCCGGGCGCCGGCCTGCAAGGCCGCGTCCATGACGGCGCGACGCTCGACGCCGGTGACGCCGGACGGGATGCCGATGACCATGCGCGGGCGGAAGATGCCCTGGCGCTCGTGCACCTTCGTGATGAAGTGCTTGAGCATGACCTCGGCCACCTCGAAGTCCGCGATCACGCCGTCCATCAGCGGCCGGATGGCCACGATGTTGCCCGGCGTGCGGCCCAACATCTGCTTGGCTTCCTCGCCCACGGCCAGGGCGACGCTGCGGTTGCCCTGCTGGATGGCGACCACGGACGGCTCGCGCAAGACGATGCCCTTGCCGCGCACGAACACCAGGGTGTTGGCGGTACCAAGGTCGATGCCCATGTCGCGGGACCAGCGTCCCAGGAGGCTGCTGAACACGGTGAAACTCGCTTTCGGTGTGGCTTGGACGCCACCATCTTGGCGCCCGATCCGGTCGCTTGGCTGTGATTTGCATGAGCCGAAGCGCCGTTGGGGACATTATGCCGCCCCGGATCGGATGTGTCTACCAAGTGGCCCAAAAGCAAAGCCCGGCCGGGAACGCGTCCGGGCCGGGCTTGGCAGGTTTTAAGTTACGGCTTGCCGATCGAGGCAGGGTCTTCCTTGAATTCCATCGAGTAGAGCTTCTGGAGCCAGCCCAGGTCCTTTTCGACCTTGGGTTCGGACAGGCTGTCGCCCTTGGTCTTCTCGTAGAGGTCTCGGCCGGCTTCCGTCATGTAGACGGTCTTGCCGCCAACCTCGACGGGACACTTCATGTCGCCGCTCGCCTTGGAATTGGCATCAATGGTCTTGATTTGATTGAGTGCGCCCATGCCGCCGACCGCACCAAACTGTACGCGGGAATCTCCACCGGCCATGATCAAACCCTCCTAAGCCTTACTTAACTCTTGTACCCAGCTTGACCCTTGCTCGACCCTCGGAGTCAAGATTCGTCCGAGAACCAACTGGAGGTCAGGTCTCCGGCATCTTTGTCACGGGCGTCCGCATAGGGGTCGGGTCCCTGCGAGGGAGGGGCCGGCAACCGGCCCGAGCCCTTGAAGCTGTCCTTCAGGCCGGCGGCGTCCGTGACGCTGCCTTCGGTGCCAAGGGCGCACGGGATGATGGTGATGGAGAAGCGGTTACCCTCTCGCGTGATCAGCGGGACGAAGGCCTCGAAGCCCTGCTGCTGCTTCAGCGCCATGAGGCGCTGGGAGAAGATTTTGACCTCCTCACGGGCTTCGGGGTTGGCTTTGTCGAACTCGCCGACCAAGACCACGCCGGGTTCCGGGTTCACGATGATCGCCATGGGGGTCGTCCTCCTGGGCTTGTTCTACCCATGCTTCCTTGCTTAGATGCCGTCGAGGCGGGAGGGGCCGAGGGTGACGAGGCGATCGCCGACCTGGACCCGGTGCTCGTCCGACACGTTGAGCTTCAAGCCGCCCGCGCCGCGGACCCCCAGGGCGATGTGGCCGCGTCCGCGACAGGTGGCGGCAAGCTGTGCGAACGGCGCCGGCCGGCTGATGGGGACGAGGTAGAGCTGTTGGCCGTGCTTGGCGCTCAACAGGTCTTCCAGCACGTCCTGCAGCCCCGGGTTGAGCAGCTCTTGCGCCATGAAGTTGGCCTCGAAGCGCGAGGCGCAGACGATGCCGTCGCAGCCGGCCTTGCGCAGCAGCTCCTCGGTGCTGGGGTCCACGCATTCCACCACGGTCTGGACGGCCTTGTTGCGCATCTCGATGGCGAGGGCGATCGCCACGTTCAGGTTATCGGAGGCCGGGTCGCCCGGCACCTTGCAGAGCACCATGGCATGGGCGGCGGCGTCGATGCAGGCGCGGGTCAGTGTCTCGTCGCGCGTGGGCTTGCCGCGCACGAAGTGGACCCGCCGGGCTTGCAGCTCCGCCGGCAGCTCTTCCAGCGTGTCGTCGACCAGCACGATGGGGGTGGACTTGCCGATGGTAGCGTCCAGCACCAGCTCGTCCAGGATCTGCTCCACCTTCTCAAGCGAAGGGAAGTTGATGATGACGAGGTGGTCGACGAGGTGGAAGGTAGTCATGCCTTTGATCTCCTTGGCCTTCGACGACACCAGCGCGGAGGCGATGACGGACAGAACGTAGCCCAGCAAGCCGATGCCGAACATCATCACCGGCCAGCCCACCAGGAAGCGGCCGCCGGTGGTCTTGGGGAAGAAGTCCCCGTAGCCCACCGTGGTCATGGTGACCAGGGTGTACCACAGCGCGTCGACCCAGTTGAGGTCCGGGTTCCCGGGCAACTCGAAGTACAGGAAGCCCGACGCGCCATAGGCGATGATGGCCCCGAGCAGCGCCGCCAGGCGCATGGGCAGGGGCGGGTTGCGGACGAGGCGCTTGAAGAAGTGCTGGAGCAGCTGGACCATCATGAGGGGCCGTCTCCCGCTTCGCGCAGCTGGGCGGCAGCCTTCGCCGCGGCCTCCTGGTTGCCCCACAGCCCCTTCCGCGCCGCGCGGGCGATGCCCTGCTCTTGCACGTAGAGCGGCATCGCCGGGAAGGGGTAGAGCGTTTGAACAAGGGCCAGGCCGCGCCGGATCAGGCTCAGCGCCACGTCCTCCTCGCCCACGAACAGGGTGCCCAGCCAGCGGCCACGGCGGTCCCTGGGCGTGGCGTCCAGCTGAACGCGCAGGTCCTTGCCTTCCATCATGCGCTGGGCCTCTTCCTTGGCCATGCGGGCGAAGGGCGAGAGCACGTCCTTCTCGACCTTGTCGTTGGTCGAGCGGATGCCGATCAGGCGCAGTGTGACCGGCTTGGCGCCCTCGCGGCCCACCAATACGGTGTCGCCGTCGATCATGCGCACGAGGCGCACGGTGTCGCCGCTCGCGATCTTGCCGTCGGCCGCCTGGAAGCTCTGGCGCGTCTTTTCGGCCTGCACGCCGAAGAAGGCCGACGCTATCAGCAGCACGGCGATCAAGCTCCAGAACACCTGGGTGCCTGGATCGATGTCTCGTAAGGACCTGAACATAGTGGTTGGCATCCCCCCTCGGGACCTCTCCCTTTTACCCTCGTCGTGCCACGCACTTTGTTAACGACGCGATAAGCTGTCGTTCCCCGGGGGTTTACCGCCTTGGGGGTGGCGATCGCCGACAAGGCTGGCAACCCCAACCTACTTTCAAGGAGCTTCGCCATGGCGATTGGTAACGTCTCGAACTCGCCCCGGCCGGTCGCCACCGCCAACCGCGTGATGGCGCCTGCTGTGCAGCCGACGGTGGCGCCCGTGAAGCCCGTGAAGCCCGTGGAAGCGAAGAACCATACCGCGTTGCTGAACATGGCCAACACCGCTGGCCTGACGTTTGGCGGCGCCTTGTTGGGCACCGCTGGCGGCTGGTTCCTGTCCGGCTTGGCCGGCGTCAGCGAGGCCGTGGGCTTCGGCATCTTGCTCGGCACGCCGGTCGTCCTGGCCATGGCCGGCTTGGGCTTGGGCATCTACCTGGCCACGCGCAAGGGCTAACCCCCGCCGTTACCGATGGAACGGTTGGTCGCGCCACAGGGAGCTGGTCTCGCGTAGGCTGGCGTACCGTCCATGTCCCACCACCACATGATCCATCACGCGGATGCCCATGATCTCCCCGGCGGCCAGCAACTGGGCCGTGAGCGCACGGTCCTCCGGGCTGGGGGTCGGGTCGCCCGACGGGTGGTTGTGGGCCAACACGACCGCGGCGGCGCTGGCCCGCACGGCCGGCTTGAAGACCTCGCGGGGGTGGACCAGCGTGGCGTTCAAGGTGCCGATGGCGACCAGCGCCACGTCCAGCACGTTGTGCTTCGAGTCGAGCAAGATCGCCAGGAAGTGCTCGCGGTCCAGGCGCTCCAAGCGGGGCGCGAGCAGCCGCCAGGCGTCGGCGGGACCCTTGATCGCGGCGCGGATCGGCGCCCTGGCGGCGGCGGCGCGGTTTCCCAACTCGAAGGCGGCAGCCAGACGCGCCGCCTTGGCGGGCCCCAGGCCGGGCTCCGCTTGTAAGGCGGCTGCCGGCACCAGGCCAAGCCCATGCAAGCCCGTGGGCTCGTCGGGCGTGGCGTGCGCGGCCAGCAACGCTTCCGCCAGCCCCACGGCGGAGCGCCGGGCGTCGCCCGTGCCGAACAACACGGCCAGCAGCTCGGCTTCGGAGAGCGCGGCCGCCCCTTGCTCCAGGAGCCGTTCACGGGGTCGGCCGGCGGGCGGGAGGTCTCGTATCCGCCGGCCGGCCATCATCTAGATCACGCTCCAGCCCAACGCGCGCCAGGCGGCGTCGACGCTGGGCAGCGGCAGGCCCACGATGTTGGTGTAGCAGCCCTTGATCTCGGCGACCAGCAGGGTGCCGACCTCCTGGATCGCGTAGGAGCCGGCCTTGTCCATGGGCTCGCCGGTGTTGATGTACGCTTCGATTTCGGCGTCGGAGAGGTCGCGGATGCGCACGTCGCTGATGGCGTGGCCCACCACCCTCTCGCCACCCGGCGCGATCAGGCTGTAGCCGGTGTAGACTTGGTGCCAGCGGCCCGCGATCCCCCGCAGCATGCGCGCGGCCTCCGCCCGATCCGTCGGCTTGCCCAGCTTGCGCTCGTCCAGCACCACGATCGTGTCCGCGCCCAGCACCAGATCGGCGTCCGGGTGGCGGGCGGCCACGTCGGCGGCCTTTTGGTCGGCCAAGGTCTCCACGATCCCGGCGGGCGCGAGGGCGGCGTCGATCACCTCGTCGATCGTGCTGGGGTCGATCGTGAACGTCAGCCCCAACTGCGTGAGCAGCATCGATCGGCGGGGCGAAGACGAGGCCAGGACTAGGCGGGCGGTTTTCAGAGAACGCATGGCCGCAGCTTAACACCCGGAGGGGGCGCTGTCCATGGAGTCCAGGCAGAAAGCCGGTTTCAGCCTATTAACACCTTAGTGATGTTTTAACGCAAGTTTCTTTTAAAATCGGGCGATACCTACCTCAAGAAACGGTTAAAGAGGAATGCCGCGATGACGACGGACAACGAGCTCATTGATACCGGGAACCGGTTCGGTGTGGACTCCTATCGGTCCTTCAAGCAGCAGCCGACCCCCCAGGCGGCCGCCCGCAGCATCTTGCGCCTGCCGCCGGAGCGGGCCCCCACCCGCGAAGAGCGCCTGCAGCTGGCCGGTTCGCCGCTGGCGGACGAAGAAGCCCTCTTCAAGCTGGTCCAGCTCGGCGACGTCGAGCTGCAAGTCGCCGTGGCGCGCAACCGCAAGGCCAGCCGCAACGTCCTGGAATTGATCGCCCGCACCGGGCACGAGGCCGCCCAGGTGGCCGTCGCCTCCCACCCCCAGGTGACCGCCTCCTTGCTGGCCGCCCTGGCCGGCTCCAAGTCCCCGCGCGTGGCGGAAGCCGTCGCCGGCCACCCCTTGGCGCCGCCGGCCGTGCTGGAACAACTCGCCACCGCCCCCTCGCCCGCCGTCCGCTCGGCCGCCCTGCGCCACCCGCGCCTGACGCCGGAGACGATCGCGGAGGCCATCAAGGCCGACCCCGAGCGCCGCGAAGCCGTGAGCCGCAACCCCGCGCTGACGCGCGAAGAGATCTTGGAGCTGGCCGGCACCGCCACGCCCGCCATCGCCTCCGCCCTGTTGCGCCACCCCAAGCTGGACGAGGACCTGTTCGCCCAGTTGCTGGAGAAGGGCGACCACATCTTCCTGTTGGCCGCCGTGCGCCACCGCCTGATGACCAGCGAGTACTTGCTGCAGATCCTCGACCGCCCGCAGCCCAGCACGGTCAAGGAAGCGATCTTGCGCTCCCCGCGGATGAACGAGGCCCTGCTGGCCCGCCTCGGCCAGGATCCCGTGCCCGAGATCCGGATGTCGGTTGCGCGCAACCCCCAAACCCCCTTGGAAACGCACCTGGCCCTGATCAAGGACCCGGACGAGAACGTCCGCCTCGCGCTGCTCTCGCTGCCCACCCTGCCGGAGCCTCTGATGGAGGCGATCGTGCAAGGGCCCGAGCTGTCCCTCAAGCTGGGCCTGCTGTGCCGCCCGCAGGTGTCGGAAGCCTACCTGCTGGAGCTGCTGCGCACCCGTAACATCCACGTGCACCAGGCCGTCCTGCGCCGTCCGCGGCCCAGCGCGCGCGTCATGGCCCGCTTGACCCGCTCGCCTTTCGTCGTGGTGCGCTTCGAGCTGGCCCAGCTGCCGCAGTTGCCCGCCGAGCTCGCCGAGGACCTCGCCCGTGACGGCGTCTGGGTCGTCCGAGACGCCGCCATCCGCAGCGGCAAGCTGTGCATGCCCACCATCTACGAGCTATACCGCGACCCGATCAAGTGGGTGCGCCTGACGGCCACCGGCAAGGCGCCGATGTGGCCCTGGGAGCACACCCGCCGCGACGCCGACTTCGACACCGCGATCCGGGGCGAGAAGTAGTGCGCCTTGCGGCCCTCGCGCTAGTCGCCATCCTGGCGACCGGTTGTGCCCGCACCAGCCTGCCCACCGCCGCGATGCGCACCGGCGTGGTCGCCGCTGCCTCCGTGGATCCGCTAGCCACCAAGCTGCAAGCCCTGTATGCGGAGAACTTCGCCAAGCTGGACACGGACGCCGACGGCGCCTGGACCGCCAAGGAGCTGGAACTCTCCGGCCGCGCCTTCAAGCAGCTGCTGGGCGCCTTCGACCAGGACCACGACGGCCAGGTCACCCTCAAGGAATACTTCCCGCCGGCGCGCCTGAAGAAGCTCGAAAGCGACGTGCGCTCCCGCGCCGAGGTCTCCGCCAGCGGCGTTGGCGGCCGCGTGAACCTGCCCAAGGGGAAGCTGATGTTCGACGTCTACCTGCAGGACCGCATGCCCGAAGAGGCCGTCCGCACCTGGGCGATCGCCGAGGCCTTCCACGACGCGGACACGGACAAGACCGGCATGTTGAAAGCGTCTGAGCTGGAAGTGGCGCTGGCGATCCTCGAAGCCCGCGCCGACTTTACGGATCTCCAGCGGCGGATGACCCAAGCAATCGACGGCGGGCAATAACCGCCACACCCAGCAGCAAGGCCAACGCGGCGAAGGCCAGGGCCACGCCGCGGGGCTGGAAGTCGACCAGGTTCACGCCCAGGTAGGTCCACAGCAGCGAGGACGGCAGCATGCCGATCAGCGTGGCCGCCACGAAGTCGCGCGCCCGGATCGCGGAGATGCCGGCGGCATAGCTCAGGGCGCCGAAGGGGAAGATCGACGACAGGCGGATCAGCAGCAGGGTGGTGAAGCCGTGCCGGCCCAGCAGCTGGTCCACGTCTTGCAGGCGGCCCGTCAGGCGGTGGGCGATCGCCTCGCGCCCCAAATTGCGGGCCATGAAGAACCCCAGGCAGGCGCCCAGCGCGCAGCCCAGCCAGTTCACCACGAAGCCCAAAGCCAAGCCGAACAGCGCCCCACCGGCCAGGTTCATCGCCGCGCTGGGCAAGGCCACGAAGACCCACAGCGCGAACACCGCCCCGAAGGCCAGCGGCCCCCAGGGGCCCAGCGGCGCGATCAGGCGCGCCAACACGGCCCGATCGAGCTGGGCGGAGAGCCCCAGGGCATGGAGCCCATAGGCGGCCAGCCCGATCAAGGCGACGGCGATCAGCAAGCGGACCGGGGTGGAGCGCAGCATGGCTTGCGATTGTACCGTGTCCGTTGCACTTGCCTGGCGGGGATCGGTCCACCAAGATGAACCCTGGGTAAAAAGGGGGCACCCCATGCGCCAAGGAATCGTCATCTTTGCCGCCACAGCGCCGCCGGCGGGCTCCGCCGCGGCGGAAGCCTTGCGTGCGAGCGTGGCCGCCGCCCTGGCGATCGAGGGCGTGGGCGTATTCCTGGCCTACGGCGATCCCGGCGCCAGCCAGAGCCTCCGCAAGCTGGTGGGCGGTCCGCCCCCGCGGTTCTTCCCCCAAGCCGCCCGGCCTTCGCTGGGCGAGCGGATGGCGCAGGCGTTTGCGTTCTTGTTCGTGCAGGACTACGAGCGGGTGTTGCTGGTGCAGCCGGGGGTGTCGCCGATCGGCGCCGCGGAGCTGGGAGCGCTGCTGGGGCGGCTTGACGAGGTGCCCGTCGAAATCGATACGGAGCAAGGGGCCACGATGGTGGCGCTGCGCCGCGTGGACTTCCCGCAAATCGCGCCGATTTTCGAGAACGTGGCCTGGGAGCGGCCCGGTGCGCGCGAAGCCGCCCAGAAGATCTTGGCGGAGGAAAGCCGGGCTTGACGCACCGGCTCGTGGACCAGCAAGACGCCCCTGCCGAGCTGGCCAAGCTGAAGCGCTTCGCCATCGCCACCCTGGCCGCAACGGCGCTGGCCCTCTGGTGGAGCGCCCGAGGCAGCGGCATCCCCGCCGCCCTCTTCCTGGGCGCCATCTTCCTGCCCCTGGGGTCGATTCCCATGGCGCTCTACGTGCTGGCGCGCCGCGAGGCCAAGGTGGCCAGCCCCGGGGAGCTGGAGCTTGACGACTGGCCGCTACGGGCCGGCGCGCCGACCGTCATCCGGTTCAAGCGCCGCATCCATGGCGGCGGCGACCCTGGCAAGGTCATCGCCCGGCTCGAGCTGATGCAGCGCTCGGGGGAGGCCTGGTCCATCGTCGATACGATCAAGCTTGCCCCCCACCCAGGTGTGGCCAAGGGACGCCTGCTCGAGGCCAAATGGCGCATCACCGCGCCTCACCCCAGCGGGGACCGCCCGGACACCGGTGAGTTCGCGTGGTGGCTGAAGGTCGAAATCAAGTTATCGGAAGGCGTGACCCTGGATTCCAGCTTCCGGCTGGCGTGCGAGGAGCCTTAGCGCGAACGGCCTATCGCCCGCCGGCCACGGTCCAGACCTGGCCCGTGATGAAGCCCGCCGCGTCGCTCACGAGGTAGCCGACCACGCGCGCCACCTCCTCCGGCTCCCCGATCCGGCCCAGCGGGATCGCCGCGATGCGCTGCGAGAAGCTGCGCTCGTTGCCCGCGTGGAACGGCGTTGCGATCAACCCCGGCGAAACGGCGTTGACGCGGATCCCGTGCGGCGCGACCTCGCGCGCCAGCCCGATCGTCATGGCGTTCAGTCCCGCCTTGGCGGCGGCATAAGGAATCGACCCATCCGGCGCACCCGTCTCCGCCGCGATCGAGGAGATGTTGACGATTTGGCCGCGTTTGCGCGCGATCATCCCCGGCAACACCGCCTGGGCGCCCAGGAACGCGCTCTTCAAGTTCAGGTCCATGATCCGCTCCCAGAGCGCATCGTCGAAGTCCTGGAAGGGCCGCCGTTCGATCAAGCCGCCCACGTTGTTCACCAGCACGTCCACCGGGCCGAGCGCCAGCTCCGCGCGGGCCACCAGGGCCTGGACCTGCTCGCGCTGCGTCACGTCGGCGGCGATCGCCGCTGCGTCCCCGCCCAGCCTGCGGATCTCCGCCACCACCGCCTCGGCGGCCTCCGGGGCGTCCTTGTGGTTGACCACCACGCGGGCACCCTGGTCGGCCAGGTGCAGGGCGATCGCCCGCCCAATCCCCGAGCTGGCGCCGGTCACCACCGCAACCCGGTCCGCGAGCGGCAAAGCCATAGGAAAGTCCCTCCGTGCCGGCCAGTATAACGTAGGGTATATCGAACCTAAAGGAGCCTCCCTCGATGGCCACCCGCCCCCCCGGCGCCCAAAGCCGGCCCGCGCCGCAGCAGCAAGTCTTCAAGCCCCGCGAGTCGCTGATCAAGTTCACGCGATTCTACCCGCTGATCCTGGCGGGCATCGTGGTCATGATCGGCGTGGGCATCGCGATCGGCTACTACCTGAAGGCCTGGCTGGTGCCGGTCATGATGCTCTTCCCGCTCTTCTCCACGGCCGTGGGCGCGACCATCGCCAACCGCCTGAGCAAGTCCAAGGTCGTGATCGACCCGGGCGGCTTGCGGCTGGTGCAAGGCGAGCAGGTGCAGGTGGCCGTGGCCTGGAACCAGGTCACGCGGCTGACGGTGCGCCAGGAGCGCGGCGACAACGTCTACGAGGTCTGGGTCAAGAACCGCCAGTACGTGCTGCCCGCCGCCTACTACGAGAACGGCGACGCGCTCTTGTCGGCCGTCAGCGCCCGCACCAACCGCCCCTGGGAGCGCCAGCGCGAGACCCAGCCGCCCCAGCGCTAGTTAATCGAACAGCACCGACGCGTTGTTCGATGCGACGCGCGGCAAGTCCAGCCGGAAGGTGCTGCCGCGCCCGACCTGGCTGTCCACGCTGACGCGCCCGCCATGGCGCTCCACGAACTCCTTTACCAGCGCCAGGCCGATGCCCGTGCCACCGTAAAGCCGCGTGTTGGAGCTATCGACCTGGAAGAACCGCTCGAACAGGCGGTGGCGAGCCGTCTCCGGGATGCCGATGCCGGAGTCCCAGACCTCGATGGACACCTGGTCCGGGTTGTCCGTCATCAGCCGCACGCCCACGCGCCCACCGGGCTCCGTGAACTTCAGGGCGTTGTCCAGCAGGTGGGCCACCACCTGGCGCAAGCGGCCCTCGTCGGCTTCCGCCTCGCAAGCGCCTGCGGGCAATTCAATCTGGAGGGAGATGTCGCGCTGGCGGGCGATCGGCTCCTTGTCCTTGACCTCCCCGCGCACCATCTCGCACAGGTCGGTGGCGGCGAAGTGGAACTGCAGCGTGCCGGAGTCCAGGCGCGAGACGTCCAACAGGTCGTTGATCAAGATGGCAAGGCGTTCCGAGGACTCCAGGATCTTCTGACAGGCCTCATCCTGTTCCTTGTTGAGCTCGCCGAAGGCACGGTCGGCCAGCAAGCTCGAGAAGCCCAAGACCACGTTCAAGGGGGTGCGCAGCTCGTGGCTCATGGTGGCGAGGAACTCCGCCTTCATGCGGTCGTTGCGGGCCATGCGCTCCGTCAGCTGGCGCAGCTTCTGATCCAGCTGGCGCGCCTGGGCCTGGGCCGCCGCCTCTTCCGTTTCCCGCGCCACCATCCGGTTCCAGCGCTCGCCCACGGCCAGCAGCAGCTGATCGAGGGCCTCGCGCGCCTCCGCGGCGAAGGGCTCCGCGCGGTGGCAGGAGATCGCGAGCGGCGGCGTGGTGGGAACGGGCACCGGCAAGGTCAGTTCATTCGGCAGCCCGGCCGGGCGTTCCCGCGCCGGATCGAAGCCCGGCACGGAGTCCAGGCCATGAGAGGCCACGAGCCGCGCGCCGGCCGCTTCTTGCGCCACCAACAGCACCAAGCTCGCGTCCACCAGCGTCGCCGCACTGGCCGGCAGGGCATCGCGCAACTGATCACGGTCTTCCGCGGCCAGCAACTCGAGCAAACCACGCGCCATGTCAAGCGGTCCGCCTGATGGGGAGCCCGCTTCGCTCATAACATGCCGGTTGCTTCGTTTGGAAGTCACGCTAAACTCCGTGGGACGGCGATATCCGGATTGTAACAGATTGTTCGAGGCAAGACCACGCTCGCCAGCACCACGTGGAAATGGCCAAGTTCCGCTTGCACAGGGGCTTACGGTGTGCTAATGTATCCACGTCCTCACCGGACGTTGGCTCGGATGTGTTTTTGCCTGCATTTTTTGAACACGGGAGCCCTCACCTCTGATGGTGGCCGTAGACCGTCCTTAGTAGGCGGAAACGATAAATCATCAGGCGGGCACCCACCTGGACGTTGTTTCAGGGTTCAAAAACCGTCTGGGTCTTCTTTTCGGTGGGGATAAGTTTCGGCTCCAGGGCTTGTCCCTGGAGCTTTCTATTTTATGCAGACTGCCACCATCGCCCTCCCCGACCCTTCCGCCACGGCCCGCCTGGGCCGCGCGCTCGGCGAACACGCCCGGCGCGGCGACTGCCTGCTGCTGGAAGGGGACCTGGGGGCCGGCAAGACCAGCCTGGCCCAGGGCCTGGCCGCCGGGCTGGGCATTACGGAGTCCGTCACCTCGCCCACCTTCACCTTGCTCAACGAGTACGCCGGCCGGTTGCGCCTGGCCCACACGGACCTCTACCGCCTGACGGCCCTGGAGATCGCCAGCATGGGCCTCGCCGAGACCTGGCTGGAGCCGCGCGGCGTGTGCGTGATCGAGTGGCCGGAGCGGCTGGCGGCCGCCCGGGGCGAGCTGGATCCGGAGGAGCTGTTGCACCTCCGGTTGGTGCAAGACGGCGAGGGCCGGCGGGCGGAGCTGGTGCGCGCCGAAGGGCGTGGTGCGGCCTGGTGGGCGGAGGCAACGGTTGATTTTAGGGGTTAACACGGCGAGCGACGCGCTGGCGATCGCCCTCGTCGAAGACGGCAAGGTGCTGGCGGAGGCGCTGCGCGACGTCGGCACGGAGCACTCCGAGGCCGCCTTCGAGCTGCTGGAAGCGGTCTTCAAGTGGACCGGCCGGGCCAAGGCCGAGCTGCGCGCCGTGGGCGTGGCGATCGGTCCCGGCGGCTTCACGGGCGTACGCACCGGCATGTCGATGGCCAAGACGATCGCCCAGGTCCTGGGCATCCCCATCTACGGCGTCGAGACGCTCCCCGCGCTGGCGCTGCAGTTCGCCGGCCACGGGCTGGTCTCGCCCATGATCGACGCCCGCCGGGGCCTGGTCTACATGGGCGTATACGGGGAAACGGCAGTCGTCCCGGGCGCCTTGCGTCCGCTGGCCGAAGCGATCGAGATCTTGCGCGGGCTGCAAGGTCCGTTGACGCTGGTGGGCGAAGGCGTGGTGCGCCACCGCGCGGCGCTCGCCGAGGCCCTGCCCCAGGCGTTCATCCCGCCGGACGTGCTGATGACCGCACGGGCGGCGCCGGTGGCCCTGGCAAGCGAGCGCCGCCTGAAGGCCGGCGATCCTGGAGACGGGCCCACGCTGGCCCCCTTGTACCTACGCGAGCCGCAGGCCGTGGTAAACTGGGAAGCCGCGCAGGAGAACGCCCAGCCGTGAGTTCAACGCTCCAGATCCGCAAAATGCAGACCGCCGACTTGCCCCGCGTGGTCGAGATCGAGAAGCAGTGCTTCGGCGAGCGCTGGACGATCAACGCCTTCGCCAACGAGCTCGCGAACACCGCCAGCGCCTACTTCATTGGCCAGGAGGGCGACCAGATCATCGGCTACGCCGGCTACTGGCTGATCTTGGAAGAAGGGCACATCACCACGATCGGCGTGGAGCCGCGCTTCCAGCGCCGGGGCTACGGCGAGTTGCTGCTGCTGCACCTGATCGACCACGCCGCCCGCGCCGGCGCCAAGTGGCTGACGCTGGAGGTGCGCGCGTCCAACGACAGCGCCCAGCGGCTGTACCATCGATATGGCTTCACCTCGTTGGGGAAGCGCAAGGCGTACTACCAGGACAACAACGAGGACGCCCTGATCATGTGGACGGAGAACATCGGCCAGCTCCAATACCAAGAGCGCCTTCTAGAGCTGCGACAAGCCGTGACCAATCGGGGTACAAAGGCCCCGTAACACCGCTCGTCGCAAGGAACCTAACCACCGATGACGCTCCCCCGCACCCTCCTGATTGGCCTGGCTGGCCTGCTTGCGGCCGCCCCGGCCTTCGCAGCACCGGAAACGCTGGATCTGACGATCCTGGGCACCACGGACGTGCACGGCCACATCTACCCCACCAACTACTTCGGGGACAAGGGCAACGAGCCGCTCGGCCTGGCGCGCGTCGCCACCCTGGTGAAGGAGCAGCGCGCCAAGCACCCGCACACGTTGCTGGTTGACTCCGGCGACAGCCTGCAGGGCACGCCGCTGACCTATTACGCCGCCCGCGTGGCGCCGCGCATCCCCAACCCGATGGTGCAGGCCTACAACTACCTCCAGTACGACGCCTTCACGATGGGCAACCACGAGTACAACTACGGCATCCCGTACATCATGAAGGCGCGCCAGGAGGCCAAGTACCCCTTCTTGTCGGGCAACATCTACAAGCCCGGCACCACCACGCCCATCTACACGCCTTACGTGATCAAGGAGGTCGGCGGCGCCAAGGTCGGCATCCTGGGCCTGACCACGCCCGGCATCATGATCTGGGACCGCCACAATGTGGAAGGCCGCCAGGACTTCGGCGACATCATGACGGCCGCCCACCGCTGGATCCCGGAGATGAAGGCCAAGGGCGTCGACACGATCGTGGTGACGATCCACTCCGGCTTGGGCGCCCCTTACGACGACACCTACGGCGGGTACGCGGCGGACGCCGGCGCACCGCCGGAGAACGTCTGCGCGAAGCTGGCCGACGAGTTCCCCGACGACATCAGCGTGATCTTGTTGGGCCACTCCCACCAGGATCTGCCCAAGAAGCTCCACCACGGCGTGCTGTTGACCCAGGCCATGAAGTGGGGCCAACGCCTCGCGGTGGTGGACCTCCACCTCGAGAAGGCCAACGGCAAGTGGAAGGTCACGAAGAAGGACTCCACCACGCTGAAGACCGACGGCGTGAAGCCGGACCCGGGCCTGTTGGCCGCCACCCGCACGGCTCACCAGGGCACCCTGGCCTACGTCAACGCGCCGATCGGCGTGTCGACGGGCGAGTGGTCCGCCAAGAAGTCGCGCACGGAAGACACGGCCATCATGGATCTGATCAACGAGGTCCAGATTGCCAAGACCGGCGCCCACCTCTCGGCCGCCAGCGTCTTCAACGCCGGCGCCCACCTGCCCAAGGGCACGCTGACGGTGGCCGACATCGCCAGCCTCTACGTCTACGAGAACACCCTGACGAAGATCGTGCTGACGGGCAAGCAGCTGCGCGAGTACCTAGAGAACTCCGCCAGCTACTTCAGCGCCTACAAGCCCGGCGCCAAGCTCTTCGACGACAAGCAGCCCGCCTACAACCATGACATGGTCAGCGGCGTCGATTACGTGATCGACACCAGCAAGCCGGTGGGCAAGCGCATCAGCGGCCTCAAGTGGAAGGGCAAGCCGGTCTCCGACGGCATGAAGTTCACGATGGCCCTGAACAGCTACCGCCAGAACGGCGGCGGCGGCTACACCATGATCAAGGGCGCGCCCATCAAGCAGGCCATCTACACGGAAATCCGTGAGTTGATGCTGGACTACGTGAAGGAGAAGCGCCGGATCTCCCCGGAGACCACGTTCAAGCGCAACTGGAGCCTGGTTCAGGCAGACCAAGTTGCGCCTGACGGGGAGCATTACAAGTAAGCGTTACTGCAGGCTGACCCAATCGTCGGTCGCGGTGGTCTTGCCGGCGATCGCCTTGAACTCGATCTTCTGGAACGTGAACGCCAGCTCCTCGCGCGTGCCGGAGTCGGTGGGCGTCTTGTCGGAGATCAGGTCGCCGGACGCCTGCGTGAGGCTCGCGAGCGAGGCGTTCGTGAGCTTCACGGTGTATTGCGTCGTCTGCTTGCCGATCAGGTTCGCGGTGACGAAGTCGATCGACACCGTCGAGAGGTTCTCGTTGGTGGCAAGCGCCTGCATCAGCTGCGGCGAGGCGGCGTCCCACTCCTTGGAGATGCAGATCGGCTTGTGCATGCGCTTGCCGCTGGCCATGCCGGAGGCGGCATCACGCGGCGAGCTGACCTCGTAGCTGAAGCCGGTGGCGGCCGTCTGGCCCTTGTGGTCGCCGCTGGCGACGCCGCCCTTGAACGCGCCCTGGGTGGCGCCGGTGATCGTCACGAAGATGGTGGTCGCACCGCGGCTCACGCCCAGCAGGCCGAACTTCGCGAGGGCCGCGGCCACGGCCTCGGGACGCTGATCGTCGTCGAGGGCGGCCATCGGGTTGGCCGTCAGCGTGGCAGGGTGGGTGGGGAGCTTGCCGCAGCCGGTGAGGGCGAGGGCGGCGCAGAGGGCGAGGAGCGGGAAACGCATATATTAAGCTACTTTCTGGGGTAGGGGGAATGTATGTCTAACATGGATTTAACAAGTGCTTAATATTCTAAACAATAGGGTGCCTGATAAGTAACTGTTTGCGCTCAAACGTTTCGAGACGGGCCCGGAGGCCGGCGGCACCCGAGCCTGACGCGCCGGATGGGTGTATAATGAGGTCCATGCCTCGGTAGTTCAGTTGGATAGAACGCGTCCGTCCTAAGGATGATGTCGGGGGTTCGAGTCCCTCCCGGGGCGCTAGGCAGTGGGCCGGCCTTCAGGTTTCCTGAAGCCGGCCTACTTGTTCCAGTCATAGGACAGTCATAGAGTGGGGCAAGACATGCCAGGGGCCGATGACGCGACGTTGAGCGTGATCCTGCCAACCCCGCTTGGGTTTGAGTGGCGCCGCGTCAACCCGGCGGCCGGAACGGTCGAGGGGTTGGGCCAGTTTGAGGGTGACGCCGCATCGGCCCAAGTCATCTGGGACGCGTCCCCCTCACGGGCGCTGCTCTGGAGTCCCGTCTCGAACCAGGCTTGGCTAGTTGACCTCGTGAATGGCGGACAGCGCCCCTTGAACCCACCCACCACATGGGGCGACATGCGTGCGTTCTACTTCTCGGATCGTGGCGAGATCGTCATGGCGGCTCACGCCAGGTCGGGGACGCGCGAACTTCGCACGGTCTACGCAGTTTGGTCTGGAGAGGCCTGGTATCCGGATGATGCGAGCTTCCAGAACATTCCTCCTGGCGCCCAGGTCATCAGTCGGGTCGGACCGGCCCTCCAGACGCCCGGACCGCGACGCGCAGAACTTCCTCGTCTGGATGCTCCACGCCGCACCGACGTCACGGACCCATCGACCCGGAGGGCTCTCGACGCGTTGCTGCCACGCGGCCACAGCGCCAACGGCATCTGGGGCGAGTTCGAGGACTTCCCAGGGCGCCTCTACGTGCGGATGATCGGCACCGTCAATCCCGACACCTTCGAGGTCATGTCACCGGAGGACACGTTGGCTTACGAAGCTTGGCCGTTGGTGATTGCCAAGAATGAAGCGTTATTCGTGGCCCCAGGTAGGGAGTTCGCGCCGGAGGAACAAATCTTCGTTCACCGGAGAGGTACCTTTGTGTTGGCAACCAATGGCCTGAGTCAAGCGCAAATGTACAACGTTGCAAGTGGTAAATTAGTGTTTGACGTCGTGGGAAGCCCTACACCCCGGTTTTGGCCTCGGTGGCAAACACTCAGGTCCAAACCGAAAAGGCCCAGTGGGTAGAAGGCGCGGGAGCATGCGTGTCTGGAAGATTGTCACAGCCGCGACCCTTCTCGTGCTCGGAGCGCCCGATGCTGGAAATGCCGATGTCGCGGCATCTGCCACCGTCACCGAGCGCTCCGCCCGCCTTGGCCCACGGATCATCAACTTCAAGACGACGCTTAAGGTGATCGGTGGAGCGCCGGGGCTGGAGATCACAGCCGTGCTCAAGCCAGACGAGCACGCACCTCCCGGCCGCGTGGTCAACCCGAACAACGTGAAGGTCACGTTTAACGAGCGGACGCTGCGTCACTCGCTGTACTCGTTCGATCCGACCACCGGCGCCTTCCGCCTCGTTCTCGACGTGCGTGCGGTCAAGATCCTGGAGGCTACCCACCCGCTGACCTTCGGGATGGGCATGGGCCGGGGCGAGGAGCGCAACGCCCTCAATCTGACCTTGACCGACCCCGACGGCCAGGCCGAGGTCGGCAGGTCCCTGAGGCCGCTCGCGGACTACTCGCGCATGCTGCTCGGCGTTGACGCCCCGTCCCCCCCTCCGGGCCAAGCCTGCCTGTTCGGCCGGCACGGTGCACCCGGACAGTCTGCCGCCCGCATCGGTCTGAAGGTCGAGCAGACCATCATGCCCTCGGCCACTGTCTCCCCCGCGCAGGTGGAGATCAAGACGGCCGGTCCTCTCGTCGCAGGGTGGGTCACGGGCGGAGATGCGCGTCACCTGACGGCGTTGGTCGGCTCCCTGTCGCCCGAGGACCAGACGTTCGCAGCCAGTGCGGCCAAGTTCGGCGGGGTGCAGGACATCCAGTTGGTGCCAGAGCGGGCCTTCGCCGCTTCGATCGGAGGGCCAAGCGGACGTGGGGACGGGCTCCTGGTGCAGGGCAACTCGGCCGCCCACCACTTGGAGATTCCGCGCTTCTACAGCGGATTTGGTGCATTCTACGCTGACAACACGCACGTCGTCATGCAGCGCGACTCGGGGGCGCTCGAAGCGTTCACCTGGGACGGCAAGTCCGTGTGGAAGCAAGACGTCTGGCCGAAGGTCGAACGTGAGGGCGTCGAGGTGACGGCAGGCGACATGATGGGCGCGGGGGACGGGGGCGTGCTGGTGGCGTCTGCGGGACGTGCTACCGTTGATGACCTGAACATCCCGTTCTTGGCGGTGCGCCAAATCGGCCCCGATGGTATCGAGCGGGGCTCGTCGGTGGTGCTCGATCCGTCTCCTGGAGAGTACGGCTTCGTGGAGGACGTTCGCGTGGCAACGCTGCGCGGCAGGGTGTTCGCCGTTGTCACCTCCAGCCGTTCGAGCGGTTACGACGTGCTGACGAGGATCTACGACATGGCCTCGCCAACCGGGACGCCCGCCCTAGTCCTCGAGCCTTCAAAGACCAACTCCGCGCGCTGGTTCTGGGGCGCGGAACCCACGGGCGATCGCCTGGCAATCGGCCGTGGTGACGGTGGCGTGACGTTGCTCGCGCCAGTCAGGAGGTGATGGACGTGCTCGATTCCCGGTCCCTGCGCGTCAGTCTCGCACTGCTACTTTCCGTCGTGGCCTCTCACACGCCTGCTTTCGCTAGCAGTGCACTGCCTTCCGTCAAACACGTGACGCTGGACTCCAAGTTGGTGCATCGCGAGAACGACCTCTTCGAAGAGGACGAGTTCACATCGGAGATCGCCGCATTCGTGAACCCGGCCCCCGGTCACCCCTCGCTCGATGCAGCGAAGATCCGCGTGTACTACCTGGGCGCCCTGGTCACC
>JAQBPE010000484.1 GCA_028287685.1 Cyanobacteria bacterium RYN_339 | reverse complement strand
CGAGGCGGGCGCGAACGCCCGGGAAGGTGGTCTTCATGTGGATCCTCGCTTTACGGCAACACGTACATCGTCAGGGGGGCGGAACGTTGGCCGGCCAGGTCCACGGCAAAGGCCTTGATCATGCAGGCGTTCTTCTTTAGCGGGTTTTTGTTGTTGACCATCGCGGGGGTCACGCGGATGCCGCCCACCGGGCAAAGCGGCGAGCTGTCGTTGGGCTCCGTGCCGTCGGTGGTGTAGCGGATGCGGGCCTGCTCCGTCGTGAAGAGCATGACCACGGGCACCGGGCCGAGCTTGGCGATCGCCGGCGCCGCCACGAACGGCCGGGCGGCAAGCACCGGCGCGCTGCCGTCCACCACGCGGTAGTCGTCGTGCATCACGGGCGAGGTCGTCCCGTCGAGGTAGGTCGCCTGGTACCGCAACATGGTCGGCTGGGTGATCAGGATCGGCTTGTCGTCGTAAATCCGCGAGGCCGGCGAGGGATCGCTGCCGTCGGTCGTGAAGCGGATCGTGGCGGGCGCGTTCAGCACGAGGTTCACGAACTGGCTGATCACGTAGCCGCCGCCGGGTGGGTCCGCCCGCAGGGGTGCCACGCGCCCGAACGTATAGGTCTCCGTCTGCACCGGGGACAGCGAGCCATCCGCGCCCAGCGCCCGGAAGGAGAGCGTGGTCGCGCGATCGATCGCGAGCGGCACGCCGGCGTAGCTGGGAGAGCTCGCGCTGGGCATGCTGCCATCGCGCGTGTAGACCACCGTCGCGGTCGGATCGCTCGGCGTGAGCTCCACGTTGGTGGGCTGCGCGAAGACGCCGCCGGCCGGCGTGGCCGTCACGCCGCCCAGCGAGGTGGCCCGGGGCATCTTGAAGCGGAACTGCGCGAAGGGCGCGGGGTTGCCGCCCAGGTTGACCGGCGTGCCGGCGGCCGAGGTAAACGTCGCGTCCGCGACGATCGGGCCGCCGCCATGGATCGGGCCGACCTGGCCCGCCGGCACCACCAGATGCCAGCCCTTGGGGCGCCCGGTGGGCGGCAGCAGCACCGTGCCCACGGTCCCGCCGTTCACGCTCACATCGACCTGCACGACCTCCGGGGCGGCCACGCCGTCGAAGCTGTAGGCCGTCGCCTCGTTCTCGGGCGTGATCACGGGGTGGTCGGTGTTGGTGATCAGGTTGATCAAATCGGGCGGGCAACCGGGCTGGAGCGCGGGGGCCGCGTTGACGTCGGCCGGCAGCTCGAAGACCGCAGCCTCGTTCCCGGCGGCCGCCCGCCAGGTGACGCGGGCCGTCGCGGCCTTCGCGCGGTTGAGGTCGTCGGGCGGCAGGCCCGCGTAGGTCGCGCTGAAGTCGCCCACGTTGATCGGGATCGGCATGACGTAATCCAGCCGGCCGCTGCCGCCGCTGGCGGTTGCCAGCAGCGAAGGACTGCCGTTCGAGAACGTGCCGGTCGGCAGCACCAGCTCTTGCGAGAGCTCGCCGAGCGGCAAGGGAATCTGTAGGAAGCCGTTGGTCGCGTTGCCGGTGACCACCACCGCGCTGCCTTCGAGCAACGGCGCGATGCACGCGATGTTCGGCACGCGCGTCTCTTCGATGGCGCCGTCGTCCGCCAGGATCCGGACCACGTCGTCGGCCTGGAGCAACGGGGTGGCGGTGCTCCAGCAGCTGCCGCCGGGCCGGTTCAGCGCCGCCCGGCCATCGGGGCCGAAGCGCACGACCGTGCGGGCCACCGTGACCAGCTGGGCGAGGTCGAGCGGGATCACGCCGGCATCGGGGCGCAGCACCTCGATCGTGGCGGTGCGGTTGGTGGTGTAGCCGGCCAGCTCCAGGCCGCTGGTCGCGAGGAAGACGCTCGCGGCGTGGTTGGGCGCCAGCGATCGGAGCTGGTACCCCGTCCGGACGGCGTTGGCGGCAGGCGTTGGCGCCCTGGGGACGGTGGACGGCTGTTGAGCGCACCCGAGGGCCGCCAGGGCGGCCATCAGCGGCAACAGCCGGGCAGAACGTGCGTAACGGATGGTTGGCATGACGAGATCTCCTGTGTTGCGGTGGGAACTGGGATGGGTCAGGGCACCACCAGGCCGCGGGCTACGCCCGTCCAGGTGGTGTGGTTGCCCCTGGCGTCGTCGGCCGCAAGCGTGAAGGTCACGTCGAGGGCCGCTCCGCTGGTGAGACCGGGGACCCAGCTGGCCAGCTGGATGCGCAGGATGGGCGGGCCCGGCGGCGAGCCGGGAGCGAGCGAGGGCCAGATGACCTCCGCCACGTGGCCCTCGGGCGTGGTGCCCAGCACCACCCCGTCCTCGCCGGGCACGATCGGCATGACGACCGCGAAGGGTCCGCTGGGGATCACGCAGGTGCCCGTGCCGGCCAGCCGCACGTCGCAGCTGCCGGTCAGCGTGAGCGGCCCGAAGGGCTTGACCGCGACCGGCCCGAGCGCGTCGAGGCGGGCATCGCCGCCGGCCGTGTCGCCCAGCAGCTCGATCCGCAGGCGCCCCTTGCCCGGCCGGAACTGGGGCACGTCGCCCTGGACGTCCGCCAGCGCGAACGGCCCTTGCACCAGCGGCGCGGGCAGCGGGGTGGGCGTGGGCGTGGGGGTCGGCACCGGGGTGGGCGTCGGCGTCGGCGTTGGGAGCGGGCCCGTCGCGGTGAGCGAGCCCTGCACCGCCAGCTCGAAGATCCCGAAGTGCGGCACGGGGGTCTTGGCGCTGTTGTGCCAGAAGATGCGCACCCACCGCCCCGCGGCCCCCGCCGGCAGCAGCTTGGTGCTGGGGTTCCAGCTGCTGTTGGTCTGGGCGGCCAGCACGGTGGTCCACTGGCTGCCGTTCGGCGAGGTCTGGACGTCGTAGCTGGTGCCGGCGGGCGTCGGCGGGAGCTTCAGCACGATGCTGCCCAGGCTGGCGGGGGCGCCCAGATCGACGGCGGCCCAGGCGGTGGCGGCGCGGTAACCGCCGTTCTCCCAGTGGGTCGACAGGCTCCCGTCCACCAGGCACACCCGCGGGAAGCCCGCCGAAACGCTGTCGACGGCGGTGGCCCGGATGGGCAGGGAGGGCACGGCCAACAGCGCGTAGGCGCCGGCCTGGGAGTAATCCTGGCCATCCGCGCCGGGCGCGAGCTCGTCGGCACCGACGGGCAAGGTGGAACACGCGGCCAACAGGCATGCCAGCCCCGGCACGGTCAACGTTCTCATGGACGTACACCCAATTCCAACTCGTCTTGCGGCATGTGGCCATGACCATAAGCGAATCAAGGGGGCTGGGGTTAAGTGCCATGGGTCCAAAGCCTTTTGGACAATCTGCTCGATGTGCGACGCGATGTCCTGATGTCATATTGTGACCACCGGACGCCCCTTCGTTTTCCCCAGCCCAGGAGCAACCCCGAATGCGTATCTTGATGTGCGGCCTGGACCACGGCACCGCCGAGCTCTCCGTCCGCGAGCGGCTCGCCTTCGGCGACGCCGCCCTGGACGCCGGCCTCTCCGCCCTGGCGGCGAGCCCGGACGTGCTGGAGGGCGCGATCCTTTCCACGTGCAACCGCACGGAGATCTATGCCGTGGTGACCACGGAAGAGGCCGGACGGCAGGCGTTGCGGTGCTTCGCGCTCGCCGCGGGCGGCCTCACGCCGGAAGAGTTCGACCAGCACGCGCGCTTCCGCCTGGAGGCCGAGGCCGTGGCGCACCTGTTCCGGGTCGCCGCGGGCCTGGAGAGCCAGATCCTGGGCGAAGGGCAGATCCTGGCCCAGGTCAAGGACGCCCAGGCGGCGGCGCGGCGCCACCGCACGCTGGGCGCGCTGTTGGACCCGATCTTCCGCTTCGCGATCGCCTCCGGCAAGCGCGTGCGCACGGAGACCCCGATCGCCAACGGCGCGGTCAGCGTGGTGGGCGCGGCGCTCGAGCTGGCGCGCGAGCGGCTGGGCGGTCTGGCCGGCCGGCGGGCCCTGGTGCTGGGCGCGGGGCGCATGGGCGAGCTGGCCGCCAAGCACCTGGAGGCGGCGGGCGCGCGCCAGGTCTTCATCGCCAGCCGCACCATGGAGTCGGCGGCACGCCTGGCGGAAGCCACGGGCGCGCAGGCCTTGCCCTTCCACAACCTGGCGCCCGCCCTGGCGGACGCGGACCTCGTGCTCTGCTGCACGGACGCGCCCCACCACGTGCTGGGCGCGGCCGACCTCGCGCCCGTGATGGCGCGCCGGCGCGGCCGGCCGCTCATGATGATCGACCTCGCCATGCCCCGCAACCTGGACCCGGAGTTGGCCGGGCGCGCGGGCGTGGAGCTCTTCGACCTGGATGCCTTGGAAGCCATCGCGGACTCACACCGCCGCGCGCGCCAGGAGCTGGTGGCGCAGGCCCAAGGGATCCTGGACGAAGAAATGGCCGCCTACCAGCTCTGGCGGCGCGGCATGCCCCTCAACCCGGCCATCGCGAGCTTGCGCTCCAAGTTCACGAGCGTGCGCGACCAGGAGCTGGAGCGCTTCACGGCGCGCCACGCCGCGCGCTTCACGCCGGAGCAGCTGGCGCTGGTGGAGGGCCTGGGCCGCTCGATGATCAACAAGCTGCTGCACGAGCCGCTCACGCAGCTCAAGGGCACGCACGTGGAAGAGCGCCAGCCGATGCTGCGCGCGCTGACGCACCTCTACGCGCTCGACGTGGAGGGCTATGGGGAGTACTACCGCCGCCGCTCGGACGAGCGCCGCGGCACGGCCGCCCGCCTGGGCGCCTGACGACTTTTCTGCTCCCTTCCCTCTCTCGAGCACCTCGGGGCCGGGCCGCTTCCTTCGGGAGGCGGCCCGACCTCATGTGACACCAAGAAGTTATAGATTTTTTGGATCATTTGGCCAAGCCGTGGCCAGGGCCGCGGGCCTATACTCCCTGCCATGACAACGAAGCAACCGTTCCACCGCAAGGCCCTGATCGCCCTGTCCTCGATGAAGCTCGCCATCGGCCTCTTGCTGCTGGTGGCCGCCGCCTCGTCCATCGGCACGGTCTTCCCGCAGGATGAAGGCATCAAGTCGATCGAGGGCGCCAAGTTCGCGCCCTGGCTGAAGCAACTGCTGATCGCCATCCAGGCCTACGACGCGTACCACGCGCCCTGGTTCCAGGGGCTGTTGGCCGTGCTCTTCTTGAACCTGGCCTGTTGCACCTACCTGCGCTTCCCCGCGACCTGGCGGCGGCTGCGGTTGGCGGAGCCGGCCGCACCGCCGGTGGCGTCCTTGCCCGTCGCCGTGCCGGTGGCGGGCCCCGAAATCGCGGCCTTGCTGCGGCGCAAGGGCTACCGCGTGCGTCCCCGCGCGGACGGCGGGCTGTTCGCGGAGAAGGGCAAGCCGGCCCGCTGGGCGCCCACCTTGATCCACCTCTCGCTCTTCGTGGTGATCGGCGGCGCGGTCTGGGGCGGGCTCGCCAGCTGGCGCGGCAGCGCCCCCCTGATCCCCGGCGACACCGCCCCGGCCGCGCAGATCTTCAAGCAGGCCGACCAGCATGGTTGGCTGGCCCGCCCGCCCGCGCCCTTCGACGTGCACCTCGACGGCTTCCGGATGATCTTCCGGCCGGACGGCCAGGTGAAGCAGTACTACTCCGACCTCACGGTCACGCCGCATGACGGCCGCGCGCCGGTGCACAAGACGATTTGGGTGAACGAGCCGCTGGTCTTCGACGGCGTCTACTTCTACCAATCGTTCTGGGGCGTGGCCGCGGCGGACGTGACGATCGACGGCAAGGCCCAGCAAATCCCGCTGATGCAGGCGCCCGTGGGCTACGTCAGCAAGCCGCTGCCGCTGCCCGGCCCGCCGGTGGTGCTGTTCGTCAAGGCGCCGGAGCAGCCCGCCGTGCTGATCGAGACCAAGGGCTTCAACATCGTGGGGCAATTGGCCCCCGGGTTGGGCGGGCCCCTGCACGGCACGGCCTTCCGCCTGGAGGGCTACCACTTCTACAGCGGCTTCCAGGTCAAGCAGGACCCCGGCATCCCGGCGGTCTACCTGGGTTGCGCCTTGCTGCTGCTGGGGTTGGGCCTCGTGCCCTTCAGCCACCGCGAGCTCTGGGTGCGCCAGCACGACGGCCGCTGGTGGCTGGCCGGCCGCGCCAGCAAGGGCAAGGTCGCCTTCGGCCGCGAGGTCGCGGCGTTGGCCGCCCAAGTCCCCCCGACGATGGAGGAAATCGCATCATGAACCTGCTCGACATCGAAACCACGGCGGCAACCGCCACCTTCATCGCCGCCGGGCTCGCCATGCTGGTCTTCCTGGCCCAGTTGGCGACCAACCGCGACGGGCTCAAGCCGATCGGCATGGCCGGCATGGCCGTCGCCTTCGTCGGCTCGCTCGTCACCCTGATCGCGCGCGGCCTGATCGCGCAGCACGTGCCGTGGTCCAACCTCTGGGAAAGCATGATCTTCATGCTCTTCGGCACGCTCGCCGTCTACTTCTTGGTGGAGTGGTGGTACCGGCCGAAGCACTTCGGCGTGGTGGCCGCGCCGCTGTGCCTGGTGCTGATCGGCGGCGCGTCGTTGCTGCCGCCGGGGTTGAAGCACGCGACGCCGCTGGTGCCCGCGCTCCAGAGCTACTGGATCAAGATCCACACCTCGGCGATCTTGGTCTCGTACGGCGCCTTCACGATGGCCTTCGCGGCCACGGTGGCCTACCTGGTGGTGGAGTGGCGCTCGCGGCAACAGCCGGTGGCCCAGGCCTTGCCCCTGGCCGCAGGCGGGTCGTTCCCGCCGCCAGGCTTTGCCGATGGCCCGTCGCGCAGCGGCGGTTCCAACCCACCGGAGAACCCCAACCTGGCCTTCTTCGACGAGCTCAGCTACCGCCTGATCCTGCTGGGCTTCCCGTTGCTGATGTTCGGCATCATCACCGGCGGCATCTGGGCCAACGAGGTGTGGGGCTCGTACTGGAGCTGGGACCCCAAGGAGACCTGGGCGCTGATCACCTGGTTCATCTACGCGGCTTACCTGCATGCGCGCATCTCTCGTGACGTTTCGGGGCGCAAGGCGGCCTGGCTGAGCGTGGGCGGGTTCGTGTCGATGGGGGTGTGCTACCTGGGCGTGAACTACCTATCGAGTGGGCTGCACAGCTACGGCTTCTTGAAATAGGCGGCCCGCAGCTGGCCGCCCGCGGCGAAGCACAGCCGCCCGTCGGCGTTGAACGCGGGCATCCGCGCGTCCGGCACGTCGGCGAGCGGCTTCAACTGGCCCCAGTCGAGCCAAAACAGTTGGCCCCGCGATACCACGAAGATGCGGCCGGCGCCATCGACCGCCAACCCCTTGATGCCAACCAACGGATCCGCCCGCGACGCGCTGCGGGCCAGCGTGCTCACGCTGCCTTCCTTGAGCTGGCGCAGGAACACCGTGCCCCCATCATCATCCACGAAGGTGAGCACCCCGCGGGGGCCGAAGGCCATGTAAGAGGGCGCGGACAGGCGCGCGCTGCCCAAGGCACCGTCCTCGATCCCGTCCCGGCGGCCGCCGACCACGGTGGTCACGGCCCGCACGGCATCCAGCGTCACGCGCCGGATGGCGTGGTTGCCGGCATCCGCCACATACAAGGAGCCGTCCGGCGCGATCGCCGCGCCGGTGGGTTGGCTGAAGCGCGCGTTGACGCCGGCCGCGTCCACGTAGCCCGCTCCCCGGTTGCCTTCCCGTAGCGGCCCGACGAAGGCCGTCACACGCCCATCCGGGCCGATCAAATCCACCACGTTCTCGCCCGTGTCGGTCACGTAGACCAGGCCGCGCGCATCCACCGCGATCCCCATCGGATCGCGGAACCGGGCGTCGAAGCCGTGCATGCCTCCGATTTGCTCGCTGGCCAGGACGTCGGGCAGCTGGCCCGGCGCCAGGCGCACGACCACGCCGCCGCCCGCGCCGTACAGCGTGCCCCGGGCATCGGCCGTCAGGGCCGACAGCTTGCCCTGCGCGGGCAAGTTCCCCAGCACCTCCACCGTGACCGGGCCCGGGCCGCTGGCGGCCCAAAAGCACAGGAACGCCAGGAGGGCACGCATCAGACCGTTTCGCCGATCCGCACCAGCATCGGCCCGCGCGCGCCGTACTCGAAGGTGGTCACGCTCGCCGTCGGACAAGCAATCCGGTCGCGGAAGCGGCCCACGTGCAGCCCCAACAATGCGCAGGTGATCACGCGGATGGTGGCCTTGTGGCTGTAGATCACGACGTGGCCTTCCTTGTGGGCGGCACGGATGCGGTCCACCACCGGCAGGGCGCGCGCGGCGATGGCGTAGCCGCTCTCACCGCCCGGCGGGGCATATACGGCGGGGTCGGAGTTCCAGGCGGTCCAGGCGTCCGGGTCGCTCTCCTGGATGTGGGTCTCCGTCAGGCCCTCCCACTCGCCATAGCCGATTTCCCGCAGGCCGTACTCGAGGTGCGCGTCCAGGCCGTTGCTGCTCAAGAGCGGCTGCGCCGTCTGGCGCGCACGCAGCATGGGCGAGCAGTAGACCGCGATCGGCTCGAACTGGGCGAGCCGCTGACCGATCGCCACCGCCTGGGCATGGCCGCGCTCCGTGAGCGAGGGGTCGAGGTCGCCGCAGAAGACGCCCTCGGAGCTTTGCGCGGTGTCGCCGTGGCGGACGAGGTGCAGAACGAGCATCAGTGACACACCATGAAGGCGCGCGGCTGCCCGCCCACCCAGTAGTAGACGTCCGAACAGTACGAGAGCGTCTCCACCTCGTAGTCGTCCGGGCGGCCGTAGGGATCCAAGCCGATCGAGCGCCACAAGGCCAGGGCCGGGGCGGCGACGAAGGCGGCGCGCTCCGGCGTGCCGGCGGCCAGCGGGCTGTAGAGGCGCGACGCCCACAGGTCCTGGCCGGCGGGCTTGAAGCCCAGCACGGTGTAGACGATGCCGCCCTTCTGCTCGAAGGCGCCGCGGTACTTGCGCGTCTCCTTGATCGCGTAGCCGTCGCCCGCGCTGACGGCGAAGACGAAGCGGAACTCGCGCGTCTTGCGGTCTACGGCCAGCACGGCGTAGTCGGGCTTGCCGTCGCCGTTGAGGTCCTCCGCGATCAGCCCGCGGGTCATTTGCAGGGATGGGTGGGCGGCCGCATGGGTGCGGATGGCCGCGGTGAAGTCTTCGGGTTGGGCCGGCTGAAAGTGACCTAATTCGGCCGTTACGGCCGCCGGCAACACGACTTGGGCCAGGAAGATCGAGGCGAGCATGGCGCCATGGTAGCACGGCCGGCAAACGAGGGTACGTTGAGGAAGAGCCGCGAACCCCCAAGGATAGGACGTTTCGATGCACGCACGGAACTACATCTTGGTCGCGTTGTTGCTCGCGGGCTGCAAGACACCGGCCACGCCGACGCACACCACGCCGGGCGCGGGCGTTGCCGGACACGTGGTTTCCAACGGTGGTGGCTCCGTCGTGGCGCAGGGCGGCGGCAACGTCGTGGCGCAGGGCGGTGGCAACATCGTGGCGCAGGGCGGTGGCAATATCGTGGCCCAGGGCGGCGACAACCTGGTGACGTCGGGCCCTGCCGCGGAAAAGACCAGCGCCAACATCGTGGCGCAAGGCGGCGGCAACGTGCTGGCGGACGGGCTGACGGGCGTGGTCAGTGCCCCCGCGGGGATCGTGGCGCAGGGCGGCGGCAACCTGATCGGCAACGACGGCGCCAGCCTGATCGGGAATGACGGCGCGGGCTACCGCCTGGCGGGCGTGCTCGAGCAACGCTACCTGCGCGGCGCGAAGGTGCGGCTGCTGGACGCGGCCGGCAAGCCCCTGCTGGACAAGGCCAACAAGCCCTTCGAGACCGTGACGGACGCCAAGGGCCGCTATGCCTTCCCGAGCGGCCTGCCGGCCCGCGGCGTGCGCGTGGTGGTAGACCTGGGCGCGGCCGGACAGCTGCAGGCGATCGCCCCCAAGAGCCGCACCGGTACGGAGGTGGCGGTCGACATGGTCAGCACGCTCACCAGCGGCTACATCCTGGGCCTGGTGGCCTCGCAGGCGGACCCGCAGGCCACGCTGGACCGCCTGCCCGCGGACGCCGAGAAGAAGACGCGCGACAGCGCGGCGGCAGCCCTCGTGGCGGGCGGCAAGGCCCCGGACACGCTCAAGGGGCCCGACGTCATGGCGGCCGTGGTGGCCCTGCGCGCCAAGGACGCGGCGCTGGACGGGCAGCTGGAGGCGGTGCGCAAGCTCTTGATCGTGGCCGGCCAGTCGGACCTGGGCAACGGCCTGCCCGGCCCCCAGGTGGACCTGCCGGCGGTGGGCGCGGTGCTGGCCCTCGCGGACGGCAGCGCGCTGATCGCGGCGCCGTCGGACGGGCGTGTCTGGCGCCTGCGTCCGGACGGCATCATGGAGACCTACGTAGGTTCCGGCGGCGTCAACTACGCGGACCCCGCGGGCCTGGCGGGCCCGGAGGCCACGCTGCACGGCCTGCTGCGCATGGCGCTGGACGCCCAGGGCCGCCTGGTGGTGCTCGATGGCAAACGCGTGCTGCGCCTGGGCGCAGACAAAAAAGTGGAGGTGTTGGCGCGCGACCTGGACGACGCGACGGGCGTCTTCGCCACCGACCCGGTGCAGGTGGTGGCGAACGGCAAGCTCCGGACGATCGCCGCCGCCGCCCCGTTGGGCACCGTGCCCGCGGCGCAGGCCTACGTGCTGAACAACGGCGAGGCGCGCGGCCGGGACGCCCAGGGCCGGCTCTACTTCTGCGTCCGCCGCGAGACCAACGCCGCCCCCCTCTACGAAGCCTGGCGTGCCGACGCCACCGGCCAGGGCCTCACGCTGCTCGCCACGAGTGGTGTGGCGGGCGTGGTGGGCCTGACGGTGGACCCGCAGGGCACGCTGGTGGTGGTCGATGCCCAGCACCGCCTGGTGGCGCGACCGCCGGAAGGCGCGGAACGGGTGTTGGCGGCGCAACTGCCCAAGGACTTCATGTTGCTGGGCGACGCGGCGGCCTTGGCGCCCGACGGCAGCGCCTTCGTGGTGCAGCAGAGCACGGTGTGGAAGGCCAAGGACGGGGCGATCGCGCTGGTGGCGGGCTCGCAGGGCGGCATCGATGGCCCGGCCACGCGCGTGGCGCTGCACGGTCCTGCCGGCCTGGCGCTGGACCCCAACGGCGACCTCTACGTGGTGGAGAACGACGCCAACCGCGTGGACGTCTTCCCCGCGGGCGGCCACGGCCGCGTCATCGCGGGCACGGGCGAGGCCGACCAGTCCGGCGATGGCGGCCCCGCGACCGCGGCCACCCTGCAATGGCCCACCGCCCTGCGGCGCGACGCCCAGGGCAATGCGTACGTGTTGGAAGACAACGAGTCCGCCATCCGCAAGATCGACGCCGCGGGCACGATCACCCTGTACTACGAGCCGGCGGGCACCTTGACGGACTTCGTGGCGCGCGCGGATGGCACGCTGCTCTTGATCGAGGACGACGCGCTGGTGGAGTTGGGGCTTGATAAGAAGCGCAAGAAGCTCGCGGACCTGAGCGAACACAGCGCCTCCCTGCTGGGCCTCGCGCCCAACGGCGACGTCTACCTCTCGGGCGGCGGCGCGATCGAGCGCTTCGCCGACGGCAAGCTGACCTTCTTGGCGGAACCTGACGACAACAACAACTTGAATGCGAACTTGGGCGGCGGCGTGGCCGTTGGCGCCGACGGCGCGGTCTACGTGGCCGCGCGCGACAGCGGCCTGATCATGCGGTACTCGCCCACCACCCACCTGGTGACGGTGCTGGCCGGCAGCGACGGCAAGGCCCTGCACGGCAGCCATGTGGACGACGCCGTGGGCGAGCCCTGCTACCCCTTGATCGACCCCAAGAGCGGCGACCTGCTCTTCGCGGACGCCCAGTTCCGGCAAATCAAGCGCATCCCGGCCTCGGCGTTGGTAGATTAACCCCAGTAGCGGCCTGGACGGCCGGCTCGCCTACAGGCTGATTTCGAACTGCCGCCCCAGCGCCCGTGCCACCTTGCCCATGGTCTTGATCGTCGGGTTGGCCCCCGGGCGTTCAAGGCGTTGCACGGCCTGATAGGTCATTCCCAGGCGGCTGGCCAACTCGATCTGGGTCACCTTCGCGTCTTCGCGCGCCCAACGCAACACCAGCGGCGCGATCACCTCCGGCTGCGGTGCCACCAAGTGCACGCCCGGGCCGCTCCCAGCAAAGGGCCGGGGCACTGCCTGGCCGCTTTCCAGCATCGCCTCGAACACCCCGGTGAGCGCCTCGGCCGCATTGGCCAGCGCCCGTTCCAGGCCTTCGCCGTAAGTCACGACGCAAGCGAGGGGCTCCAGACCCTGCACCATGAAGGTGCCGGGCTCCTCGGCTTCCTCCGTTACCCGGAAAGGGTACGCAATCTTCATCTCAGTCCTGCCTGCCTAAGTATCGCATTGGCGGTGCCAGTGGGAATCTCGCGCTTCCCATGGACGGGTACGGGGATGGTGAGCCCATCCTTGACCATGATGTGGTGGCTGCCTTTGATGCGACCAAGCATGAACCCATGGTCCTGGAGCAACCGGACCATGTCCTTACCGGTCATGATCCACCGTACAACATATAAGTTGCATTGTCGAGAGGCGTCCTTTCGGCCCGGCAACCCCGTAGGGGCGGGAGCGGCCTTCCGAACTTGTCGCGACTAATCTTTGGCACCTTGCAGGCGTCAAGCACTGTCAAGGTAAGGTTTCTGGCTTTCGTGTGCTGGGCTAACCCAGGATCGTCCCCTTCACTTTGTTGCCCAGCCAGGCGTTCTTGCCCAGGAACATCTGCCCGATCCAGGCGAACATGCCGACGAAGCCGGTGATGTTGCAGATGCGGGTGGCGTTGGGCAGCAGCCAGGGCAGCGCCTTGGTGATGCCGGCCATCCAGGGCATGGAGGCGCACATCGCGGCGGTGCCGAAGACGAAGCCGATGATGCCGATGCCGAAGCCGATCTTGGCGAAGAAGCGCTCGGCGGGCTTGGCGTCCTTGTTACGGAGGGTTTCGACCAGGTTGATCACGCCCCAGATGTTGCCGCCAATGCCGCCCAGGATGCCCGCGATCTTGTTGGCGGTCATGCGCGCGCCCAGCGAGAGCCAGCGGCTCGCGAAGCGGGTGGAAGCGAAGGCGAAGCCCGCGCCGGCCGTGTTCGCCACGGTCGCCACGCCGAGCGCGACCTTGGAGGGTAGGGCGATCGTTTCGTCCTTGAGGCTCTTGAAGAACAGGCGGGTGGTCATGAAGGCGGAGGCGCCCCACATCACGGGCCCCAGCACCTCCGTCAGGAGGCGGATGCCGGCCACGCCCTTGGCGAACACGCCGCCGCGCTCCGCCACCTTCGTGAAGATCTTGTTGACCGGGTCCAGGTTCGCAAGCGTCGGGTCTTCCGCGGCGCTGACCATCGGCGTGCCGGCGGCGGGCAGGTTGTGGAACTGGGCCACATCCACGATGCGCTTGGGCTCGGAGCTCTCGCTCTTCGCTTTCTGGGCCGGGACGGGGACCGTCCGGATGGCCATGTTATCGATCGCGATCGCCATATCCCACCTAACTCCCACCTACCTGATTAACACTTCTTTGATTGTGGTCGGGGAGCCCAGGTGCCGTGCCTAACTAGGCAAAAGCTTAACCCACGCTTAGCGGGCGATCGCAGCTTCGTGCATGTTGTCCAAGGGGTTCGTATGAACCACCCAAGGCGAGGGCGGCGCGCGGCCCTAGCATGGAGGAGACAACCCCACCCCAGGAGCGCCCCCCATGTCGCTGATCGACCCGACACAGCGTGCCGACCTAGGCTACTGGCCCGAACGCCGCCCCAAGGACCGCCGCGAGCGCGGTCCCTTCAAGCTGGCCGACCGCCGCCAGCCCGACGCGTTGCCGCCCGCACCCCTCGCAGTGCTGATCACGCAGGTCGAGCCCGTCGAGCCCGCACCCACGTTGCCCAACCTGCGCATCACCTTCTACGCCGAACACCAACCCCTGGCGACCCCGGAGCCGCGCCCGGGCACGTGCTGGGACGTGAGTGTCTGAGATAATGCTGAAAAGGTCCAAAGCGCTGGGGCCCGACGACATCCGATAACCTAGACGGTGAGACGGAACCCATGGGGAGGCCCGCACGCGAGCGCGAACTTCATCCGGTGGCGACCGAGACAAGAAAATCAACTTTTCAAACGGCCCGAAAAGCGCACTGGCGCTATATCCGGCGGGTTGGCGCCAGCAAAGGTGCCACGTTTGGCGTGTCACGCGAAACGTGGCACCTTTGCCCGAAACGCCGACTACCACTGCAATACCGTCCGCAAGGCCACCCCGAGGTTCGGCGTGACTTTGAACCCGAACTCCAGGATGGGCGGACAGCCGAGCACCGTAGGCAGCGGATCCGGCCGGAACGTGGGAGAGCCCAAGAGGTTGATGGCCGGCCTGGCGGCCACCCACCAGCGCTCGGACGGCCAACGGACCGTTGAAGGCCTCCACAGACGCACCATTATACTGGGTCGGCTAGCCGTCGATGGACAGCCGCGCCGTGGTCAGCAGGGCGGCGATGGCAGGTGCCAGGCTCACGGCGAGGCCGCTTGGGCGGATGCGGGAAGCTTCATCCAGTAGTAGCCGAAGTGCGGGTACGCCCCCGAGCGGGCCAGGAAGGTGGTGCTCGCGGCGGCGAGGATCGTCTCGTCGGCCGGCGGGCCGAGGCGGTGGATCTTGTGGGTGGCAACGTCTAGGGCCACCAGCGCCGTGGGCGTGTGGATGTCGCGCTGGCGTTTGGCGACCAGCCAGCGGCCGTCCGGGGTAGCTTGCCAGGGGCCATGGCCGCGATCGCCCTCGGGGTTGTCGTCGGCCACCGGGAACTCACTGCGCAGGCTGGCCTCGCCGGAAACCGGGAGGTCGAAGACGACCAACGTGTCGGACCCGACCGTCAGGAGGCGCACGGCCTGGCTGTCGGGGCGCCAGAAGAACGGAAAGCCGACGGCTTCGCCGGCGCCAGGGCGAAGGGCGCGCAAGCCACCAGGCCCACGGCAGCCAACAAGCCGACCGCGCGCCTCACCGAGGGAACGCCTTCAGCGACACCACCCGCACGGGCAGTTCCTCGCGCACCGCGATTTCCAGGTGCTCCGGGGCCATCGTCTCGTCCTTGTCGGTGGTCGAGGTGACGGCGGGGACCAGGAAGGTGGGGAAGGTGCCGCGGACCTCGTAGACGCGCACCGGCGTGGTGGGGGCGAGGTCGATGCCCTCGCGGCCCTTGGCGTGGACGTCGGCCAGGGTCGCCATGTGGCTGGTGATGGTCAGGCCGGTGCCTTGCCAGTCCTCCGTGGCGATGGCGCGCACGAAGGCGTCCGCGGCGCTCTCGCCGGGCTGGGGCTTGTACTCGGCGGCGGTGCCGGGGCCCTGAATGCGCTGGGGCGGCGAGGCCTTGGCGCCGACGTCGCGCACGACCTGGAGGTCGTGCGTCTCGGTCGTCTGGTCGTACTTCAGCTCGACCGTGAGGGATTGGACGGCCGCGTCCGTCAGGAACGGCACATGGGCCACGTCCAGCTTCAGGCCGAAGGCGGCCAGGTCCTTGATGGCGATCTGGTTGACCACCGGCGTCGCGCCGCCCGCCCGAACGGTCATGGTCAGCGAGCCCTCGACGAGCGGGCCGGAGACGTCGAAGCCCAGGGTGTCGCCCAGGTGCAGCACGCCGTCGGGCTTCAGGCGGAACTGCGTGCCGGCCTTCGGCGGGGCGTTGGGGATGGACGTCGCCTCGATGATGCGCCCATCCTCCGGGGAGATGATCATGATCGATTGCCCGTACGTCGGGCCGCTCCCGCCGATCTGGCCCGGTAGGGCGGCCCCGGGTCCAGGGGCCGACACGCTGCCCGTGATCCGCACGATCCAAACCTTGGAGTCGGGGGTGAAGGTCGTGGAGTCGGGCTGGCCGATGGGAGCGGCGAGGGTTGCCGTGGAGGCAGGGGCGAACTGGACGTCGATCTTGCTGTCCGGCGAGGCGTTCGCGAAGCCACGGGCCATCTCCGTGATCATGGCTTGCGTGATGTCCGGGTTGGGCACGGCCGGCCAACGCGGGCGCATCATCGGGCTGCCGCCGATGCTGTAGCCACCGCCGCCCGGCGGCGAGGTGCCGTCCACCACGTCGGTGGGCTGGAAGGTCACGGGCTTGGTGGTGAGGGCCAGCGCGATCACGTGCAGGCGCCCGTTGGTGTCCGGGATGGCCGCCGGGCCCGCGGGCTGCTCCCAGCGCCGCGTGCTGGCAACCAGCTTGTCGCCTTGCTCTTGCACGGCGACGATGCGCGAGGCGCTGGCAACCTTCACGGCGCCGTCGAAGAAGGCGATCGCCACGTACTTGTCGAAGTCCAGCTTCGTCAGCGTGTCCGGCAGCGGATCGGGCATGAAGGCGGGCGGCTGGGTGCCGAACGGGATGCCGGAAGGCGGGCCGAACGAGGCGGTCGGCTGGGGCACGGCGGCCGGCGGCGGGACGGCCTGGGGGTGACGCGCCACGAAGGCAGCCAGCTCCGCCTTCGAATGCAGCACCACGGTCTCGCTGCCACCAGCCTTGAAGAAGCGCCCCGAGCCCTCCGGGTCGACCGCCACGGTCTTGAACGGCAAGGTGGCGGACGCGGTCGTGGTGGCGGCTTGCTGGGTGGCGGCGGCGTTGCCGGGTGCCGGCGCTTGGACGGCCACGTTGCAGCCGGTCAGGACGAGGGCCACGGCGAGGACGAGGTTCAATCTCATGGGGCGGATCCTTTTCATGCAGGCGAGCAAGCATGGGAAATACGGGATCATGATGGCAAAGGTTTCAGAACATTTCCAGTTCTTCCGGCTATCTGCCTGGTCCGAATCCGACGCGAGGTAACATGGGCGCGTGAGCGCCTTCCGATTTTTCCAAACTTTCCAACTCTGCCGGTTTTTCCATATAGCCGCCAGCTGCATGCTGGTCGCTTGCACCGTCCCGCCCACCGCCCCGCCACCGTCGCCCCACCTCGGCCTGGACGCCCCCGGCGCGGCGGCCGGCCTCGCACGCCTGAACGGTGCCCGCACCGCCGCCGGCCTCCCACCCGTCGAGCTGGATGACGCCCGCTCGCAGGCCGCCGCGGCCCACGCCAGCTACCTCCGCCAGAACGTGCCCGACCGCCGGACCACCACCCTGGACGTCCACACGGAGCTCCCGACGCTGCCCGGCTGGACCCCGGAGGGCGCCGCCGCCGCGGCCACCGCCGACATCGGCTGGCGCGGCGACCTGTTCCTGGCCGTCGACTCCTGGCTCGGCACGCTCTACCACCGCCTGCCGCTGCTGGCGGGCCGGGTCGACCGGGTGGGGTTCGCCACGGTCCAGGGCGCGACCAGCCCGATCCACGTGCTGGCCTTCGGCACGGGCGGCCAGCCGGCCTTGCAGCCCGTGCTGTACCCCGGTGACGGCGAGGCGGACGTGCCCATCAACTTCACCTCCTCCGGCGAGTCCACCGACCCGGTGCCCGGCGGCGCGGCCCAGGGCGTGGGCTTCCCCATCACGGCCGGCTTCCCGGCCGCCCTCACCCAGGTCAAAGGCAGCCTTCAAGACGCCGCCGGCACCGCCGTCCCCTGCCACGTCTCCGACCCCGAGCACCCGGCCACCGAGCACCCGCAGGGCAACACTATCTGCCTGATCCCGAAAGACGTGCTGGCGCCCGCCACCCGCTATACGGCCACCGTCACCGCCGCATCCGGCACCTGGCGCTGGACCTTCACCACCACCCAGCCCGAACGGGTCCCCGCCGGCGAGGCGCTGGCCGGCCACAACCGCCGCCTGGTCACGCTGCAGGGTCACTTCGGCACCCCGCACGACAACGCCTACCTGGCCCTGCCGTTGGTGGAGTGGCCCGGCAGCTTCGTGATCATCCAGCACGACGCCTGGCGCAAGTTCGCGGCGGCGGGCTTCCCGGCGACGCTAGCCGGCCGGGCGTTCGAGGCCAGCGGCGTGGTCGACGTCGACGAGGGCGTGGCGCTGGTCTCCGTCTTCTCGCCCGGCCAAATGAGCCTGCCAGATTGATCGCACCTCGGTTCCTAGCCAGACCAGCACGCTGGCCCACACCGCCGCCAGCACGTACCACATCACGTTCCACACCCCCGGGATCAGCTGGTAGGCGCCCAGCAGGGTGACGGTGGCGATCGCCGTGTACGCGAGATACGCCTTGCCCGCCCGCAAGGCCCCCAGCGCCACGGGCAGGATCAGGTACTGCATCGCGAACCCCGGCGTGAAGGCCAAGAACACCAGCGGCGCCAGCAAGGCGGCGCGCAGCGCGTCGGCGCGTTTGGGCAGCAGCATGGACCCCCCGATCAGCGCGATGAACAGCACGGTGCGCAGCTCGTGCAGCAGCAACATGGGGTCGCGCGAGCGCGAGATCGGGAAGAAGATCGTGAGGCCGTAGAGCTCCGGCTGCGAGCTGTAGAGCAGCACATGGTAGGTGATCCCCTTGGCCGCCCCTGGCCAGTACGGCGCGAGCGACAGGAAGAACGGCAGCGTGCAGGCCGCCCAGACCGCCAGGCGCGAAATCCGCCCCGGGAAGGCGCGCAAGAGCGTGTACAGCGGCGCGAACAGCACGATTTGCTTGACCAGCACCGCCGCCGAGGCGCAGGCCCAGGCCCAGCCGCGCGCCTTGCCCGTCGACTGCACCCACAGGCAGGCCAACAGCCCCAGCACGGCCAGGTTGTCGAACTGCCCATGCAGCCCGGTGAGCAGGATCGAAATCGGGTTCAGCCAGAAGGCCAGCACGGCGTGTCGCGCGGACAGGCCGTGGGCGATCGCCAGGCGCGCCAACAGCCAGCAGGTGGCGGCGTCCACGCCCGTCAGGAAGCCGCAAATCGCCAGGTGGGCGCGCAGGCCCGTGGCGCGCTGGAAGAAGTCCAACACGCCCAAGATCCAGCTCCAGAGCGGACTGTAGTTGTAGCGTGAGGTCTCGGCGTAGACGTTGCCGCCATGCCGCACGATCCCCTGGACCACCTGGTAGCTCTCCATGTCGAAGGAGGCGTAGGTCTGGAGGTCCAACCAGGCGTAGAGCAAGCGAGCGACGAGGCCCAGGCCCAACAGCAACAACAGCGAACGATCGAGCTTCATGATCCAAACGGTACCACGCTGCCCGGGGTACAAGCAGCCCATGGCTACTTCCTCCAGGATCGCCGTGCTGGGCGCCGGGCTGACCGGCCTGGCCGCGGCCCGCGACCTCGCCAAAGGCGGCCACGCCGTGGACGTCTTCGAGCGCGAGCCGGAGGTGGGCGGCCTGGCGCGCGGCTTCGACGTGGGCGGCGACCCGTTGGAGCGTTATTACCACCACCTGTTCACCCATGACACGGCCTTCCGCGCGCTGGCGGCGGAGCTGGGGCTGGCGGACGAGCTGCAGTGGCTGCCCAGCAAGATGGGCACGCTGCGCGACGGTCGGCTGCACGCGTTCGGCGGCGCGCTGGACCTCCTGCGCTTCACGCCCCTGCCGTTCCGCGAGCGCGTGCGCTTCGGGTTGGGCGTGCTGGCCGCGCGGCGCCAAACGGACGTGGCCGCGCTGGAGGACCGCACCGCCGTGGATTGGCTGCGCGAAACGTTCGGCGCCAAGGGCCTCGACGTCATCTGGTGGCCGCTGCTTGCCAAGAAGTTCGGCCCGCACGCGGACAAGGTCTCGGCGGCCTGGATCTGGGGCAAGATCACGCTGCGCGGCAGCTCGCGCGAGCATGGCGAGCGGCTGGGCTACATGCGCGGCGGCTTCCAGCGCTTCCACGAGGCCCTGGCCGCGGACGCCACGAAGCATGGCGCGCGCATCCACCTGGGCGTGGAGGCCACGGAGCTGACGCCGGGCTGGCACGTCTCCGGCTACGGCCCCTACGAGCGCGTGCTGGTGGCCTTGCCCACGCGGCCACTGCTGCGCCTGGCGGGCCCGCACCTGGCGCCCGACGAGCGTGGCCGGCTGGAGCGCCTGCCCTACCGCGCGGCGGTGGTCGCCGTCCTGACGCTGGACCGGCCGCTCACGCCCTACTACTGGATCAACGTGAACGACCTGGACGTGCCCTTCGGCGCCCTGATCGAGCACACCAACCTGATCTCGCCCGAACGGTACGGCGGGAAGCACGTCGTGTACCTCAGCCGCTACCTGGGCCCGGACGAGCCGTTCTACGCCCTACCGGACGCGGCGGTGCTGGAGGCCTTCTTGCCGGCCCTGACGCGCTTCAACCCGGCCTTCAAGCCATCGTGGGTGCAGGCGCGCTGGGTCTTCCGCGACGCCTTCACCCAGCCGGTGATCCCGCCGGGCTACCCGCGGGTGATGCCGCCCTTGGCGACGTCGGCCCCCGGCCTGTTCCTGGCCAACATGGCCCACATCTACCCCCAGGACCGCGGCATGAACTACGCGATCGCCCTGGGCCAGCGGGCCGCGGCCTTGATGCGGTCGTAGCAGCCTTACATTCGGCCGACCAATGCCGCCAGCTCCGCCCGCATCGCCGCCGGCGCCAGTTCGAACGCCTGTCCGTGTCCCGGCAACACCCGCCGGATCTCGTAGTCCAGCAGCCGCTCCATCGAACGCCGCTGTTGCTCCCACGAGTACCAACACACGTCGCGGTGCGCGCTCGCCTGCCCGGCCGCCCGGTCCCAGGCCAGGTGGTCGCCGGAGAACAGCACGCCGTCATGCAGCAACACGCAGTGCCCCCGCGTATGCCCCGGCGTGGGGATCGCCAGGAAGCCCGGCGCCAATTCCACCGGCTCGTCCCCGCGCAGCACGATCTCCGCGTCCGGCATGGCGTCCAGGTCCCCTTCATGGATCACCCGCTTGGCCTTGAAGTGGGCCGCATAGCGTGCGGCGTCGGCCACGTCATCGCGGTGCGTGAGGAAGATAAACTCCAGCTTCTCGATGCGCGTAAAGAGCGCCGGGTGGTAGCGCGGCGCGTCGATCATCCAGCTGCCGGCCAGGTAGCTGCTGCCGCCGTACGAGTCGCGCGACGCGAAGCCCAGGTACGCGATCCCCGGCTCCAACGCCAAAGGAAACTCCGCCATGGCCTCGCGGGCCAGGTTCTCCCCAAGCGTCCCGATCGAGGCCGTGGGACAGGCCACCAGCGCCCGGAAGGCGGCGCGCAGGTCCTCGCCCTGGGGCTGCATGGCCACGTACGAGTGCTCTCCCGCCTCCGCGAAGGTGCGCGGCGCGAGCTGCCGGCAGGTATCGCAGTCGATGCAGGTGCTGTCCACGAAGAACGCGCCGGGGACGTTCTCGCGCACGGCCTTGGAGGGGTCTGCCATGGGGGCGATATACCCTGTACGATGAGGGCATGAGCGTGCCCTCTCCATGCGTGAACGTCTGCCAGCTCGACCCTACCGGCCGGGTGTGTTTGGGCTGCTTCCGCAACCTGGCGGAGATCGGCGGCTGGATGGGCATGGACGACCAGGCCAAGCGAAAGGCGCTCCAGGCCTGCGATCGCCGCCGCCAGGAGCGGGCCGCCCAGGGTGGGGTATAACAGAACGGCTTGCTTGCCCGGGGGAGGTTCGATGTTGCTTCGCCGGACATGGTGGCTACCGCTCCTGACGCTCGCCGCCTGCGCGGTCGTGCCGGACGGCGCCGTGGTGACGCTGACCAGCGGCAAGAAGGCCGCCGCCCCCGCCCCGGCGGCCGCCACCAGCAGCCTGGCCGGCACCGTGCTGGCGCCCAGTGGCATGACCGCGAGCGCTACCAACCAGCTGATTTCGAATGACGGCGGCAGCATCATCTCGCAGGATGGCGCCAGCCTGATCACCAACGACGGCGCGGGCCTGATCTCGCAAGACGGCGCCAGCGCCGTGAAGCGCTACCTGCAGGCCATCGCCACCCGGCCGCTCGCGGCCGCCACGGTGCTGGTGGTGGACGCCAACAAGAAGCTGGTGGCACGCACCACCACGGACGCCAAGGGGCACTACGAGCTCAAGGGCCTGCCGCGCGGCGTGTGCCTGGTCCAGGTCAGCGTGAAGACCGCGGACGGGCACCCCGGCGTGCTCGCCACCGTGGCGGACACGGCCAAGGCCGCGAGCGCCGACGTCGACCTGGCGACCACCATGGCGGCCGTGATCGCCGTGCGCACGCGTCCCCTGGCGGGGCTGGACCTCGAGACCTTCCACACGAACGCGAACGCGATCCTCCAGAAGCTGGTGGACGTGCCGGACGTGGCCCACCCGGACGCCATGGTCAAGCAGGCCGACGCCATGATGGTGAACCTGCCCACCCCCACCCCGGCGCCCACGGCCACGACCACGACCACGAGCACCCCCACGGCCACGCCGGCCCCCCAAGCCACCCCCACCGCCACGCCGAGCCCGACCCTGCCGATCCTGGCCGGCACGAACGCCGCGGGCAGCGCCGACGGCCCCGGCATGCAAGCCGCGTTCAACGCGCCCGGCGCCCTGGCCCTGGGCCCGCAGGGGCGCTACCTGTTCGTCTCCGACGACGGCAACCAGGTCGTGCGCCGCATCGACCTGGACGACATCACCGCCCCGGTCACCACGATCCGGCCCGGGGGCCTGGGCTTCCCGCTGCAGCTGGCCACCGGCCCGGACGCGCTGATCGGCTCGGACGCCAGCCACCATGCCCTGTTCAGGCTTTCGCAGGAAGGCGCCGCCGTCAAGGTGGACGCCATCCTGGACGACCCGCGCGGCCTGGCGTTCACCGCCGAGGGCGACGTCCTGGTGGCGGACGGCCGCGGGCACCAGTTGACGGTGGTGAGCAAGAGCAATGCCTTCAAGCCCACCGTCGTGGCCGGCAGCGGCACCGCCGGCGCCGCGGACGGCAAGGGCTCCGACGCCGCCTTGAACCTGCCCGGGGCGATCGCCACCATGGGCGACGCGTTCTACGTGGCCTGCGCCGGCGATGGCCGCGTGGTGCTGGCCAAGGCCGCGGGCTCGGCCGCCGACCCCTACCTGATCACGACCTTCGCCAGCGGCTTCGCCCAGCCCGCCGCGCTGGCGGTAGTCGACGGCCTCGGCCTGGTGGTGGCCGACACCGGCCACGACCGGCTGCAGCTGGCGAGCCCCGCCCGCACCCTCGCCACGCAACTCTCGCACCCGGGCGGCCTGGCCTGGGATCCCAACCGGCGCCGGCTCTACGTGGCCGACACGGGCCACCACACGATCCGCTACCTGAGCCTTTGAGGAACCAACCGATGGCCCCGAACCCCCGCTTGATCGCCCTGGCCCTGGTGGCCGCGATCGCCGCGTGCGGCCCCACCACCCCGGGCACGTCCTCGTCGCCCAAGCCGGGCACCAGCAAGAAGCCCACGACCAGCTCGCCGGGCGTCACGCTGACCAACGGCTCGGCGATCGGCGGCCGCGTCTTCGCCCGGCGCGACACCAAGCCCGGCAGCTACCGGGTGCAGCTGCTCTCCGACCTCGCGGTGGCCCAGGCGCCGGTGTTCACGGTGGACCTCGATGCGCAGCAGACCACCCACCCGCAGGGCAAGACGGACGGCGACGGCAAGTACAGCGTGGGGCAGTTGCCGGTGGACAAGCTGGTGCGCGTGAGCGTGAAGATCAAGACGCCGGAAGGCGTCAACGCCTCGCTGGAGACGCTCGCCAAGGCCGGCCAGTCGCTGAGCTCCGACATCGACCTGGCGAGCACCATGCTGACCTTCACGCTGGTGGCCCACGCCAAGGGCGGCACGATCCCCTACGACGCGATCGCCTACGCCAAGGCCGTGGCCGCGATCCAGGGCGAGCTGACGGCCGCCACGCCGCCCGACCCGGCCAAGCCCGACGACATGATCAGCCGCACGGAGGCGCTCGCCAAGAGCGTCAAGGACCTCAACGCCGTGGTAGGCGGTCCCTTCACCGGCGGCGGCGCCACGCCGTCGGCGAGCCCGACCACGGGCGCCAGCCCCACCCCGACCCCGGCGCCCAACGCCAGCCCGACCCCGTCGCCCACGCCCACCGCCCCCGGCACCTCGCCCACGCCGGTGCCCACCGCCACCGTGGGGCTGCAAGACACCTTCCAATCCGCCTTGAAGGGCTCGTCGGTGGTCCCGGCCGTCACCACCACCGCCACCGGATCGGTCGCGGCCACGCTGGCGGCCGACCGGCGCACGCTGACGCTCGACGGCACGGTGGCGGGCCTGCCGGCCGGCGACACCGTCAGCGGCGCGGAGCTGCACTACTCCAGCGACGACAGCCTGGCCAAGGTGATGGTGCTGAACGGCACCACCTTCCGCCTGACCTGGAACGCGGCCGACGCCGACAAGCCCTTGAACCAGGTCGCCGTCGACGCGTTGGAGCAAGGCAAGGTCTACGTGCTGGTCAAGACCTCGGCCCACCCCACGGGCGAGCTGCGCGGCACGCTGACGAAGTAGATTGGCGCCACGCGCCGCCGGGTAAGCTCCCAGTATGAGCCCTCGCGCCTGGATGCTGGCCCTGCTGCTGTTGGCAGGCTGCACGGAAGACATCAACGGCGTCCCCACCACGGTGGCCGCCTCGCCCACGCGCGGCTCGGCAAGCACGCTGGCCTCGCCGCCGGCCCAGGCGGTCGCGACGCCCGGGCCGGTGCCCCTGCCCACGGCCCACCCCACGCCGACACCCGTGATCCAGGTGACGCGCCCGCTCACCCCCGTCCCACACACCGCGCCGCCGACCACGCCGGGTCCCAGCCAGGCGGTCCGCCCCGCCACGCCCACGCCCTCCGCGGCCCTCCCCTACCAGGAGCTGCCGTTTCTCACGCTGCAGCCGGTGGAGACGACGGCGGGGTTGTTCTACCAACCCGCGACCGTGCGGTTGCGCACGGCCGCGGAGGCCCAGGCCTTCTTCGCCCGCGCGCTGGGCCAGCCGCCCCTGCTGGTCCCGCCGACGGACTTCACCACCCACGAGCTGCTGGCGTTCTACGACCCCGGCAGCGACGATGCCGTCGCCGGCTGCAACCCGCCCTACCTGGCCCACCTCTACGAATACAGCACGCAAATCGCCTACATGCCGGCGCTGCCCCAGTTCGTGGGCGACTGCGAGCCGGAGCCGCGCGCGCCGAACTACCAGTTCGTGAGCATCGCGCGGCGCGAGAAGCCGATCGTGGGCATCCCGGAATACGTTTTGTAGGTTGCATGACATGCACATGACAGGCGGCCGACGGCCCGATGACGCACCCGCGCCGGACCCGAGCTAGACTGCTCGTATGAGCACGCGCATCCTGATCGTTGAAGACGAAGCCCCCGTCCGGGCGGGGCTGGTGGACCTCCTCACGGCCAAGGGCTACGAGGTCCTGGCCGCGGAGACCGGCCCGGAGGGGCTGGCCAAGGCCCGCGCCGCCCAGCCGGACTTGGTGCTGCTCGACGTCATGTTGCCGGGCGCCAGCGGCTACGACGTGCTGCGCACCCTGCGCGCGGAGGGCCACACGCTGCCCGTGATCATGGTGACGGCCAAGGGCGCGGAGCTCGACAAGGTGCTGGGCTTCGAATTGGGCGTGGACGACTACGTGACCAAGCCCTTCTCGATCCTCGAGCTCATGGGCCGGATCCAGGCCGTGCTGCGCCGCGCCGCGCCGGCCACCCCGCGCGCGCTGGCCGCGATGACGCTGGGCGTGGTGACGGTGGACTTCCAGCGCCTGGAACTGCGCCGCGCCGGCAAGCGGGTGGACGTGCCCACCCGCGCCATCGAGGTGCTGGCCGCGCTGTTGCGGGCGGACGGCCGGATCGTCTCGCGCGATGCGCTGCTCGACGCGGTGTGGGGCCGCGACCAGGTGGTCAACCCGCGCACCGTGGACAACCTGGTGGTGAAGCTGCGCCAGGCGATCGAGGTGGACCCGGACCGGCCCCACCACTTGCTGACCGTGCACGGGCGCGGCTACCGCTTCGTGGGCCTCGACCAGCTGGGAGAGCCGTAACATGGGCGTGTGGGCCGTCTTGAACCGGCCGCTGCCCGTGGCGGCCGCGCGCGACGCCGTGCTGCGCGGGGTGCGCTGGGCCTGGCGCCCCGTGCCGCGCGCGGTGCACGGGACCTGGCACGCCGTCACCACGCCGCTGGTGATCCGCGGCTGGAAGCCACCCGTCACGGCCATGCTGGCCTGGAACGTGGTCTGGACCGCGATCTACCTGGGCGCGGCGGGGGGCACCGCCTTCTGGGCGTTCCGCACGGATGAATACGGCGATCGCCTGGCCTCCATCGCGCTGCTCGAGGAACGTATGTCCCCCGTCTGGCGCGAAATCGCGAACGACTACGTCGCCGTCCTGCCGCGCCCCACCTTGCCCTTGCCCACCGGCAACCCGGACGCCACGCTTGCCGAGATGCTCCGGTCCAACCTGGTCAGCCGGGCCTACTACCTGAGCCCCGACCGCGTCCTGACGATGCGCCAGCGCGTTCAGGAGCCCAAGACCAGGGCCACCCGCGAAGTCTCGGTCACGATCCACCTGGCGACCTGGCGCCCCGACGTCTCGGCGCAGTTCCCCGCGCCCCTGGTGCTCGGTGCGGAAGGCCAGCGCCTGCGCGCCATGCGCCGCGGCCTGGACCGCTTCGTCACCTCCGTGCTGCAAAACGGCCTGCCGGGCAAACTCGGCGACATGGCGGGCTTCGCGCCGCACCCCGCCAACTTCTACGTGAAGGGCAACCTGGACCAGGGCGTGCTCGGCTTCATCGCCAGCACCGGCACCTATGGCATCCCCCTGCAAGCGCTCGCCCTGCGGGACCTCGGCGGGTTGGTGCAGTGGCCCGGCCTGTACCAGCGCCACGTCCAGTTCCACCCCAACGTGAACCTGCCGGCCGGGGCGGTCCACCTCGTCCTGGAGGCCACGGACGAGGGCATGGACTGGGCCGACGCCGAGGGCAACCGCCGGCACGTGCCCGTGCTGGCGCTGCTGTTGGGGATGGTGTTGGTGCGCGGCACCTGCGCCGCCCGTGACCTGCGGGCGATCCTGAACCAGCGCGCGATCGCCCTCGCGCAGTCCGACTTCGTCTCGGCCGTCAGCCACGAGATGCGCACGCCGCTGACCACGATCCAGTTGTATGCGGAGATGCTGGCCCAGGACGTCGTGACCGACCCCGCCAAGCGCCGCCATTACCTCGCCACCATCGCGGGCGAGAGCGAGCGCCTGGGCCGCCTGATCGAGAACGTGCTGGACTACGCGCGCATCAGCGGCCGCCGCAAGGCCTATCGCTTCGAGCCGGTCGACGTGCGCGAGCTGCTGGCGGAGGCGCTCACGGCCGTGCAGGGGCCGCTCGAGCTGGCGGGGCTCACGGTCGAGCTGCACGCCCCGGTGCCCGTGATCGCCCCGGTGGACCGCGACGCCCTGGTGCAGGCCATGATCAACCTGCTGGCGAACGCCGCCAAGTACGCCGCCGCCGGCCGGCGCGTGGTCGTCAGCGCGCTGCCGGCGGAAGGCGGCGTGGCGCTGGCCGTGCAGGACTTCGGCCCCGGCATCGCCGCGGAGGACCAGGCCAAGGTCTTCGAGCCCTTCTACCGCGTGGGCAGCGAGCTGACGCGCACGACCACCGGCAGCGGCCTGGGGCTGGCGCTGGTGGCGGAGACGGCCAAGGCCCACGGCGGGCGCGTCGAGTTGGAGAGCGTCCCGGGCCGCGGCAGCGAGTTCCGCCTGGTGTTGCCACAACAACCGACCGAGGGTTAAGCGAGGTCACTTCGGGGAACGGAGATAGCAGCCGTTATCGTTCACCGAAGAGGAAGCCGCCCATGCGCCCCACGCTCCACCCCCGCGTGCCAGCCGCCCTCTTGACCGCCCTCGCGGTGTGCGGCTGTGCGCTGGGCCAGGCGCCCACCGCCCCCAAGGCCGGCCCGGTCAGCTACCAGACCAAGGTCCAGAAGGTCAACGCCATGACCAAGACCTTCTCGTTGTCGAAGAACGTGGGCCTCGGCCAGGTCGCCAGCAGCCTGAAGGACCTCACGCTGTCGCTGCAGAGCGCCTTCATCCAGGGCCCCAGCCAGGGCGTGCAGGCCATCACCTCGACCGGGCTGCGCGCCTCCTACGAGCTGGCCGGCATCAGCGAGCAGGGCAACGCCACCTTGACCTTCGACGACAAGACCAAGGAGCTGACGGGCGTGAAGAGCCCCGACGCGGAGCTGGCCTTCAAGTTCCTCAACAAGGGCCGCACACGCAGCTGGGAGATCACGATCGTGCGCTGCAAGGACGGCACCACCGGCACCTTGACGGTGGAAGTGACGGGCGGCTGGACGTCGCAGCAGTCGGGCGGCGGCATGTTCGCGCCCGCGCCCGTCGCCATGCCCGCCATGCCCACGTGCCCCTGGACGCCGGAGCCCTACCCGTCGTACGGCTACTACCCCACGCCCCAGCCGACGATGTGGGGCAACTACCCGACGGCCGAGCCCTCGTACGGCTACTACCCGTCGCCCTCGCCTTACGGGTCGTACTACCCCTCGTACGCGCCGTCGTACTACCCGTCGTACTACCCGTCGTACGCCGCGTCGTACTACCCGTCGCCCAAGCCCACCTACTACGCGCCGTCGCCGACGCCCACGCCGCGGTCGTCGTACGCGCCTACCCCCACGCCCCGGCCGGCGTCGCCCAGCCCGGTCGCCTACTCGCTGAACAGCACCCAGCCCATGATGTACTACACGCCGCCGCCGTGCGACAACCAGACCTACGACGACCAGCCGATGCAGGAGTGGACCCCGCCCCCGCCGCCGCCCTTCAAGGTCTTCGGCGGCGAGTACCCCAACGTGGTCGAGGCCGTGAACGTCAAATTGGACATCAAGCCGCGCGGCGACGCCAAGCTCGCGATCAAGCTGGACGGCCAGTTCAACGAGCCGGAAGCCTATCCCGGCGGCAGCTTCCTGGTGCCCACCCACTGGGTCGTGAAGGCCAGCGTGCCCAAGGTCGCGTTCGACTGGGAGAGCCACCTGCACCTGGATCCGGGCAAGAGCAGCTTCAAGGGCGGCGGCAGCCTGACGGCGGACACGGCCGAGGGCGCGGAGAAGTTCCTGTACGACCTCTCGTTCGACGAGGCCGCCAAGACGGGCGCGTTCGGCCTGACCAACGTGGCCGGCAAGGTGCGCCTGCAGGTGGTCGGGTCGATGATGTCGTCCAAGCCGGACGCGTCCTTGGTCTCCACCGAGGACGGCAAGCACCTGGGCAAGGTCGAGTTCGACCCCGCCCGCCCGCGCTTCGCGACGGTCAAGCTGGATGACGGCACGGACCTCGACTGGGAGCTGTTCCCGGCCGATTTGTTCCCGACGCCGGCCCTGCCCGCGCCGCCGCCGACCCTGGAATAACGCCCTGGCTTAGCCCATCACGTGCTTGACGATGAAGGGCGCGATCAGGAACGAGAACCAGCCGATCACGGGGATGTCCTTGATCTTGGTGGTGATGAAGGCGCTCGCGATGTCCTTGGGGAGGTTGGCGCCGGCCTTGGCCAGCACGGCCTTGCCGAACGCGGCCGGGTCGGCCTTCATCTGGGCGGACATCGCGGGGTCGCGGCGCACGTCTTGCACGATCGTCGCCAAGTCGCCCACGGCCGCGGCGATCAGGACGGAGGCGACCTTGTCGCCGAAGATGTTGCCGATGCCGTTCAGGATCTTGTTGGCGGTGGGGTCCGTGACGTACTTGTCGATCGTGCCCTTGTAGTTGTCGTGGAGCTGCTTGTCGAGGTTCTTCACGCCGGTGCCCTCGACGGCCAACACGGCCACGCTCGAGATCAACGTGCCCAGGGCCTCGTCCTGGCTCTTGGCCTTGGTCAGCTCCTTGAGGTCGTCGGCCTTGCCGCTCTGCGCCAGGAGCTTCCAGAGGATGTCGGCGGTACCCACACCGATTTGCACGCCATGGCCCTTCTCGTCCTTCGCCGGCGCGTTGTTCGCGCTGGGCGCCGCCGCCGCACGGACGGGGAGCAGGGTGGGACGGGGGCCGATCTGGATGCTCATCGGAGACTCCTCTTGTTCAACTTGGTTTAGCTGAATCTTTAATCGCCCTTTACTTCAATTACTTGGTTATCTTCGAATTAAGCTCTCGTAAACCTGGATTTAAAGAAACACGCCTTTGGCCAACCCTTCGTAAGCGTAATTTAAGACAAGCTTCCTGCAAGCTTTACCGATGGAACGGTATGGCGCTTTTCGACGGCATCGCTGGCACCCAGAGCTACGCCCCCCAACCGGTGGGCGGGCGGCTCTTGCAGTGGGCCAACGACCAGGTCGAGCGCGGCGTGGACTCCCTGGTGGACCGCTTCCACCCCAGCCAGGCCTCCGCGGCAGCCCCGCTCGCCGGCGGCGCCCTGCCCGGCAACAAGGCCGATGAGTTCATCCGCCAGGCCATGCGCTTCCTGGGCCAGCCTTACGTCTACGGCGCCGGCCACGGCGGCACCGTGCGCGGCCCCTCGCCCGTCGACTGCTCCGGCCTCGTGCAGCAGGCCGCGCGCCTGGCCGGCCTGAACCTGGACGGCACGGCCGCCAGCCAGCAGCGGCATGGCACCAGCGTCAGCATGAACGCCTTGAAGCCGGGCGACCTGGTCTTCCACGGCAACCCGGCCAGCCACGTGGGCATCTACATCGGCAACGGCAAGGTGCTGCACGCGCCGCACACGGGCGACCATGTGAAGATCGTCGACCTGGCCACCTACCACTACTTCACCAACGCCCGCCGCGTGTTCGACGCGCCCGGCAGCGCCGCCCCGGACTCGCCCACCCCCGCGCCCGCGCCCGCCCCGGCCGTGCCTTACACCCCCGTGCCGCTGGGCGGCACCGTGACGGTGCAGAACGGCGACAGCCTGACGAAGCTCGCGCAGCGCCTGCTGGGCGACTCCAACCGTTGGCGCGAGATCTACAACCTGAACAAGAACAAGATCCAGGACCCCAACCTGATCTACTCCGGCCAGAACTTCACGCTGCCCGGCGCCTCGGTCGCCTCCGTGCCGCCGCCGCCGCCC
>JAQBPE010000459.1 GCA_028287685.1 Cyanobacteria bacterium RYN_339 | reverse complement strand
GGGTTCCAGTTGGTGGAATCGGCGCCGCACCGAAGCTTTGGGGCGGATTTGGTTGGGCAGACGTGGGAGTTGGGGTTGTAGCTTTCGGTGGGCCGCCGGCATTGACCTGTAGGGTGGGTTTTGCCGTGGGGCTCGTGGCTCCAGGCTCAAGGTCGGCCGGGTGAAGGGGAGGCCGTGGCGTGTCACCGCATAGGGAAAGGCGGACGGATAGACCAGCACCTTGCTCCGGTACCGAAAAACAGAATTGGAAAATCGCGAAATTCCGGAAACGTCGCTTGCTGTCCTGATTCGAAGCTGCCCGTTTCCGATTTTTCTCGATTTTCTAGCATTTCCAATATGATTTTCTGGAAGGTTCGTCCGCCATCGCCTAGGCCACCGCAACTAACCCCTCCCTGAGTTGTAACGTAATGCTTTCCGCGGCCCCTCCCGCACCCCAGCCGTCCCATCGCCCTTCGCCCCGTCGCCCCACGGCGAAGCACACCCTACAGGTGAATGCCGGCGGCCGACCGACTAAGCTCGTGCCAGGTCTTTATAGGTCCGCCCCTGGCAGGCTTCCCCGATAGCCACGAGCCGCCAGCCAGACGGACAGCGCTCCAACCGCGCCATGATCAAGGCGGTGTGGTCGCCTTGGCAGGCCAGGTCATAGCGGGCGATCTCGCGGCCGGTGCGGACGTCCACCAGGCGGCAGAAGGCGTTTTGCACGCGGGCGAAGCGTTGCCCCCAGTAGCTGGTGACGGTGAAGACCAGCGCCTCGACGTCGGCCGGTACCTCCGACAGCCGCACGCGGATCATCTCGTCGTCGCCGTCGCCGGCCCCGGTCAGGTTGTCGCCGGAGTGGCGCACGCTGCCATCCTTCGAACGCAGGTGGCGGAACCACACGGCGTCCCGGATGCGGCCGTCGCGGCCCAGCATCATGCAGGATGCGTCCAGGTCGATGCGCGGCGCCAGGCCGAACCAGCCGCGCGCGGCATCCCAGCCTAGCCCCAGCATGACCTCGTCGAGCTGGTCGTCCTTGCGCAGCGAGATGCCCTCGCCCTTCTTCAACGATACGCCCATTTCAAGCCACCTCCACGCCGAACAGCTCGGCCAACGACGCCAGGTCCCCGCCCATGCCCTCGCCGGCGGCGTGGAAGGTCCAACCGTCCGCACCGCGGCCCAATTCGCCGAACAGCAGGGCCGTGTCGGACGGCGCCTGGCGGCCCAGCTCGAAGCGGGCGACCTCGATGTTGGTCTGCACGTCTACCAGGCGGATGAAGGCGTTGTCGATCTGGCCGAAGCTTTGGCGGCGCGCGTCGGCGTCGTGGATCGAGATGCAGATTGCGAGCGCGGTGATCGGCTCGGGCAGGCGCTTGAGGTCGACCACCAGCACCTCGTCGTCGCCGCCGCCCGCGCCCGTGCGGTTGTCGCCCTTGTGGATGACCGCCCCGCAGCTGGAGCGCATGTTGTTGTAGAAGACCATGTCCTCGTCGCGGCGGACCTTGCGGCCGTCGCCCAGCAGGAATACGCTGGCGTCGACGTCGAAGGCCGCGCCGCCGCCAGGACGGACGTCCCAGCCCAGGCCGACGTGGACGCGCTCCAGGCGCGGCTCCGCCTTGGCGAGCGAGATCTTGGAACCTTTTTTAAGCGAAATAGGCATGTCGAGCTCCTTTACGCCACTTGGGCGCGCTTGTGGGTCAGGGCGATCAGCGCGACGCCCAGCAGCGGGGCCAGGCTCGCCACCGGGGTAGCCAGCCAGGCGTGGACCAGCGGGTCTTCCGCGATCATGCGGCCGGCCGTGGCCGCGAGCAGGCCGGCGCCGGCCAGGTTGAGCACCGGCCAACGCTTCAGGGCGCCGGCGATCGCCGCGCTGCCACCCAGCACCAGCGGGATGCTGATCGCCAAACCAGCCAGCAGCAGCGGCATGCTGCCGTGCGCGGCGCCAGCTACGGCCAGGATGTTGTCCAGACTCATGACCAGATCCGCGCAGACGATCAGGCGCACCGCCGGCCAGAAACCCTCGACCGCCGCGCCGTCGCCCTCTTCACCGTCACCGGCGAGCAGCTTGGCGGCCACCCAGAAGAGCACCACGCCACCGACGGCCTGGAGCAAGGGCACGGCCAGCAAGACCGCGGCGAGCGCGGTGAAGGCGACCCGCAGGCCGATGGCGCCGACCGCGCCGACCAGCGCGGCCTTGCGGGCCAGGGTGGGCGGCAAGCGCCGCACGGCCATCGCGATCACGACCGCGTTGTCGCCGGAGAGCACGATGTTGAGCGCCACGACGTTGGTGAGCGCGAGCCAGAATGTAGGTTCCATGCGCAATTCCTCCTGCACATGGACGCAGGCGACAGGCATAAAAAAGCCTTCACCATACGCCCGGGGTGGGCTGGTGAAGGTCTCGCGCACAAAACTCGCGTTGTGCCTCGCATCCGGGTCGGGTACCGACCGTCTTGACGAATGCGGGGTCCGGCTATTTTGGCCGGCGGCTACTCCCCTTCAGGATGGGCCCATCTTAGGTCCGGCCCGGGGGCCTGTCAACGGGGCAAACGCGTATTTAATCCAGGTTTCACGGGGTGGGCAAGGTGAACCAGAAGCGGCTGCCCTTGCCGGGCTCGCTTGCGACCCCGATGCTGCCCCCGTGCGCCTCCACCAGCGCCTTGCTGATGCTCAAGCCCAGCCCCGTTCCGCTCAAGGAGCCCGTCAGCCTCCGGAAGCGCTGGAACAGGTTCGACTGGTCCTCCGGGCGAATGCCCCGACCCGTGTCGGCCACCTCGCAGCGGACCCCCGTGGGCTCCACCACCAGGCGCAGCGAGACCCGCCCGCCGGCCGGCGTGGCCTTCACGGCGTTGGAGAGCAGGTTCAACACCACCTGGCCGATGCGCTCCGCGTCGACGTGCAGCACCACCGGCTCCTCCGGGTACGTCTGCTCGAGCTCCAACCCGCCCTCGTCCAGCTGCGGCCGCATGCTGGCGGCCACCTCGCGGCAGATGGCGCCCAGATCCACGTCGTTGCGCCGCAGGCCGAAGGTGCCGGCATCCATGCTCGCGAAGTCCAGCAGGTCGTCGACGATCCGCCGGATGCGCGTGGCGCCGCGGTGGATCTGTTCGACGAAATCGGCCTGTTCCTCGTTGAGCGGGCCCTGGTCCTGTTCCGCCAGGAAATCCGCATAGCCCAGGATCGTGGTGAGCGGCATGCGCAGCTCGTGGGAGACGGAGCCCACGAAGGAGTCCTTCATGCGGTCCAGGTCCTGTAACCGGCCGTAGGCGCCTTGCAGCTCCTCCGTCCGTTCCGCCACCCGCTCTTCCAAATGGGCGTATAGCTGGGCGTTGTCGATGGCCAGCGCCGCGCGATCGCCCAGGTCCTGCGCCAGGTGCAGGTCGGCGTCAACGAAGGGACGCGACGGCTGCATCAGGCGGTACAACGCCAGCGCCCCCACCGTGCGGCCGCGGGCGCGCATCGGCACGAACATGAAGGACGAGACGTCCAGGCGCTCGAACAGGGGCCGGTGCGCCGGGGCCACCTTGGCCCTCAGCATCGCGGAGGTGGCCTGGGGCAGGAAGATCGGCTCGCCCCGGAGGAAGGCGTCGCCGTAAAGGCCTTCGCCGACCTTCTGGGGTTGGAGGGTCGCGCGCACGAAGTCCGCCAGCTCGGGTTCGGCATGGTGGATGAAGGTGGTGCCGACGGAGGCGCCGTCCGGCTCCAACAGCCGGATCACGCAGAGATCGCCCAGCAGCCCGCCCAGTCGCGCCACGATCAGCTCCATCAGGCGCGGGTAGTCCGTGCTGGCTTCCGCAAACGCGTGCCCGGCGTCCACCATGATGCGCAGTCGCTCGTCCTGTCGCTTCAGCTCTTCCTCCGCGGCGATGCGCCTGGCGAGCTCCGCGTCCAGACTGCCGATCTGGGCCCGGGCGCGCTTGAGCTCCGTGATGTCTTCGGAGATGCCCAGCAGGTAGCGCGGCTCGCCGTGCTCGTCCATGATCGGCACCTTCTTGGTGTGGAGGTAGCGCGTGCCCCCGGCGGTGTCGATCGCCTCCTCGGGGATGTCTACCAGGCTGCGCTGGCGCAGGGCCTCACGGTCCTTTTGCTCGAAGAAGCGGGCCTGGTCCGGGGGGAAGACGTCGGCGTCGTTCTTGCCCAACTGCTCGGCGCGCGGGCGGCCTAACAGCGCCTCGCCGGCCGCGTTGAGCAGCACCATTCGGAGCTCGCGCGCTTCCTTGACGAAGATCATGTTGGGTAGGTTTTCCACGACCGAGGTGAACAGCTGCGAGCTGTCGTGCAGCTCGCGCGCCGCCCGGCGCTGGCCTGCAAAGGCGGCGACGATCAACATGGCGCTGCCGACCAGCGAGATCATCCAGCCGTCCAGCGTGGGCAAGGCCGAGGAGCGGGGGAGCGCAGCGAAGGGGCCCACGCCCGCGGCGGTCAGGGCGAACACGATCGTGGCGATCGCCGTCTGGGCGGTCAGTGCCAGGCGGGTGGGGAAGCGCACGGCGGCCCACACCGCGAGGGGGACGAAGAAGAAGCCATGGCCCAGCACCCCGAAGCCGTAGAAGGTGGCGACGGCCAAGGCGCCGCCCCAGCCCAGCAGCTCGGCCAGGTGGGGCCGCTCCGGATGCGGCTGCGGGGCGAGCCAGACCAGCAGCGTGGGCGCGAGGACGGTCACGCCCACGGCGTCGCCGCTCCACCAGGTCAGGAGGTGCAACGCCAACCCATTGGCGGGCACCAGCCCCGAGGCCGCGAGCATGGCGGTGCCCACCACGGCGTTGATGCCACAGGCCACCACGCCGCCCAGCAAGACCAGGCGCAGCACGGCCAGCACGTCGTCCAACTCCGGGCGGAACCCGTTGTCGCGCCGGATCAGCCAGGCGCCCGCGCAGGCCTGCGCCACGGCACCCAGCGAGACCACGGCGGAGGCCGCCACGTCCGCGGCCGGGCTGCCGCCGGGCCCGCGCCAGTAGGTCACGGTGTGCAGGAAGCAGCCCAGCCAGATCGCGGGTCCGACGCCAGGGCCATAGGCCAGCACCACTGCCAGGGCGATGCCGGCGGGCGGCCACACGGCCGTGACGTACCCCGACGGCAGGCCGATCAGCTTCGCAATCCAAGCCGAAAACACGTAGGCGACGGCGATCGCCCCCATGCGCGCCCATTTGCGCGCCCCGCCCGCTTGTTCCATAGGCGTTATCGTACGGCAAGCGGCGCGCGAAGCGCCACTGGCCTGCTACCCTGTCGGCAGGCGAGAGGAGGCCGCGGGTGAAGTTCTGGTCCGAGTTCAGACAAGCCGTGACGCCGGAGTTGCGCCTGTTGCGGGGCAACCCCAAGCTGTGGGGCGCCTGCCTGGCCATCGTGGCGGTGCCGTCCGTCTACTCCGTGACGTACCTTAGCAGCGTGTGGGACCCCTACGGGCACCTGCCCGATTTGCCCGTCGCGCTGGTGAACCAGGACCAGGGCGCGGATTACCAGGGCCAGCATGTGGACGTGGGCGGGACCGTCATTAAGGGGCTGTTGGAGAAGCACACGTTCCGCTTCCAAGCGCTGCCCACCCCGGATGCCGCCCGCGAAGCGCTGGCGCGCGGGGAGGTCTACTTCGCCCTGATCATCCCACCGACGTTCAGCGCCAACAGCCTGCCCGGCCAACACCCGGGCGGCAACCGGCTGGAACTGCTGACGGCCCCCGGCGCGAGCTACAGCGCCGCCCTGATCGGCCGCCGCTTCGCCGGCGAGGTGGCGAACCGCGTGAACGACCAGCTGGACGGCAAGCGCTGGGAGGTCATGCTGGCGAACGTCGGCAAGCTGAAGGCGGGCGTGCGCCAGCTCAAGGACGGCGCCTTCAAGTTGGACCAGGGGGCGCACCAGCTGCGCGACGGCACCGGGCAACTCGTTGACGGTTCCGGTCGCGCGGCCGGCGGCTCCACCCGGCTGGCGGTCGGCGCGGGCCAGGTGGCGGGCGGCGTCCACCGGCTGACGGACGGCATGGGCCGGGTGACCGGCGGGGTGCGGCTCATGACCTCGAAGCTGCCGCCCAACGCGGATCTGGACCGCCTGGCGGCCGGCAGCAAGCGCCTGGCCGGCGGCGTGCACACCCTGGACCAGGGCCTCGCCAAGTTGGATGCGGGCGGCCGGCAACTGGCCGCGGGGACCTTGGAGCTGGGCAAGGGCCTGGGCCAGTTGGAAGCCGGCGGCGATCGCCTCGCGGCGGGTGCCAAGCAACTGGAGGCCGGCGCCCGCAAGGTCCCGTTCGTGGGTGGGCAGTTGGGCGACGGGGCGGCGCAGGTCGCCGACGGGGCGAACCGCCTCCATACGGGCCTGGTCCAGGCCCAGGCTGGGGGCCAGCGGCTGGAAGCCGGCGCGGGGCAGCTCCAGGCCGGGTTGGGCAAGGCCGCGCACGGCGCTACGGAGCTGGCCCGGGGGCAGGACCAACTGGACGGCGGCGTGCAGAAGGCCGCGGCCGGCCTGAAGAAGTTAGGGGCCGGACTGCGGCTGATGGAGTCCAAGCTGCCTGCCGCAGCGGATTTGCGGCGTCTGGACGCCGGCGCCGGCACGGTGGCGGCCAAGACGGGCGAGTTGGCGACCGGGTTGGGGCGGCTCGACACGGGCGCCCACCGCTTGCAAGACGGCAGCGGCAAGCTGGCCGCGGGCTCGCGCCGCCTGGCGGTGGGGCTGGCGCTGTTGGATCGCAAGCTGGCCGCGGCACCGGACGCCACCAGCGTTGCGGAGCTGGCGACGCCCGTAACGGTCACGGAGACGCAGCTGGCGCCGGTGGCGAGCAACGGCGTCGCCTTCGCGCCCTATTTCATGGCGCTTTCGCTCTGGATGGGCGCGGTCATGACCACCTTCGTCTTCCACTTCATCAAGCTGCCGGAGTCCAACCGCGCCGTGGGCCAGCGCGCCCGGATGTGGAGCAAGGTGGTGCTGCCGGGGGTGATCGTGTTGGCGCAGGCTGTCACGCTGGCCACCGTGCTCATGCTGGGATTGCACGTGCCGGTGCCGCACGTGGTCTCCTTCTATGCCATCTGCATGCTGGGCTCCGTGACCTTCCTGGTCACGCTGATGGCGCTGATCATGATCCTGGGCGACGCCGGCAAGCTGGTGGCGATCGTGCTGCTGGTCTTCCAGCTGGGCGCTGCCGGCGGCGCCTACCCGGTGGAGCTGACCGGCGGCGTGTTCGCGAAGGCACACCCATACCTGCCGGTCAGCAACATGGTCGATGCGCTGCGGGCGTGCCTGTTCGGGGCCTACAACGGCAGGTGGGGGTACTACGTGGCGGCCATGTTGGCGTTCGGGTGGGGCGCCTGGCTGCTAGCGGTCGCGCTGGGCCGGCACTTCT
>JAQBPE010000433.1 GCA_028287685.1 Cyanobacteria bacterium RYN_339 | reverse complement strand
GGCCACCGGCGAGGACCGCCGCGAGGCGGTGCTGGCGCTGGCGCTGGCCGTGACGGAGGCGCACCGGGGCAGCTGGCTGGAGCGCGCGCCCGGGGGCTGGAGCGCCGTGCGCGGCCAGGGCGTCTTCAGCCGTGGCATCGCCGACGCCGTCGGCGCGAGCGGCGAGAGCCTCGCGATCCTGGACCTCGGCGTGGAGGGCGACTGGGCCGAGCGCGCCAGCGTGCAGGCGCTGGGGCTGCAGACGGTCTGGTGCGTGGCGGTAGGCCCGGACTTGCTGTACCTGGACACGGACGCCCTGCCGGACGGCCGCCCCGAACGCTGGCTGCCGCTGCTCGAGGCGCTGGCCGCTTATGCGGCACCGCTGATTTAGGGGGTCGGGCTGGGCGCGGGCGCCACGGCGGCCTTCACGTCCGCCACGAAGCCCTTGACCCCGGCCAAATCCGTCGGGTCCTTGACCTTGGCGGCGATCTCCGCGGTCCAGACGTCGTTCAGGTCCTTGGTGGCGTCGCCCAGCGCGCGGTCGGCGCGCAAGGAGGCCGTGGCGATGAAGACGTTGGAGCGGTTGCAGACGCCGTGCAGCTTGTCCAGCCGGTCGAAGGTGATCGGCTTGGCGCCGGTCTGGGTGCCCAGCACGTCGCGCAGGCGCGCCTCGATCATCGTGTTGATGGGGTCCGCGCTCAGCACGCCGGTGGGCCGGCCAGGCGGCACCAAGGAAGCCAGCCGGTAGGGCTTGCCCGCGCGGGCGAAGCTCACGATCACCGTCAACAGCTGGTCCTCCGGCACGGCCGGCAAGGTGACCTTGCCGTTGGCGTCCGTCGCCAGTTGCTTGCCCACGGCCACGCCGGCCAGGGTCTGGAGCTGCACGCGGCCCTTCTCGACGGGCACCAGGTCATCGGAGGCGTCCTGCACGCGGAAGGAGAGCCCCGCGGCCGTCAACCCGGCGGCCGCGCCCCCGGGCGGAATCTGGCCCGCCATGGCGTCGGAAAGCAGCTTGCCGCTCGCGGCGAGGTCGCCGGGGCCGCTGACCAGCACCGCGAGGTCGCGCGGGCCGGCGGCGGCCACCACGGCAACCTTCTTTTCCGGAGCGGGGGTCTTGGTGACCTCCAGCGGCGCGAACTGCGCGCAGCCGGCCAACGCCAACCCTACCGAAGCCATGATCCAGCGCTGCATATCCAACCCTCCGCGCAATTTATGCCCGCCTGCCAGCCAAGCGTACCGCCGGGTATAACTCCCAGCGAGGAGACCTCGCCGTGACCGCACCTCCTGGACCTGGCCGCACGGCCGGCGGCGCCCTGGCCCTCGCCTTGTTGGTGGTGGGCTGCACCGTCAACGCGCCCAAGCTCCCCAAGGCCACCGCCACCGCCACGCCGGCGGTGCTTGCCACGACCGGTCCCACCGCGGCGCGGTCCGCCACCCCCGGCCCCGTCGCCTCGCAGCCCGCCACCTCCACCGCCTTCGGCCACGTGCTGGGGCTGGACGGCCGCCCGGCGGCCGGCGTGCAGGTACGCGCCTACATCCTCTCAGATGCCTCGGCCGGCGTCATCGCCAACAACGGGGGCAACGTGATTGCCAACAACGGGGGCAACGTCATCGCCAACAACGGCGGAGGCTGGCACCTGCTCGACACCGGGTTGGTCGCGCTCACGGACGCCGACGGCGGCTTCCCCGAATTGAAAGATCCGCAAGGCCGCCCGGTGAACCTGGAGGCCGTCCAGCAGGACAACGTGAAGGCCATCACGTTTGGCATCAAGCCCGGCGCCGGCGGCGTCACGCTGCAGCTGGCCCACACCGGCACGATCACGGGCAAGGTCACCGCCGCGAAGGCCGGCGGCGTGACCAACTTCCTGGGCGTGGACGTGTTCGTGCCCGGCACCTCGTACCTGGCCAAGACCGACGCGGCGGGCGCGTACACGATCGCCAACGTGCCGGTGGGCAGCTTCTCGCTGGTCGCCAGCAAGACCGGGCTGGGCAGCGCCAACGCCAACGGCGTGAAGGTGAGCCCGGACGCCACCGTGCAGGCGCCCGACCTCGATCTCTCGACCGTGCCCCCCGTGATCACCTCGCTGGCCCCCACGGCGGCCGGGCCCGGCGCGGAGGTCACGCTGACGGGCGACCACTTCGGCGCCACGGAGGGCGTGACGTTCACGGTGTCGCTGGGCGGCGGCCTGGCCATCAACCCGCGCCGCGTGGACGACCACACGATCGTGGTCAAGCTGCCGGACGCCGCCGCCAGCGGCGCGCTGAGCGTCTCCGTGGGCGGCATCGAGAGCAACGCGGTGCACGTGGACGTGTTCGCGGCCCTGTTCCTGCCGCCGGCGCTGCGCACCTTGCGCGCGGGCGCCAAGCTGCCGCTGGTGGCTCTTGCCAAGGACACCACCGGTGCGGTGGCCCCCGCCAACGTCACCTGGACGGCCACGGGCGCCGCCACCGTGGAGGGCGGCCAGCTGGTGGCCGGCAACGCGGGCGAGGGCAGCCTCACGGCCAAGAGCGGCAACCTGAGCGTCACCATGCCCTTCAAGGTCTACCCCGACGGCCCGCTGGTGGGCACGATCGCCGGCGACGTCCGGCTCAACGGGCAGGGCTTCGGCGACATCGACGGCCCGGGCGCCGCCGCGCGCTTCACCCGGCCGGGCGCCATGGTGGTTGACCCCGCGGGGGTGGCCTACGTGGCGGCGCTGGTCACCCACAAGATCCGCAAGGTGACGGCGAACGGGCTGGTCTCCACGTTGGCGGGCAACGGCACGAGCGGGAACGCGGACGGCGTCGGTGCCGACGCGCGGTTCCACGACCCTCAGGGCATCGCGCGGGACGCGCAGGGCAACCTGCTCGTCGCGGACACGGGCAACAATCTCATCCGAAAAGTCACGCCGGCGGGCCGGGTCACGACCTTTGCCGGCGACGGCACCCTCGGCGTGCAGGACGGGCCGGCGGCCCAGGCGCGCTTCAACCACCCAGACCATCTGGCCTTCGATCCCGCGGGCAACCTGCTGGTGCTGGAGGCCAGCGGCACCCAAATCCGCAAGGTGGCGCCCGACGGCACGGTCTCGACCTTGCTTGCCAAAAGCGCCAGCGGCTTCAAGTATGCCAACGACCTGGCCGTAGACGCCGGCGGCAACCTGTTCCTGACCGACTCCTCCATCCACCAGATCTGGCGCGTGACCCCGGACGGCAAGCCCGCGCCGTTCACCCTCAAGGGCACCACGCTGACGCTGCCCAGCGCGCTGGCGGTGGATCCGCACGGCAACTTGATCGTGATGGACGTGCTCAAGTACTACGATGCCTCCGGCTCGGACACCCGCGTCTTGCTGGTCAAGCCGGATGGCACGGCCACGGTGCTGGGCACCAACAAGTACACCCATGTGGATGGCCCGCTAGGCACGGCGGGCTTCAGCCGCCTGATCTGCCTCACGTACACGCCCGGCGGGGAGCTGTGGGCCTTCGACGACGACGACGTGGACACGATCCTGCGCCGGATCACCGGGCTGCCTAGCCCTTGATCGTCAGCCGGCGCAGCCGCTGCTGCCCCTTCTGCGCGCCCCACTCCGTGAAGTAGAACACCCCGGGGTTGGTGCGCGAGGCCACGATGCCGGTGGGCGTGGACAGCCCCGCCGTGGCAGCCGGCCCGTCCTGGATGCTGGAGCCGGCCAGGCCCAAGAGCGTGATGAAGGCGGGGTGCGCCGGCGTGGCGCGGTTGATCTCGCGCAGGCGCCCGCCGCCGCCGCTGACGGGGTCGCCGTAGAAGACGTTGCCCGTGGCATCGGCCGTCAGCGCGCTGGGGCCGCCGGGCGCCGTGTCCTTGGGGCCGGGCGTGAAGGCGTCCGGCAGGATCGCGGCGAGCGTGGGGTGGGCGCGGTCGGAGATGTCCACGCGCGCGAAGGACGCGCCCGGGCCGCCCAGGTACAACGAGCCGTCCACGCCGATCGCGATCGGGCCGGCGCTGCCGGTCGGGCCCACCGGCGAGCCGGCGGCGCCGATCGACAGGGTCGAGACCACGCCGGCCGGGCTCACGGCGCGCACGCGGGCGTTGCCCGTGTCATGCACGAAGAGCGTGCCGTCGAAGGCGATCGCGAGGCCCAGCGGGTTCTTGAAGCTGGCGCCCGCGCCCGCGCCGTCCGCGCTGCCGGTGATGTCCGCGCCGGCGAAGGCCGTGACCTTGCCCTCGGGCGAAATCTTCAAGATCTTGCTGCCGGTGAGCACGAAGCAGTTGTGGGCGACGTCCACCGCGATCGCCCGCGGCGCCGGCACCTCGGCCAGGGTCGTCACGTCGCCGTCCGGCGTGCACTTCAAGACCTTGCCGGACAAATCGGCCACGTAGCAGGTGTCGTCCGCGTCCAGGGCGAGCGCGACCGGGCTGGTGAAGGCGCCGTCCACGACCGAGGTAACGACCACGGGGTCGGCCGAAACCTCCAGGTCGAAGCCGTCCGAGCTGACGGTGCCGGAGGCGGCCGTGAGCTTGACCTTGCCGGCGGCCTTGGCCGTGACCACGCCCGTTGCGTCCACCTCGACCGCCGTGCCGGAGGACAGCCAGGCCAGGCTGGGGGCGGCGATGGGCTTGCCGTCGGTGTCGGTGGCGGTCGCGACGTAGCGGTGGTGCTCGCCGGGCACCAGGAAGCGCAGGGCGGAGGTCAGCGTCACCTGCTTGATCACCGTGAAGGGCTTGGGCTCGCTGGCGATGCCCTCGAGCGTGACGGTGACGTCGCCGGAACGGGCGCCCGCGGGCACGGCCACCTCGATCGTGTGGTCGTCCTTGCGCACGGGCTGGTTCGCCAGGGTGCCCGCGAAGCGCACGCTGAAGTCGCTGGCAGTGCCGAACTGCTCGCCCGTCAGCGTGACGGTGGCGCCGGGGCCGGCGTTGGCCGGCGTGATCGTGGTGAGCTTGGGCACCAGCGGCGTTAACACCAGATCCGGCGCTTGGCCGGCCTTGCCCGTGGCCACCACCACCCCGTCCAGGCGGCCCTTGCCCAGCCCGCTGCGCTGGCCCACCAGCGAGAAGGTGCCCACCGGCAGGTTGGCGAGCGTGAACGCGCCCGCCGCATCGGTCTTGGCCTGGTAGGCCGTCCCCGCCACGGCGATCAGCACGCCCGCGAAGTCCTTCACGCCGGGGGCCGCCGGCGCCGTCACCTTGCCGGTGATCGCGCCCACGGTGGCCAGCTGCAGCGTCAAGCCGTCGGTCTTGCCGACGGCTTGGGCGATCGCCTTCACCTGATCGGAGGCCACCGCCTCGACGGTGAAGGGCGTGCCGTCCTTGTTCGTCAGCGTGAAGCGGCCCTGGGCGTCGGTCTTGGTTTCGAGCGTCGCGACCTCGCCGACATAGCCGTGCACGGCCACGTTGGCGGCGGGCTTGGCGTCCACCCCGAGCACCAGGCCCTGGGTGGAGACCGGCGTCGGCGTGGCGGTCGGCGCCGCGCTGGGACCGGTCGTGGCCTTCACGCCCGGCGAGGTCGACGTCTGGGCCTTGGGCTTGCCCGCGGTCGGCGGCACCGGGTCCGACGGACAACCGGCCAGGGCGAGGGCGAGGAGCAAGAGGGGGCGGGTAGGCTTCACCCGCTCCTTGTTCCTCGCCGCTTGCCAGCCCTAACGGCTACGGCTGCTCCGGGTGCACGTAGAGCGTGCGCTCGTGGTCGTAGATGACCATGCCCGGCCGGCCGCCGCGCGGCTTGCGCACGTGCTTGCGGCGGGTGTAGACCACCGGCACCTGGCTGCTTTCGCGCGCCTGCGAGTACCAGGCGGCCAACATGGCGGCCTCGTGCAGCGTGCGCTCCGGCACGTCGCCCTCCGCCTGCACCACCACGTGCGAGCCGGGGATGTTCTGGGCGTGCAGCCACAGGTCGTGGGAGCGCGCCAGCTTGAAGGTCACGTGCTCGTTCTGCTTGTTGTTCTTGCCCACCCAAATGGCCAGGCCGTCGCTGCTCGTGAAGCGCAGCGGCGCCGGGGCGGGTGGCGGCGGCTGGCCGCGCCGGCGCTGGGTGGGCGCCTTGCCGGCGATCGCCCCCAATTCCTCCGCGATCTCGTCCAGGTCCGCGGGCGTGGGGGCCTGCGCCACGGCGGTCGCCACCTGGTCCAAGTAGGCCTGCTCCGCGCGGCCTTCCACCAGCAGCCCCTCCACCACCTGGCGGCTGTTGCGCGCCTTCTGGTAGCGCCGGAAGTGGCGCTGCACGTTCTCCGACGGCGTCAGGCGCGGATCCAGCGGGATCGTGAGCGCGGCCTGCTCGGGGTGGTAGAAGTCCGTCACCGCGACCTCGGCCATGCCGGGCGAGAGCAGGTACATGTGCGAGGTCAGCAAGTCGCCCAGCTCGCGGTGGCGATCGGCCGTTTCGCTCTTGGTGAGCATCTCCTCCCAGCCGGCCAGGCGCTCGCGCTGCTTGCGCACGTGCTCCGCGGCCTCGCTGGTCAGCTTGCGCCGCCGCTCCTCCAGCAGGTGGCGCTCCTCGCGGCCGCCGTAGTAGTCGTCGATCAAGGCGCTCGCGCTGCCCTCGGGCGGCGCCCCGTCGCCCAGCCACCAGACGGCGTAGTCCCAGCCCGTCGTGGGGTCGAGGCGCGGGTGGAAAAGCCCGGCTTGCACGTTGCGGCGCGCGCGGCGCAGCACGTCCAGCACCGGGTCCAGCCCGTCCAGCTCGTCCACGGCCACGCCCGGCGCGCAGCCGATGGCCGCGACCAGTTGCCCGGCGGCCACCTTGCTCAGGCCGCTCACGGCGCCGCTCAACCGGTCCGCCAGCTTGCCGCCGGCGGCGAAGGCCGCGAGGAAGTCCGCGTCCTCGGCGTCCAGGAAGTCCACGCGGTTCACGGGCGGCGGGTCGTAGGGCATGCCGGGCATGACCTGGCGGACGCGGCACATTTCCTCCGTGATCGGGCGCAGCGCGCCCATCACCAGCTCGTCCTTGGCGTCCACCAGGAACAGGTTGGCGTACTTGCCGATCAGCTCCGCCACCAAGATCCGCTCGAACGGATCGCCCAGCTCGTCGCGCCCGGCCACCACCAGCCGCGCCACGCGCTCCAGGCCGGGCTGCTCCACGCGCAGCAGCCGGCTGCCCTCCAGGTGCTTGCGCAGCTGCATCACGAAGGCCGACGGCACGGGCACGTTGGGGGGGTTGCGCCGCGTGAGGTGCAGGCGCGCCCACTGTTCTTGCACCGACAGGTACAGGCGGTGGTTGCGGCCGCCGGCGCGCAGGTTCAGGTACAGCGCCCCGGCCGAGGCCTGGCCAACCTTGTCGATCCGGCACTCGCCGAGCTGGTTTAGCTCCGCGATCACGGCCGCGAGCGCGCTGCCATCGAAGAACTGCATCTTGTTGGGCGCCATGACGGCATGATAGCACGCCATGCCGCTTCTAGCCCCGGCGTACCGAAACTTCCTTCACCGTCCCTTGGCCAAGGCATAACGGTATCTTAAGACGGTTGAGCGTTAACTGACCGATAACACGTTCAGCCCCCCTGGCCCGAAAGGACTTCCGAAATGCCCGACGGTATCCGCGCCACCCAGACCGTTACGACCACCGTGCGCACGTCCGTCAGCATGGGGGGCGATCGCCGCGACGACCGTTGGGATGACCGCCGCGATGACCGCCATGGCCACGACGGCTTCGGCCACGACCGCTTCCGCCGCCAGCGTCCCATGGAGCCCGTGTACTGCCCGCCGCAGCCGCCCGTTTACTACCCCCCGCAGCCGCCGGTCTACTACCCGCCGCAGCCGGTTTACCAGTACCCCCCGCAGCCGGTTTACCAGTACCCGCAGCAGCCGGTCTACCAGTACCCGCAGCCCACCTACTACCCGCCGGCGCCGGTCCAGGTCTGCCAGCCCGTGGAGTATCAGCCCATCTACCGCCGCCAGCAGACCATCGGCCCCGCCACCGCCATCGGCGCCATCGTGGGCCTGATCGTCGACGCCGCGAGCAACGACGACCGCCGCCGCCGCTAAGCTTAATTTTTTCCAGGCAACGGCCCGTCACGCGACGGGCCGTTGTGTCGTGGACGCCCACAGGAGGACGCCATGCAGTTCACCGACCTCGTGCTGACATGCGCCGACCCCGAGGGCCTGCGGGCCTTCTACCGAGAGCGGCTGGGCCTGGCCCCCGCCGGCGACGCCGTCCAGGCGGGCCTCACCCGGCTGGCCTTCCAGCCCGGCGCGGCCGCCACCTACCACTTCGCCTTCAACATCCCGGAAAACCAGCTGGAGGAGGCGCGCCAGTGGCTGCGCGCCCGCGTGCCGCTGGTGCAACACGAAGGCTCGGAGATCGTGGACTTCCCGAACTGGAACGCGCACTCCGTCTATTTCTTCGACCCCGCCGGCAACATCGTCGAGCTGATCGCCCGCCACAACCTGCCCAACGCCTCGCGCCGCGTCTTCGGGCCGGAGGCCTTCCAGGAGGTCAGCGAGGTGGGGTTGCCCGTGCCCGCCGTGGCGCCGGTGGTGGACGTCCTGGACGCGCAGTGGCACCAGCCGTTGTGGTGGGGGAACCGGGAGACCTTTGCCGCGGTGGGCGACGAACAGGGGTTGTTCATCGTGGTGCCGGAGGGACGGACCTGGTACATGTCCGGCGGGATGACCGCGGTCGTGCAGCCGCTGGAGGTCGTGGCGGCGTTGGCGGATGGGGGCCGGTTGGCGGGCGTGCCGGCGGCTTACTGCCTGATGGCCAACTAGAGCTGCGTCAGCGAGAGCGTGTGCCCGTCCGGGTCCTTGAACCAGGCGATGCGGGCGCCGCCGGGCGCGGTCCAGATCCCCGCTTCGTCGTGCTCGATGAAGTCGTAGCGCTCGAAGGTGACGCCGCTGGCCGCGAGCGCGCGCACCTCGCCCGCGATGTCAGCCACCTGCCAGCCCAGCACGGTGTAGCCGGGCGGGTCCACGGCCTCGACCTTCTGGATATGCAGCCGCGTGCCGTGCGCATCGAACAGCAGGAACACGTGCTGATCGGCGACGAAGGTCAGGCCGAGTTGGCCCTCGTAGAAGGCCCGTGCGCGCTCGGCGTCGGTAGTGGCGAGGAAGGCGATCGGCGGGGCATTCGTCAGCATGGGGTCATCATACCCTTGCTTCCACGGTATGATGGCAGGCCCATTGCCGAAGGAGCCTCCCGTGATCTTGTCCTTGCTCGCCGCCGCCGCGCTGGCCCTGCCCACCCCGCTCGATGATGCGCGCTACAGCGCGCTCTCCTACAAGTTGGGCACCGCCGCCTTCGTGCTGCCCGCCGGCACCCACCTGGTCGCCCAGAGCAAGGGACCGGGCTTCCAGGGCATCGCGCTCGAAGAATTGCCCTCGCGCCGCGTGGTGGTAGCCTTCACGGGCACCCAGACCGACGACGTCGATGACGTGCTGGCGGACCTGGGCGTGGGCAAGTCGATCGCCCTGGGGCTCGAGAGCAGCCTCGTGAAGAAGCTGGCCTCGATCGCCGGCGACAGCGGCAAGACCACCGCCCTCAACCGCACCACCCTGCGGGACAACAAGGCCCTGCGCGCCCAGGTGGCCGCCGCCACGGCCTTCGAGAAGGAGGTCATCGCCACCGGCAAGCACCAGGACGGCAAGCCGGTGCTGGCGACCGAGGTGCGCCTGACCGGCCACTCGCTGGGCGGCTTCCTGGCGCAGGTGGTGGCGGTCCGCGCCAGCCTGCCGGCCACCACCTTCAACGCCCCCGGCGCCACCGCCTACCTCGACCCCGGCGCCACCGCCCACATCGTCAACCACATGCGCGCCCACGACATCGTCGGCCGCGTCGGCAACCACGTGGGCAACCTCGTGCTCTATTCCGACGTGAAGGTCCAGTGGACGAACCTCAAGGAGCGCTACGTGATCCGCAACCACAGCATCGACGGGCTCGTGACCGACCTGACGAAGCAGCCCACGGGCAAGGCCGGCACCGACTAACGCCTGGCCGCCGCAAGACGTGATGACCGGCTGGATGAACTCCGCGGGCCACAAGGCCAACATCCTGAACACCGGCTTCGGCAAGCTCGGCGTGGGCATCGCGCGCAGCGACACCGGCACGCCGTATTGGGTGCAGACCTTCACGACCTAACCCCGCCTATCTGCTAGGATGGCGGGATGCAAGCCGTCCCCATGACCGAAGACCTCCGCGACCGGGCCCTGGCCTTGTTGCGCGCCCGCCGCGAGACCTCGATGTACCTCTTGGGGAACCTGGAACAACACGGCCCGGGCCCGACCGCCAGCTTGAACTCCGGCATGTACCAGTGCCTGGTGGACGGCGAGACGGTGCGCGCGGTCTTCGTGCTGACGCGACGCGGCAACCTGCTGGCCCAGACGGACCACCAGGGCGACTACAGCGACGCGATCCTGGAGGCCGTACGGCCGGTCCCCACCAAGATTTCGGGCTTCTTGGGCGACTGGCCGATCGTGGAAGGCCTGGCGCGCCGGCTGCCGGACTTCAAGCCCACGTTCAGCAGCAAGGATTGCTTGTTCTACCGCCCCCTGGGCCAAGAGCCCCCGGCCGCGCCGCCGGAAGGCGCGATCGTGCGGCGGCTGACGGCGCTGGACTTCTCCGCCTGGGACGAGCTGATACACGCCTTCATGGCCGTGGAGGGCATACCGATCCAGGGCACGCTGGACGAGCGCGAGGCCAACTTCAAGGCGTCGGTCGAGCGAGGCTCCCATTGGGGCGCCAGCGTGAACGGCCGCCTGCTCTCGCTCGCGTCGCTCAACACCCGCGCCGACGGGCTGGGCCAGGTCGGCGGCGTCTACACCACGCCCCCCGCCCGGCGTATGGGCCTGTCGAAGGCCGTCATGCAAGGCCTGATCCATGACAGCGCCCACCTGCACGGCCTCACGGGCCTGACGCTGTTCACGGGCGAGGAGAACCTGCATGCCCAGGCCATGTACCGCTCTATGGGCTTCCAGGAAATCGGCCACTTCGGCATGATCTTCGGGGGCTAGCCAGCAAGGATCCAGCGATCCCTCGGCCCCTGCGCGCCGCTCCCTTGCTAAGGTAGTCCCGACCGCAAAGGAGGCCCCCGATGACCCGCTCCCCTTACCAGACCGCCACCACCTACCTGCTGGCCGCCGTGGCGTTCCTGCTCGACCAATGGAGCAAGCTGGCCGTCGCCACCGCGATCGCCCTGGGCCACTCCTCCCCGCTGGTCGACGGCGTGCTCTACCTCACCCACACCCGCAACCTGGGCGCCGCCTGGAGCCTCTTCTGGGGCCACACCGGCCCGCTGGCCGCCGTCGCCGTCGCCTTCGCGATCGGCATCGTGCTCTACGAACGCCGCCAGGCCGCCCACCCCTTGATGATCACGGGCCTGGGCCTGCTGCTGGGTGGTGCCCTCGGCAATGGGGCAGACCGCCTCGCGCTGGGCTACGTGCGCGACATGATCGACGTGCACTGGGCGGGCGCCAACGTGTTCCCGATCTTCAACGTGGCCGACATGGCGGTGTTCACGGGTGTCTGCTGCCTGTTGGCGCACCAGGCTCTGACGGAGCGGCGGGCGCGGGTACCGGCGGCTGCTCGCGGGGAATAGGAAACAAGCAGCCCGCCCCCCAGGAGGAACCCCCATGTCGGATCCGCGCGTCGGCAGCCCCACCGTCGACGCCGCCCAGGCGGCCCAGCAAGAGCGGGCCCGCCTCGCGGCCCTCGAGGCCCAGCGCGCGCAGGAGGCGGCCCAGAAGGCCAGCCAGACCGGACAGGCGCCCACGGTCACGGACAAGGCCGGCGTGCTCGAACGCGACACCGTCGCCAAGGAGGACGCCGACCTGATGGCGTCGTACGGCAAGTACGCGCAGGCCGACGGCACGATCACGGAAGGCGACTTCGAGCGGCTCTTCGCGGAGGTGCACGGCGCCGATGCGCCCGGCGTGGGCCCGGAGCTGAACCAGCCGATCACGCGCAAGGAGCTGGACCCGGCCATCACGGAGGTGGAGAAGGCCCAGAAGGGCTACGACGCCGCCAAGGGCACCTACGACCAGCGCAACAAGGAGCTGGGCGAGGCGCTGGGCCGCTTCGGCCCCGGCATGACGGCCGACGAGCAGAAGGCCTACACCGACAAGTTCTGGGCCGACCCCAAGAACGCGGGCGCCAAGACCGACGTCGCCACCGCGGAAACCGCGCTCAAGACGACGTTGGAGAAGAACCAGGACCTGCTGGTGCGGGCGGTGCACGACGGCAACGTGGGCCCGGCCGAGTTCGAAACGATCATGAAGGCCAACGCCGCCCTGGCGCACTCCACCAACCCCGAGAACGCGAAGGTGGCGGAGCAGTTCGGCCTGAAGGTGCTGAACACCAGCAACGAGCTCGCCCAGCAGCGCGTGGACGTGGATTACGTCATGAACGAGATCCTCGGCCCGGCCTCGGAGGCCACGCTGCCCGGCAAGATCCAGGACAACGGCGGCAACGCCGCCAAGCCCTTCGACGACCTCCAGGCGCAGCTCAAGCAAATCCAGAGCAAGTACGTCAAGCCGGGCAAGGAGATCAAGGAGAAGTTCGCCAAGATCGGCGAGATCGCCGAGCAGGCCAAGGGCATCGGCGCGGCGCTGAAGAAGCCCGCCCTCGACGCGATGGCGGACCTCAAGAAGCTGCGCGAGGATTTCCAGAAGAAGGGCGGCATCGGCAAGTCGCTGGCCCTGACGGGCCTGGTGGCGTCGTCCGTGCAGTTCGGCAAGGACTTCAAGGACGGCAAGGTGGTGGAGGCGTTCAAGGACGCCGTGGACTTCACCAAGAACGGCTTCGAGGCCTGGGTGGGCGCGAGCAAGTTCGTCACCGGCATCGCGGAGAAGGGCGGCCCGCTCGTCGCGGAAACGCTAGGCCGCGTGGCGCCCGTCCTCGGCATCGCGTCGGGCGCGCTCTCGCTGCTCACGGACGCCCAGAAGGGCGACGCGCTGAAGTTCGGCGCCGACGCCATCGGCGTGGTGGGCTCCGTGGTGGCCCTCGCCAACCCGCTCGCCGGCGCGCTGATCGTCGGCGTCGGCGCGATCGTGGCTGCGGGCGTGGACATCTACAAGGACAAGACGGAGGGCCGCAAGAAGCGCGCGGAACAGACGGAGGCGCTGAAGTCCATCAACCCGGAGCTCGCGCACTTCTTCGAGAACCCGGACGAGAAGGGCGCCGCGCTCAAGCGCATCACGGACCAGTACCCCATGACGCCCCAGCAGGTGCAGACCCTGATCAAGCAAGGCTTCGGCCCGGACTTGCAGGACCCCGGCCAGGGCAACGCCACCGAGTCGATGTTGAACACCCTGCTTGCAGGCACCGCTGGCGGCCAGTTCCCGCACTCCGCCTTCGACGTCTTCCAGGAGCTGGCCAAGCAGTACCCCAGCCCCCAGTACAGCGACAAGGATCGGCAGATGGCCGTCGCCGGCATGGGCGTGGCCGTGGCCGCCGTCGCGGAGTACACCCCGGAGCTGAAGTGGAACCGGCCCGGCGCGCCCGACAACACCACCAAGAGCTCGCAGTGGTGGAACGACCAGCTCGTCTCGCTGACGGACCCCCAGGCGAAGGGCCACAACCAGGCCTACCAGATCAAGGATCCGATGGCGCAGAACGGCGCGAAGCTGCTGGGCGCCTGGCTGGTCCGCACGGATCGGCGGGCCGGCAGCTAAAGCCCGGCGCTCTGGAGCTCAGGTCGTCCGGACCACCTGGGTCCAGACCCAGACCACCCGGCCCTCCAGGTGCACGTCACCGGGCAAGACCGGCCAGCTATGGCTGTGCGAGGTCTTGGCGTTGGTGTGCGTGGTGGGCAGCCCTAACAACAACGCCGCCTCACCCTCCTTGCGGTAATGGCGCAGGCTGGGGAGCCCCGTCCGCCGATCCACGACCACCAGCTCGTCCCCATCCCGGGGCTCGCGGCCCTTGATGGGCTCGCCCGCCTCGCTCCGCAGGCGCTGCAGCGCGATCAGGTTCCCGCGGCTTAGCCCCATGCTGGGGATCTCGTCCACGCGGACTTCCAGGACCACGTCGACCTCCGCGGCCGCCCAGGGCGGCAAGGGCAGGGTGTTTACCCGGTTGTCGCGGTGGAACAACTCGAAGCCTTTCGCCGTCGGCAGGGCGTAAACGCCCACCTCGCGGGTGTCCGAGACCGCCCGCCGGGGCTTCCGGAGCGCGTAAAGCGGCGATTCCGGGCCGGGCTGTTGGTCCGGCCGGTCGACCTCTTCCAGCAGGAGCTCGAGGGAGGTGGAAGCCTCGTCGCCCAGGTAGCCCGCGGCCCTCATGAGCCGATCGCGTTCGCGCCGGTACTCGCCGCCGGCCCCGACCAGGCCCTGGGCGAGGTGTTCCAGCGTTGTGGGGGTGGGACGGCCGACCAGGGTGCCGCGTTCCAGGTGGCCGAGCCAGCCGTTGCCGAGCTTGGCTGCCGTTTCGATCTCGGACCGGTCACGGCCCAGCGCTTCGCAGCGGGCCTCCACGTAGCGAGCAAGCTTCTCGTTGGACATGGGGCACCTCGACGCGCGCGGGGGATCCCAACATCCTAGCAGACCCATTTTCTTCGCACCTTAAATATTTTGGCACTCGAAATATCGCCAGCCAGCTGCTATGCTTAAGCGGTTCCCGGTTCTGGAGGACCCTCATGTCGTTCAACGTCTCCGCCTGGGCCATCAAGCGCCCGATCCCGGTCATCGTCTTGTTCCTGGTGCTCTCGATCATGGGGGCGATCGCCTACCGCGGTTTGGGCGTGAACGACTGGCCGGACGTCGACTTCCCCACCGTGATCGTGCAGATCACGCAGGCGGGCGCGGCGCCGACGGAGCTGGAGACGGAGGTCACCCGCAAGGTCGAGGACTCGCTCGTGGGCATCGCCCACCTCGAGCACATCCGCTCGACCGTCTCCGAGGGCCAGAGCGCCACGGTGGTGGAGTTCGAGATCGGCTCCAGCTCCGAAACCGCCTTGAACGACGTGCGCGACGCGGTCAGCCGCATCCGCCAGACCCTGCCCGCCGACATCAACGAGCCGCAAATCACCCACCCCAACGGCAGCGGCGAGCCGTTCATGACCTACACGGTCGCGAGCGACAAGCGCTCCGTGGAGCAGCTCAGCCGCTTCGTGGACGAGGACGTCACGCGTGCGTTGTTGACGGTAAATGGCGTGGCCCAGGTCTCGCGCTCGGGCGGCGTCACGCGCGAGGTGCGCATCCGGCTCGACCCCACGCGCGTCTCCGCGCTGGGCACCACGGTCGATGCCGTGAACAACCAGCTGCGGCAGCTCAACCTGAACCTGCCCGGCGGCCGCGCCGAAATCGGCGGCCAGGAGCAGGGCGTGCGCACGCTGGGCTCCGCCCGCTCGATCGAGGACCTGCGCGCCCTGCGCATCCCGGTGGGCAACGGCTCCAGCGTCCGGCTGGACAGCCTGGGCGCCGTGGAAGACACCTCCAGCGAGGTGCGCCAAATCGCCCGTTTCGACGGCAAGCCGGTGGTGGCCTTCTCGCTGCAGAAGGCCCTGGGCTCGCCCCTGGTCCAGACGGAAGAGGCCGCGGTCAAGCAGATCGCGGAGCTCGAAAAGGCCACGCCGGACGTGCACTTCGCCGTCACGCGCACGCTCGCCAACTACTCGCGCGCCAGCTTCAAGGCCAGCCGCGACGCCCTGTTGATGGGCGCCTTCCTGGCCATCTGCGTGATCGTGGTCTTCCTCAAGAACTGGCAGGCCACGTTCATCTCCGCGCTCGCCATCCCGCTCTCGATCGTCGCCACCTTCGCCGTGATGAAGTGGATGGGCTACTCGCTGAACGGCATGACCATGATCGGCCTGACGCTGGTGGTCGGCATCCTGGTCGACGACGCGATCG
>JAQBPE010000361.1 GCA_028287685.1 Cyanobacteria bacterium RYN_339 | reverse complement strand
CTTCGACCAGTGGGGCGTGGAGCTGGGCAAGGTGCTGGCGAACCGCACGGTGCCCGAGCTCGAGAGCGTGGAAGCACCCACGCTAGCCCATGACAGCTCGACGAACGCCCTGATCACGCGCTACCGCAAGCTCCGCGGCCACTAAGGTTTCGAGAGGCAAGGCGCCAGGCCGCCGCTGGCGACGGGGCGCGGGCAAGAAGACGGGGTGGCGTTCGGGATCGCGGCATCCGGCACGGCCTTGGGGTCGAAGGCCGCGATCAACTGGTGTACCGCATCCAGCTCGCCATGGGCGTTGATCAGCACCAGCTTGGCCAGCGCCGTCGCCATCTCGTTCAAGGCCGCATTCAGGCGGCGCTGGAGGCGCACGCCCTGGGCGTCGCGTTCCGCACCGATGCCCAGGAAGACCTGGTTGCACCAGTACAGCCCCGGATCGGTGCCGTCCACCAGATACTCCGCCATCAGGAAGGCGTTGAGGTCGGACGGGCGCTTGATGGTGTAGCGGCCAGGCGCGCACGCGTTGGCCAGCGTGAAGTAGGGTTGACCTTCGAAGTAAGCGGGATCGGCGGCCAGCTTGGGCGTGGCGGCCTCGCGCGCAACCCGGAAGACTTGCGTGACAGCCTCCAAGGCGGGCTGCGGCGTCTCCTCCGGCGCTTGGCCCCAAGACGTGTCCCCGGAACCTAGCTTGACGGCAGATAGATCCAACGCGGCCAGCAGCATGCCGGCACACCGCCAGCTCAGGGCGCGCACGGCCGGCGCCATATCCGGGTCCGCCTTTACGCCGGCGGCCACGGCGTGGCCGTGCAAGTCGGTCAGCGCGTCCGTCAACAGCTTGCGGGTGGCCTCGGGCAAGCTGTGGCTTCCGCCGATGATGCAGAGCCAGCTGGCCGGATCGCCCACCATCCACTGCGAGAACCGGCCGGCGAAGATCTCCTGGATTTCTCGGCTGGAGAGCCCCGTGTCCTCGTCGATGACCGCCTGTGACCCGTCCTTGGGGGCGACCAGGGCATACTGCTGGCGCTTGTCGGTGGTCTGGGGGATCGTGGCCTCCACCAGCACGTTGGCGGCCTCGTCCTCGGCGACGTAGAGCTCGTAGCCGCCCGCCAGGTTGGAGTAAACGCCATAGACGGGCTTGCCGTCGGGACCGACGCCCACCGGCAGGCGCTCGCCGGTGCGCAACGAGCGCACGTGCAGCTCCACGCCCGCCGCCGGCACCAGCGAGCCGTATGCCGTCTGCTCCGCGTCCAACAGCTGGCGCTTGGTCTTGCCCGTCAGCCCGCCGCCGTTGTTGGCGATTAACCCCGTGCCCTGGTCGGAGATCAGCGCGCTTCCGTGGTCGGACAGGAGCGGTGTCTCCGCGCCCACGATCACATTGCCGGCGTTGTCCGCGATCAGCCCACCACCGTTGTTGGCGATCAGGCGGCCCCCGTCGTTGGTGGTCGCGCCCGCGCCCAGGAACGCCGAACCATGATCTGAGATCACCGTCCCGCCGCTGTTGGCGACGATGTAGCTGGCGTCCAGCGTGACGCGCCCGGCCAGCAAGCTGGCAGAACCAGGCGGCTTCATGAGGAGCTGGCCGGCCATCGCCACGGCGGGGGTGGCCGTGGGCGAGGGTGCCGGCGCGACACTGACAACGTGGGGACTGGCCGCCGGCTTCACGGTAGGCGAAGGCGCTTTGGCCACGCGGACGCCACTCGTGCCGGCCTTGCCTCCCGCCTGACAGGCAGTGGCAGCCAACGCAAGCAAGAGTACGCCACACACGACAACTCGTTGCACCCTTCCATCATACCCAGCAAGCGCCCGAAGACCCGGTTGTTCCTCTATGGCACGTTCCGGATGAAGGCCAACACGTCGGCCAGCACGGGCCCCAGCCAGCGCGTGGGGCGGGCCAGCGCGGCCACGATGCGCTGGTGGTCCATACCGGCATAAGTCTTCAGCGTCACCCGGCCGTGGCGGGCGCGGATGCGCGCGGCGAGGTGCTCGGAATTCTTGGGTGCCACGTCGGCGTCCGCCTCGCCGTGTAGCAGCAACATGGGCGGCTCCGTGCCGTCCACGTAAGAGATTGGCTGGCCTTCCGCCCACCGCTCGCCGAACATGGCGCTCGCCTGGCCCGGCGGGAACGGCAACTCGGCGGCCGTGAAGTCCAGCAAGCCCGCCAACGCCACCGTGCCCTTGATGGGCGTCCGCTCGAAGCGCTCCGCCGCCAGGTAGCGCTCGTCCAGCGTCAACATGCTGGCGATGTGCGCGCCGGCGGAATGGCCCATCAGGTAGACGCCCTGGCCGTGCGCTTCGTGGTCGACGGCCCAGCGCACCGCCTTCGCGGCGTCTTGCAGGAACGTGGGGAAGCGTACTTCCGGGTAAACGCGGTAGTCCGGCACCACCACCGTGACGCCGTGGGACGCCAGCGCCTCCGCGGCGAAGAAGTAGTCCTCGCGCCGGCCCGAGACCCAGAAGCCGCCGTAGAAGAACACCACCAGCGGGGTCGGTCCCTTGGCGTCCTTGGGCCGGTAGACGTCCAGCTTGGCCGGGCCGTAATCGATGCCGCGCACCCGGTCGTAGGCGTTCGACGCGCTGAGCCCGTTCAGGAGGTCGACCGCCGAGCAGCCCGTCGCGAAGAGCGCGACGCCGAGGATCCAGAGCTTCATGGGGGTGTCTCCGACGCAGGGGGAAGCACCGGATCTTAACACCCCTTGTTTGCCTGGTATGATGAGGCGCCTGCCCGATCGCCAAGGAGTCATCGCATGAAGCCCATCGCCCTGGCCGCCGCCCTCGTCTGCCTCTCGGCCAGCCCGGCCCTGGCCTGCGGCGGGCTGTTCTGCGCCCGCATCCCGGTTGACCAGACCGGCGAGAAGATCCTCTTCGCGGCCGACGGCCAGAACGTGACCGCCCACGTCGAGATCGCCTACAAGGGCGAGGCCAAGGACTTCAGCTGGATCTTGCCCGTGCCCACCGCACCCAAGCTGGAGGTAGGCTCCGACAGCCTGTTCGCCGCGCTGCGCCAGGCCACGCAGCCGCGCTTCGTGCTGTCGGTGCGCAACGAGGGGCCATGTGAACAGCCGCCCATGCCCGCCCCCGGACGGGCGGACCTCGGGGCGGTAAAGGAGAAGAAGGACGGCCACGTCACGGTCGTCTCGCAAGGCGTGGTCGGACCCTACGATACCGTCGTGCTGCAGGCCAACGACGCCGGCGTGCTCAAGGCCTGGCTGCGCAAGAACAAGTACGTGATCCCGGCCAAACTCGACCCCTTGCTGGACCCTTACGTCGCCGGCAAATACTCCTTCGTGGCGCTGAAGCTCACGAAGAACAAGTCCGCGGGCGACATCCAGCCCATCGTCATGACCTACAAGGCCACCAAGCCCGGCATCCCCATCCGCCTGACGGGCGTGGCGGCCACCAACGACAGGGACATCTGCGTGTGGGTGTTGGGCTCCCAGCACGCCAGCCCCGAGAACTACCGCCACGCGCAGATCAACGAGGCCCGGATCGACTG
>JAQBPE010000352.1 GCA_028287685.1 Cyanobacteria bacterium RYN_339 | reverse complement strand
CCCCCGGCATCCCCACCTACCGCTACGAAGGCAACGGCCTGCACTCGCTGGACCGCACCTACATCCGCGACCTGTTCCTGGACGGCAAGGCCTTCGCCCTCGTGCCCCTGGCCCACAAGCTCAAGCTGGCCGTGTAACCCTTTCCCTTCCTTGACTCTACTCCTCGGGCAGGCCTTCGGGCCTGCCCGTTCTGTTAGGCCAGGTTGGACGCCGGGGTACGAATCTCTTATGCTTTGGTGTCAGGTCCAGCAAGAGGAGAGGTCATGAGCTTGGTCAAGGTCGTATTCGATGGGGCTCCCGGCACCGGCAAGTCCAAGACGCTGGAGGCGATCCGGCAGTTCTTCTCGATGAGCAACAACCTCCGGCAGATGTTCAACCTCCCGGTCTTCAAGGTGGGCTTCGTGAAGGAAGCCGCCTGGGACCTGTTCGAGGCGCACCCTGACATCAACCGCGGCTCGCTGAACACCCAGCGCCTGATCCTGGACATGATGCAGGAGCGCGAAGAGGCCGTGAAGGACTGCGAGATCGTCTTCATCGACCGCGGCGCGTACTCGATCCACGTCTACGAGAAGCTCTTCGGCATGGAGGACATGGGTCCGCTGAAGGGTGACATCGAGCGCATGACCGCCGCCTACGACATGATCTACCTGTTCCACCCCAACAACGTGATCTTGCGCAACGACGGCGTGCGCATCGAGGACGAGGAGACGCGCATGGGCCTGCACCACGCCTTCCTCTCCCACCTCGAAGAGCTCGGCCTGTCGCACCGCGTGCTGTTCGCGGAGAACACGGAGCGCGCGGGCATCGTGATCGGCGACATCTTGCGGCTGCTGCAGCACAAGGGCATCCCGCTGGTCGTCTAGCGGACCATTCACTACCTAGGTGGTACCGGGGCCGGGCGGCTTTGCCTGGCCCTGTTTGCTGTCTTTTGGCGTGCCGCCGGTAGGGCACCTGGCTCCCGGGTGACCGGGGTGTGGGTGGGGCGCGTTGGTGGGGTCGGGGGTGTGCATTTCCTGTCGGATGGGATTCGGCAGGGCTGCTTTCATTCTGCTAAAAGTTACACAGCTGTCCGTAATACAAGGCGCCTTGGCCTCGCTCTGTAACATTTTGCAAGAGCAAAGCAATCCTGCAGGCACGCCACCGAGCAGCGAAGCATCCCCCGGCTTGGACCCGGGGAGTCTGCCGCACCTTCTGCGAAAGCGCCAAACCCCGCTTGGGATGTCCTTTTGCTTGCTATTGCCCGAAGACTTCGCGGAAGAAGGCCCCCATGGCATCCCAGGACCGCTTGTCGGCCTGGGCGTCGTAGGCGGCGCCCTTGCTGGGGTCGTTGCCGGCTTCGGGGTTGCTGAAGGCGTGGACGGCGCCGCCGTAGAGGTTCAGCTGGTAGTTGGTGTGGTGCTGGCGCATCTCGGCCTGGAAGGCCGGCAGGTCCTTGAGGTTGGCGTCGTCGGCGCCGTGCAGCACCAGGACCTTGCCCTTGATCTGGCTGGCTTCGGGGTGGGGCGTGCCCAACGAGCCATGGAAGGTCACCACGCCTGCCATCGGCGTGCCGGTGCGTGCCAACTCCAGCGCGGTGCCGCCGCCGAAGCAATAGCCCATGGCCGCGAGTCGAGCCGGATCCACCTGCGGGCGCTTCACCAGTTGCTCCCAGCCGGCCTTGGCGCGGGCGCGCCAGAGGGCGTTGTCGCCGTAGAGCGCGCTGGCGTATTGCTTGGCCTGGTCGCGGGTGGTGGCGACCTTGCCCTTGCCGTACATGTCCGCTGCGAACGCCACGTAGCCCAGCCCGGCCAGCTGGTCGGCGCGCCGCTTCACGTACGCGTTCAGCCCCCACCACTCGTGCACCACCATCACGCCGGGCCGCTTGCCGGCCTGGGCCTCGTCATACACCAGGTAGCCCTCCAGGGCCTGGCCGCCCTGGTTGTACGCCACCGCCTCGCGGTGCAGCTTGGCCTCGGCCACGGCGGGCGTGGCGAGCAGGATCAGGGTGGCGAGGGCGATGCGCATGGGGGCTGCTCCTAACTAACGGCACCTGGAACCTGGTGCGGGGATTGCCTTTGGCGGATGTGATGGTAGCATGAGGACATGGCGACCGAGAACCCGAAACCGCTGCCGAGCTATGCAGACCTGTTGGCCCTGCCGTGCGAGCGCCGCGAGCTGATCGATGGGGTGCTCTACGAGCCCCCAGCGCCGCGCTACGATCACCAGAGCGTAGCGTTCAGGCTGGCTCGCAAGCTCGCCGACTTCCTGGACGCACACCCGCAGTTGGGCACCGCCGTCATCGCTCCTTTCGACGTCATCCTACGGGAGGGGACCCCCCCAAAAATCGTGCAGCCGGACATCCTGGTAGCCGCGAGGGACCGGATAGGGGAAACCAGCCTTGCCGGCCCGCCGGACGTGGCGATTGAGATAGTCTCGGAGAAAAGCAGCCGGCGGGATACCATGTACAAGCGCGACCTCTACGCGCGCCACGGCGTGCCGGAGTTCTGGCTGGTCTGGCCCACGGACGAATGCATCGACGTCTTCGTGCTGGAGGTCGGCATGCCCTACGGCGAGCCGCGTACTTACGAGAAGGGCGACGCCTTCCGCAGCGACAAACTGCCTGGCTTCAGCCCGGATCTGGCCTGGATCTTTGCGCTTTAGCCCGCGGGCCCGGCCCAGGCGAAGCGCTTGAAATCGATGCAATCGTCCGCATCGAACGCGACGCCCTCGCGCTCCAACAGCTTGCGCTGCCGAAACACCGCGAGCCCCGGGTCGACGCCGCGTGGGCTGACCTTGCCGGCCTTGTTCACCACGCGTTGCCAGGGCACATCGCTATTCTCCGGCAGCACCCGCAGCGCGTAGCCCACGGCCCGGGGGGCCATCGGGTTGCCGGCCAGCGCGGCGATCGCCCCGTACGTCGTCACCTGGCCGGGCGGGATCTGCCGCACCCAGTGGTAGACGCGCTCGTAGAAGTTGCCTTCGGGCATGGGAACCCTCACTCGGTATTACCTCCCAGACTTACCCGCCGGCCGGGGCTTTAGTAGCAGGCCCAGGAACTGGCCGAGCGGTTAAACCTGGCCGGGACGCGCAGAACGCCACGCCGCCCGGCCGATAACGATCGGGTAGAGATGGAGGGCACCGCATGTTTGGGTTTGGCTTGAGCCGCGTAGAAAAGCAGTTCGTGAAGGTGATGGCGGCCGGCGCCGGCGGCGACACCGTGGCAGCCCACACGCTGGCCATGAAGCTGTGGCAGGACACGGCCGGCAAGGGCACGCTGTCCGAGCAGCGCCTGGCCAAGGACCTCTACTTCAAGGCTCGCGCGCTGAACGGGCGATAGCCACGCCGTAGATCGTTTTGCCGTCCGGCCCCCAGGTCCCGCTGACGCGCTCGATCTCTTCGAAGTAATGCGCCGGTGCCGCGGGGCGGTGCTTGAAGGGCGTGATCACCACCAGCGCCTGCACGCCGGCCTCCGCCAGGCGCCACCACATCATGGTGGCCTCCTGCGGCGTCGCCAGGTGCAGCGCGTAGCTCGCCACGGCGGTGTCGGCCGCGGGCAGGGCATCGCCGAAGCCGGCCACCTCCGCGGGGAAGCCGGTCTCCTGGCGGTAGCGCTTGACCATCGCCGGCGCGTTGTCGGCGCCCACGAAGGCGAGCCCCGCGATTGCATTGTCCCGGTTGCAGCCCGGCCGCTGCTCCGCAGCGGGCAACCGGCAAGGATGGGCCAGCAGCTTGGTCACCAACCCGTCGCCGCAGCCCCAGTCCAGCACGGTGCCGTGCAGGTGGTGCGCCAGGCGCGACAGCGCCTCCGCGATGCCCTCCGCGTGGGGGTTGTGGTAACGCGACGAATGCCGGCGGTAATACTCCGCCGGCGTCAGATTCGTCCCCAGGTAGCCGTGGTCCTCGTCGGGGCTCACATGCCGGCGTGCGGGTCGACGGCCAGGACTTCCTGCTTGAAGCGCGCGTAGCTGAAGTTGAGCGAGGGGTCGTCCTTGCGGCCCTTGGGCAGCGCGACGTCCTTGTGGCCCGTCACGCGCGCCCACTTGATGTTGTAGTTGGTCAGGATGTACGCCACCAGCTGGCCCAGGGCCTTGTACTGGTCGTCGGTGTAGGGGTCGGCGCCGTCACCCACGTTGCACATCTCGATGCCGATCGAGAAGCCGTTGACGTTGGCGCGGCCGTCGAAGCTGGAGACGCCGGCGTGCCAGGCGGACTGCGCCTCGTCGACGCTCTGCACGATGTGGCCGTCCTTGCCGACGGTGAAGTGGGCGCTGACCTTGGACTCCTTCTTCGAGAAGAAGCCGCCGATGCGCTCCGCGGAGGCGGCGCTGGAGGTGTGGTGCATGATCAGCGTGTCGATCTTGCCGTCGCCCGGGCGGTCGTTCTTGTTGGGCGAGGGCATCGAGATGATCGCCGGCTTGGGGGCGGCGCCGGCGCGCAGGCCCGCGTGCGCCTTGACCAGCACGCCCTGGGGCGCGGGGCCCAAGAGGTTCACGCCCGCCATCACGGCGTCGTCGTCATCCACCACGGCCGTGTTGGCGGCAGCGGCGCGCAGCAGCGCGGCAGGGCTCTGCACGTTCGACACGACGGGCCCGCGGTGGGCGCAGCCGGTCACGACGGCGGTCAGGAGCAGCAGGATGGGAAGGCGATTGAGCACGGGTGGATCCTCGTCGATCTCTGGGGCCAGATGGCCCATTCAATCACCCGCTCCGGCTTTTGCGCAAACGGAAGAACCGATGTGGAAATTTAGGCTAGAACGTGTCTTGGTGCGTTTTTAACATCACGTTAAACGACATCGGGATGGTGTTTTAACAATCACAAAACAATGATTTTACAGTCTCGATGGGCGTGTTTATGCGGCCTTAGCCGATCCTTAACGTGAAAAAGCGGGCCTGCCCTACGCGAACAGTTTGGCGATGGTGGTGCGGTACTGCTTCAGGGCTTGCAGCGCCTTATGGCCAAAGCGCAGCGCCGGGCCGTGCTCGCGCACCAGCGCGCGCATCCGTGCACGGGCGACCGGCTCGCCGATGCTGCCGTCGAACAGGGCGTCCTGGATCACCTCCAGCCCGGGCATCAGGCGCTGGTAGAGGTCGGCCTGGTAGCCGGCGGCACGTGCCGTGAGCTCCTTGCCCAGGCCCAGGTCGCGCACCCGGCCCAGCTGCTCGGCGCGGCGGAAGATCGCGAGGTTCAGGCCGTCCAGGTGGGGGGCGAGCTTCGAGACGATGAACGGCATGGCGGGCTCCTCGTGGCCGGGGGCGACGAGGATGTTATCGGGCCGTTAACTGGACTGGTTGCTTGAAACCCGCAATTTCACCGGTTTCCCAGTTCCAGCGGCAACTACTAACCCTTGGGCAAGGCCATGTAGGACTCGAAGGCCCGCCCCGGCGCCTGGCCGCGGTTGGGGAAGCCCGGCGACGGGCGCTCGGCGTTGTAACGCGCCAGCCAGGCAGCCAGGGCGGCGCGCGGCGCGGCGATGTCCAACACACTGGCCCCGCGCTCCATCGGCTTGAAGCACTCTTCCATCACCTCGTCGTGGAAGCGCTCGTACGCGCCATGCTTGCCCGGGCCGCGCGTGGCGGTGGTGCGGTGGCCGATCTGACTCAGCTCCAGGAACATCTGGTAGGGGTACTTGCCGTACTCGTGGCTCAAATCCGTGAGAACGGCGCCAGGGCGCAGGTGGCGCTCCTCGTAAAAGCCCACCACCTGCTTGTTCAGCAAGGCCACGGCCAGCTCGCCGCGCTTGGCGGGGTACAGCTCCGCGAAGGCCATGCCGTTCCAGGCATCCACCACCGCGTGCAGGTAGAGCGAGCCCAGGCGGTCGAAGTAGCCCACGATGAACGACTCCTGTACCAGCAGCTCGCCCGGCCGCGCGGGCCAGGCGGCACGCTCGCGGAAGGCCGGGTTGGCGCGCGTGATCAAGGCCTCCTGCTCCGCGGTAAGCGGGCGGCCGTCGGCCAGGTGGGCCTCCTCCAGCCGCCGCACGCGCTCCGGCTTGCCGCCCAGCCCGTGCTTGATCAGGATCGTCTGGACGGTGGGCGAGCTGACGCCGGGGCCCTCCGCCTTGAGCTGCTCCGCCACGCGCACGCAGCCCCACTCCGGGTGCTCGAGGGCAAGGGACAGGATGCGCGCGATCGTGGCCGGCGGCGTGGCCTGGGGGTGCGGCACGGAGGGCTAGCCTTGCGCCCCCGCCAGCTGGCCGTAGAAGTCCACCCGGCCGCCGCGCGTGAAGGTGGCCACGTCGTCGCCCGCCGCGGAGCGGATGCTGACGTAGCCGCCGCCCATGTAGGTCACGCTGCCACCGCCGGGCAGCGCGTGGGGCTCTTCTTCCACGAGCGCCAACGGCCGGCCGTCCAGCGCCACCCCGCCGTCCGCCCCCACCGTCACGGTGGGGCCGCCCGCGCTGGTGCGCACGCTGACGCTGGCGGCCCGCAAGCCCAGCGACGTCTCCTTCCAGGCGGCCTGGACCTCGAAGTCGGGGCGCTTGATGGCCGGGGCGCCTTCGCCCAGCTCGTTGGAGGTGAAGGTGGGGCGCTCGGGTGCCGGTTCGTCGTCGTCCGGCGTGTAGGCTTGCAGCGCGGGCTTGCCGCCCGTGGTGATCGCGGTGGCCTGCCGCGCGATCGCCGCCTCGTCGCGCGAAACGGCGCCAAGGCGCGGCGGAGCTGCCTCGGGCGTGGCCTGCGGGCCCTTGGGCAGGGCGGCGGGCGGCTGGCGCACCTCCCGGGGCGGCAGCGGCGTCCGATCCCAGTCCGCGAAGCGCGGGCAATCCCAAGCTGGGGTTCTACGCATCTCGAGCTCCTTGCCGGCAGTCGTCCCGCCAAGCATCTCATACCGCGGAGGCCGCGCCGCGTACCCGCTGCCAGTTCCCGGCCGCGCTACAAACCTCCGCCCGGTTTGACCCGCGTCCGCACTTCAGCTAGATTGCCTGCATGAG
>JAQBPE010000042.1 GCA_028287685.1 Cyanobacteria bacterium RYN_339 | reverse complement strand
GGAGCCGATGCCGCACCGGTGATGGCCGTGGTGGCTTCGTCAACGCCGTTGAGGCCGGCGGTCGCGCCGCCCCAGGGGCTCGAGTTGTAGTCATCCGGACGCTTGGTCTTCCACATCGTGGTGAAGGTGTTGGCGCCGGCCGTAGGGTACTTGCCGCCGTTGGCGCTGGCGTACTCTTCGACCATGCTGACAGCCGTCAGCACGCGGTCACGGGCGTTCGAGTTCGAGGCGTTGTCCTTGACGGCGTTGTAGCCCAGGACGGCGCCACCGATGATGATCAGACCGACGGCCACCGCCAGGGCGACCTCTACCAGGGTGAAGCCCTTGCGGGTCTTACGAATTGCAGTCTTTTGCATAATAAAGAAGTGAACTCCTTTCAGTTCTTGGTGCATTCCCGACCTAGCCTCGGAGCCATGACGCATCGACGAGGAAAGTTAAGGTCGGTTATAGGTTCGCGAATCCAGTTCGAGCCTTTTATACCAGACGAAGCTGGCAAGCAAACTCGCCCTGAACGGAATTTCAAATGGAAAACGTTAACAATTGTAATATCAAACCTTGGTGTTATGTCTGCCTTCTCGATCGGGGCCGCTTTCATCTTCAGGGACGGTGCAGCTCGGGTTCGGTCTTAGGAAGTATGCCTGGCCAGGTCTTCCGCGAAGGATGAAGGAATCCTACCAGGCAAACGAGGGGTTTGTGTTAGCCAATCATTAGATTTTCGTTTTTTTGCCGTCACGAAAACGTGACATCGTAGAAATGAAGCTATGTAAATCAGGGGTGAGGGGGGGTCGGGAGCGGCGCCCCCAGGCGCTTGAGTGAGCGTTCGGCCACCGCTCGTTCCTCGGAGGTGGCGGCCGCGAGGTAGGTGTTCCGCCATACGGCTATGGCCAGATCACGACGCGAGGTGTAGTCATAGCAACGCGCCTGCATGAAGCGCGCCTCGCGCGGGGCTCCGGGCAACGTTGCCGCCTTTTCGAAGAGCTTCGCGGCGCGCTCGTACTGCTCTGGCTTGGTGGCGAACAGGAACATGTTCATGCCGGCGAGGTAGGCATAGCGCCAGCTGTCGGGATGCGCCGCCACGCCCTTGTCCCAGAGCGCGCCCGAAGCGTCCACTTCACCGTTGTCCCCCAGGGCCAAGGCGCCCAGGTTGTACGCCCCCTCGAAGCTCGGGTCGAGGTCCGTGATCAGGTCCAGCACCGGCTTGACGTTGTGGTAGGCCTTGTCGCGGTGCAAGTGCTTGCCGAAATACACCACGAAGTTCACATAAAGCGCGTCGGCTGCCATGTTCACGTAACCCGCCCCCAGCAGGCGGGCCGTCGCCGTGGGCGGAACCGACATGTATTCCGTTTGGACTTCGCCGGCCTCCCAGCGCGACAGCGTGCCGATGCCACCGGCCCAGCACAGCACCGCCAGGCCGATCAACCCGAGACTCTTCATGGCAGCTCCCGCCCTTCCCAGGCGACGGTCGCCACCAGCAGGTAGCCCAGGCTGATTACCAGGCCGTAGGCCAGGCCCCAGCCCCACGCCTGCCACGGCAGCTGGTGGCCATACAACAAAATGTTCTTGTAGTCGAAGGGCTCGAAGTGGGGCAACAAGTAGTAAAGCCCGTGGCCCACGTAGTAGTTGAGCTTGCTGAGCCGGACCTCCGAGTCCGCGAACTCGCGGATCAGCAGCACGTTCTGGCCGACGATGTACAGGCCGACGGTGTAGAGCGCGCTCAGGGCGGCGTTGGTGATGGTGGAGAAGCAGAAGGCGATCGCCGTGAGCAAGGCCAGCTGCACCCACAAGGCCAGGCAAAGCGCGAAGACGTGCACGTCGAAGCGGCCGACCAGCAACATCACGATGCCGATGCCGGCGCTGATGATCGCCACGACGGCGCCGAGCGTTGCCATGAGGCCCAGGTACTTGCCGGCCAGGAACTGGAAGCGGGTGATGGGCTTGGACAACACGATGTAGATGGTGCGCCGGTCCAATTCCTTGTGGACCAGGCTGGTGCCCAGGAAGACCGCCACGAGGGTGCCCAGGCCCCCGCCGAGCGTGAAGCACAGGTCCAGGATGCCTGCCCCGGCGTCGCGGACGTTGGCCTCCGCCGCGAAGACCAGGCCGATCATGCCGGCCAGGCAAAGCAGCACCGCGACCAGCAAGCGGTCCCTGAGCGTCTCGCGCCAGGTGTTCAGGGCAATCGCACCGATTTTCATAGCTCTGGATGTCCTCCGTGGGGGTGCCGCCGATTCCCGCGATCCCGGATTGTGACGCACGTTGCCGACGCAGGGGCCCGTTTGGCGGCATGATCGGCCGGGTAAGAAAATCGAGGTACAGCCCGTCGCCATTATAGCAACCGGGCGTCTTCCGGAAAATCCGAGGTCCATTTTATGCGCTGCCAAGCTTGCGACAAGAACGAAGCTACCACCACCGTGATCTGCGGGAGCTGCCAGGCTCACTACGCATCGATCCGTGAAGGCCAGTACCGGGAGCAGGAGCTCTCGGTGGGCGACTTCCAGCTGCGGATCACCAGTTGGACGGCCGTGGCCTCCACCGCCGCCAAGAAGGAAGTCCGCGAGGAGAAGGCCGCCAAGAAAAAGGGCGGCGGGTTCTTCGGCAGGAAGGCCGCGCCCGAGCCGGAGCCCG
>JAQBPE010000328.1 GCA_028287685.1 Cyanobacteria bacterium RYN_339 | reverse complement strand
GAACTCCAGCGTCAGCATGCGCCGGCTGGAGAAGTCCCAGAAGACCCTGGGGGTGGAGACCTGCTTGGCGTAGTGCTTCGTGAGGCTGTGGCCGATGATCTCGGTGTTCTGGCCCTCGCGGGTGAAGTCCATCTCACCGCGGATCACGCCCGCGAACTCCTCCACGATCTCGCCGAGGTTGTAGAACCGCGCCCACTCGAAGCGCTTGCTCAGCGTGCGCGCGAAGTCTCGCAGCAAGGCGAGGTCCGCTTCCACAACGCCGTCCACGCCCGGGCGCTGGAGCTTGATGATCACGTGGCGCGGCTGGCCCGTGATGGGGTCTGCGATCTTGGCCTCGTAGACCTGGCCGATCGAGCCTGCCGCCAAAGGCGTCGTTTCGAACTCGAGGAAGATCTGGCTGGCGCTGGTGGCGTCCGGCTCGCCCAGGTTGCGGTCGCGGATCTTGCCGGCCCACTCCTCCAGCAGCACGGGCTCCATGGCCGCCCAGTCGACCGGCGTGACCTTCTCCTGGAGCTTGGACAGCTCCTCGATGTAGGCCGGCGGCAGGATATCCGCACGGGTGGACATCACCTGGCCCAGCTTCACGAAGGTGGGGCCCAGGTCCTCCAGGATGGCGCGGAAGACTTGCGGCAGGGGGAGCTTGAGCTCGACCTCTTCGCCTTCCTCCGTGACGTTGCGCGCCGTGACCGTGTACTTCGACAGCTTGGAGCGCAGGCCGGACGGCAGGAAGTCCACCAGGCTGAGCTGGTAGAGCAACGCCTCCCAGCCATGCCGGGCCAGGATGGCGGCGATCTCGCCGCGGCGTTGCGCCGGGGTGGGCGGAGGGGCTACTTTCAGGTTTACGTCGGCCATCGTAGCCATTCTACCCCACAAACGCGCCCGCGGGCGTCGGAAGTCCGACGCCCGCGGGTTGTGGAGATTGGCTAGACCAGCGCGGTGCGGCGGGCCCGGACGGCGTCCAGCAAGATCTGCGCGCCATCCACGTTGCAGGCCGAGAAGACCGTGGTGACGTCCACGCCCAGCTCCGTCGCCAGGGCCTGGAAGACCTCGCGCCGGCGCGCTTGCCGGCGGTGGAACTTCAGGCTGGCAACGGCGTCGTCCGGCATAAAGCCGTCCATGGTCTCCTGCACCGACTGCTCCAGATGCAAGGCCAGCTCGCGGTAGGCGGCCTCGTAGGTGCAATCGAGCTCGGGGATGACGAAATTGAGCATGTTGCGCATCGGCGGGCGGTCCCTTTCGCGAATTCCTAAGATTGGGTAAACAAGATTAACCTGATATTAATCTATAGCGCAACCCAGTCCGAAACTTGCGTGGGATTTTCCGCTAACCGAGGGTGGAGGAGCTGAGGGGCAGCGACGGGTCCGTGATGCCCGTGTTGCGGTCGGTCTTGGGGCTGCGCACGTCGAGGTCATGGAACTGCGGCGTCAGGCCGTCGTCGTTGCCGAAGAAGTCGATGGCGCGGCCATCCGGCAGGACCAGGGCGTCGCTGACGTAGCGGTTCGCGTTGCCGGGCTCGTTGTGGCTCGCGCGCACCAGGCGGTCCGCGTCGATGCCATGGGCCCGCAAGGCGCCAATGACCTTGGTTGCGAGGGCGTAGTAGATCTGGCGCTCGTGGATCTTGTCGGGGTTGTGGGAGAGCTTCTCCTCGAGCTCCGGCGAGGTCTGGCGCGCCCAGCGGGCCGCGCTTTCCACGGCCTTGTCGATGCTGCTGGTGTCGATCGGCGCTTCCGCGTAGTCCGGGTCTTCCGGCACGGTGGCGAGCGGGCCCTGCGGCTTGCCGGTGAGCAAGGCCGAGCGGCCCGTGTATTCCGCGCAGTTCAGGAAGACGTCGCGCACTTGCTCGCGCGTGGTGCCGTTGGCCAGGCCCAGCAGGTGGTTCTGGATGCCGGCCTCGTCGGGCGTGCGGCCGAGCAGTTCCTTGTAGAGCTGGGTCACGTAGGCGCGATCGTCATCCGCGCCCGGGGGCAGCGGGATATCGCCGCCGGGGAGAGCGGCCACCTGGCCGACTGCGGCGTTGCGGTCGCCCGCGGCAGGGGCCGGTCCGGGCTGGGGCCATCCGGGCTCGGCTGGGCTCACGCCAGGCTGCTGCACCGGCGGCGGCGGCGGCGGTTGGACACGGAAGTTGGATCCAATGCGGTCGGTCATGGCTTGTTCCTCGCTCATGAGTCATATTCCCCTTGTCGGGTATGGAATCAACAATGCTGGGCGTTTTCGGGGGAGGACACGGTGCGGTCGGTGAAATGCGGGTTGGCCCTGGCCTGTTGCCTGGCCCTGTTGTCCGGCTGCAACCTGGCGCCGGCCAAGACCGCCGGCGTCACGGAAGGCGTCGTCGACGCCGATCGCAACGGCAAGCTGCATGTGACGGTGGGCGGCCGCTCCTTCTCGCTGGTGACGGCTGACGGCAAGGCGGTGGCCGACCTCCAGTTGCAAATCGCCGGGAAGCCGTACGCCTCCTCGGGGGGCAAGCTGTTCCTGCCGGAAAGCGCGCTGGCCGACCTCAAGCGGACCGGCGGCTTCGTCGCCTTGGTGCCCGGTTACGTGCCCCGCCGCATCGGGCTGGACGGCACGGCCGACATCGCCCTGTTGCCCGTCACGCCGCTGGGCCCGGTGCAGGCCGTTTCGCGCGGCGGCACCGTTCGTGCCAGCCTGCAGGGCCTGGCCGCCACGTTCGGCCAGGGCACGCTCACCGCGGACGGCACGCAAGTGGCCGTGGCGACCTACCAGCCCGCCACCGGCACCCGCGCGCTGGGGCTGCAGTTGACCGTGGACGGGCAGCTGAACCCCGGCACGCTGACGGTGGCCTACGACCTGGGCCTGATGCTCCAGGGCTGGGACGGCAAACCGCCCGAGCCTTGGGGGGCCGACCCGAACGCCTGGCCGGCGGACGCCCGCCAGCGGGCCCTGTTCGCGGCGCAGGTGACGACGGCGTTCGCGGCATTGACGCCGGCGCAACAGCAACAAATGGCCCAGACCTACGGCATCACGCTGGCGAACGGGGTGCTGACGTTCAACGTGACCCTGGGCGACAACGCGCAGACCGACGGGCTGGCACGCGTGGAGGTCGACGGGCTGTCCCAGCTCGGCGTTACGCTCGAGGTCACGGTCCTGAGCTCCTTGGGCGGGACGCTGGCGCCGTTGCACGGCGATTCGCCGGCGCAGACGTTGACGCCCGGCCGCGAGCCCGCGCCGGTCGTGATTATCGCGCCCCCCGTGCTCGGCACGACCACCCCCACCGGCACGGTCCCGGTCCCGACGATCATCTCCGAACACGGCGTAGGCCTGCTCGCCGACGCCGGCGCCGGGGTGGTCGCCAACAACGGCGGCAACTTGATCGGCAAGGTCAAGGGCCCCACGGGCTTGTTGGCCGACGCCGGCGCCGGCGTAGTCGCCAAGCGCCGGCTGCTGACGTACACGGAGACGGCCTGGGCCGGCGTACAGGTCGCGCTGGAACGCAGCGACGGCAGCAGCTACGGCGCCGGCGCAACGACCGACGCCACCGGCGCCTACGCCATCACCGGCCTGCCGGACACGGCCCCCTTCGCCTTCGTGCACGCCAACACCGGCTTGCCGTCGCTCTTCGCCC
>JAQBPE010000040.1 GCA_028287685.1 Cyanobacteria bacterium RYN_339 | reverse complement strand
CCCGCCTTCGGCCAGCGCGGCCAGCAGCGCGTCGCGAGCGACCGGCCGCAACGGCGAGCTGGCGGCGTGGTCCAGGTAGGTCATGGGCCCATTCTACCGCGCCGTGATATCATAATTCGCCCAACGGGGGAGGATGAGGCCGATGCGCCTGGACAAGTGGTTGAAGTTGTCGCGCGTGATCAAGCGCCGTTCGGTCGCCAACGAAATCTGCGACCAAGGCCGCGTGACCATCAACGGCCGGCCGGCCAAGGCCTCCGTCGAGGTGAAGGCCACCGACAAGCTCGTGATCCGCTTTGGCCAGCGGCTCCTGGAGCTGGAGATCCTGGCGGTCCCCGCCGGCCAGGTCAGCACGAAAATGGCCAAGGAACTTTACCAAACGCTCGGCGAGACGTCCTTGAAGGAAGTCGAGAGCGAGTTGAACCCGGCTGGGGCCGGGGACGATGACGACGACAAGTAGGAGCCACACCCGATGATGCAAACGATGATCGAAGACGTCTACGCCCGCGAAATCCTGGATTCGCGCGGCAACCCGACCGTCGAGGTGGACGTCTACCTGGCGGGCGGCGCCATGGGCCGCGCCGCGGTGCCCTCCGGCGCCAGCACCGGCGCCCACGAGGCCGTGGAGCTGCGGGATGGCGATGCGCGCTACCTCGGCAAGGGCGTCACGCAGGCCGTCGACAACGTCAACGAGACCATCGCGGAAGACCTCATCGGCATGGACGCCCGCGACCAGAACGCGGTGGACCAGCTGCTGATCGACCTGGACGGCACGCCGAACAAGTCCAAGCTGGGCGCCAACGCGATCCTGGGCGTCAGCCTGGCCGTCGCCAAGGCCGCGGCGGCGCAGCTCGAGCTGCCCCTGTACCGCTACCTCGGCGGCGTCTCCGCGCGCACCCTGCCCGTTCCCATGATGAACATCATCAACGGCGGCGCGCACGCGGACAACCCGATCGACATCCAGGAGTTCATGATCCTGCCCGTCGGCGCCAAGACCTTCGCGGAAGCCCTGCGCATGGGCGCGGAGACCTTCCACCACCTCAAGAAGGTGCTCAAGAAGCGCGGCCTGAACACCAGCGTGGGCGATGAAGGCGGCTTCGCGCCGCACATCGCGACGGCGGACGAGGCCCTGCAGACGATCTGCGAGGCGATCGAAGAGGCCGGCTACACGCCCGGCGGCGACATGCTGCTGGCGCTGGACGTAGCCGCCACGGAGTTCTACGCCGATGGCCGCTACAACATGACCGGCGAGGGCAAGAGCTTCACCTCCGACGAGATGATCGAATACCTGGCCGGCCTGTGCGCCAAGTACCCCATCATCTCGATCGAGGACGGCATGGCGGAGGACGACTGGGACGGCTGGGAGCGCCTGACGCGCCGCCTCGGCTCGCGCGTGCAGTTGGTGGGCGACGACCTGTTCGTCACCAACCCCGAGCGCCTGGAGAAGGGCATCCAGATGTCCATCGCCAACAGCATCCTGATCAAGGTCAACCAGATCGGCACCCTGACGGAGACGCTGGCCGCGGTCGAGATGGCCAAGCGCGCCGGCTACACCGCCATCATCAGCCACCGGTCGGGCGAGACGGAGGACAGCACGATCGCCGACATCGCCGTGGCCGTGAACGCCGGCTTCATCAAGACCGGCTCCGCCAGCCGCTCCGACCGCATCGCGAAGTACAACCAGCTGCTGCGCATCGAGGAAGAGTTGGGCGAGGTGGCGTACTACCCCGGCCAGCAGGCCTTCTACAACCTCGGCAAGCTGTACGAGAACGTGGTGCACGCATAAGCCTATGACGAGCACACCGACCCTCAACCCCAACGCCAGGGAGTCCGCCATGGAGCCCAAGCACACGCTGAAGCGCACCAAGATCGTGGCCACCCTGGGCCCCTCGTCCTCCACGCCGGAGGCCATCCGCAAGCTGATGCTGGCGGGCGTGGACGTGTTCCGCCTGAACTTCTCGCACGGCACCCATGCGGACCATGCGGACCGCATCCGCCTGATCCGCGAAATCGCGCCCGAATTGGGGCGCGTGGTGGGCATCTTGCAAGACATCCAGGGCCCCAAGATCCGCATCGGCGAGGTCAAAGGCGGCCAGGTGATGATCACGCCGGGCACCGAGTTCACGCTGCAGAGCAAGGAGCGCGTGGCCGATGAGCACGGCGCCAGCGTTTCTTACGAGAACCTCGAACAGGACGTGCCCGTGGGCGCGATGGTGCTGCTCGACGACGGCTTGCTGGAGCTCAAGGTCTTGGAAGTGCGCCCCGACGGCGTGCGCACCCAGGTGGTGGTGGGCGGCCTGCTCAAGCCCCACAAGGGCGTCAACTTCCCGGCCGTGAAGATGAACGTGGCCGTGCTGACGGAGAAGGACAAGGAAGACCTGGTCTTCGGCATTGCCCAGAACGTCGACTTCGTGGCGGCGTCCTTCGTGCAGGAAGCCGCGGACGTCTTGATGATCCGCGAGTTCCTGAACGCCCGCGGCAGCCGCGCCCACGTGATCTCCAAGATCGAGCGGCGCGACGCGGTGGAGTGCATTGCGGACATCACGGCTGTCTCCGACGGCATCATGGTGGCCCGCGGCGACCTGGGCGTGGAGACCGCACCCGAAGAGGTGCCGTTGGCGCAGAAGCGCATCATCGCGCACTGCAACCAGGTGGGCAAGCCCGTCATCACGGCCACCCAGATGCTGGACTCGATGATCAACAACCCGCGCCCGACCCGCGCGGAAGCCAGCGACGTGGCCAACGCCGTCTTCGACGGCACGGACGCGATCATGCTGTCCAACGAGACCGCCGCCGGCAACTACCCGATCGAGGCCGTCGAGACGATGGTGCGCATCGCCTTGCAGGCGGAGCGCGCGATCATGGCCAAGGGCGAACCGAGCAACCGCGTGCTGCTGCCGGGCTTCCCGGTGGCCGACGCCATCAGCCTGGCCACCGCCCAGCTGGCCGACAAGCTCGGCGCCGCCGCGATCATCACGGCAACCGCCACGGGCTCGAGCGCCCGCATGGTCAGTCGCTACCGGCCCCACTGCCCGATCATCGCCTTGGCGATGGAAGAGCCCGTTTGCCGCCAGTTGGCGTTGGTGTGGGGCGTCTTCCCGCGCGTCATGCAGCGCGCCAGCTCCGATGACGAGCTGATCAACGGCGCCATGGCCACCGCCCAGTCGGAAGGGTTGGTTTCCGACGGCGACCTGGTCGTGGTCACGGCCGGCTACCCGCTGGGCGTGCCCGGCAACACCAACTTCATCAAGGTGGAGATGGCCAACACCGTGCTGGCCCGTGGCATGGGCCTCGGCAAGCGCTCCGTCTACGGAACGGTCCGCCATGTCGCCAACGCGGAGGATGCCAACAAGCGCGTCCAGCCCGGCGACATCATGGTGGCCCGCGAGACCGACAAGGACTACGTGCCGGCCATGCGCATGGCCGGCGGCGTGGTGGTCGAGGCCGGCGGCCTGACCTCCCACGCGGCGATCGTCTGCCTGCAATTGGGCATCCCCCTGTTGCTGGAAGTGGAAGGGTGGGCGTTGCTGCCGGACGGCGAGACCATCACCCTGGATCCGGTGCGCGGCGTCGTGTTCAAGGGCAAGGCGAAGGTCTAGCGCGCGGGTCTGATTCGTCAGAAAGCGCCTGTCGCATACAAGGCGCTTCCGTCAGGCCCTTCCCGCTTTAAACGCCTTACGGCGCGCGGGAACGGCGCTTTGGTACACGGTTACGAAAAACAATCCTGTGGTACATTGGTGAACGTACGCTTGCCAGCCACCAGAGGGTAAACACATGCGCTCGCCCCGCCACCTCGGATCCGCCCTGTTGCTTGCCGCGCTGGCAGGGGGCGTCGGCATAACCGCGCTGCCGCAGTCCGCCGAGGCCTGCGGCGGCCTGTTCTGCTCGCGCCAGCGCGTGGATCAGGCCGGCGAGAAGATCCTGTTCGCCACCGACGGCGAGAACGTCACGGCCTACGTGCAGATCCAGTACACGGGCGAGGCGAAGGACTTCAGCTGGATCGTGCCCGTGCCCACGGAGCCCCAGGTGAGCCTGGGCAGCGACGCGCTGTTCACCGCGCTACGCGCCACCTCGCGGCCGCAGTTCTGCATCAAGGTGGAAGACAAGGGCAACTGCAAACAGGAAGCGTTCCTGACCGCCCCGTCGGCCGCCTCCGCGGACGGCGCCGGCATGGTCTCGGCCAAGGCCCCCGGCGTCAACGTGCTGCAGCAGCAGCAGCTGGGCGCCTTCGAGATGGCCGTGATCCAATCGAACGACCCCGGCGCGCTGAAGGCCTGGCTCAAGGCCAATGATTACGTCTTGCCCGACAAGCTGGATCCGCTGCTCGACCCCTACGTGGCCGGCAAGTACGACTTCGTGGCCGTGAAGCTGCAGAAAAACGCCTCCGCGGGCGACATCCAGCCGATCGTTATGAAGTACAAGTCCACCAAGCCGGGCATCCCGATCCGCCTGACGGGCATCGCGGCCACGGCCGACATGGATGTCTACTGCTGGGTGCTCGGGAAGAACCGGGCCATCCCCGAGAACTACCGGCACGCCATCATCAACGAGGCGCGCATCGACTGGTTGAACTACGCGCCCACCAACCTGAACGACAACCGCTACCGCGAGACCGTGACGGAGGCGATGAACGAGGCCGGCGGCCAGGCCTTCGTGACGGACTACGCGGGCGACAGCAAGAACGTCGACATCAGCGCCTTTACGCCGGAGCGCTACGCGGGCGTCGACGGCCTGTTGGGCACCAAGGACCCGATCGCCTTCGCCAAGGCCGTGGTCAACGGCGGCTACTTCGATCCCGTTCCGGTCAACCCCAACGGCCCTGCTTGCCCGCCGGGCTACACCAGCACGGGCGGCAGCGGCGGCTTCTTCTTCGGCGGCGGGGCCAACATCGGCCCGGTTGCCCAGATTGCGCCCGGGGCGATGATCGACGTCGTCAGCCCGGACGGCAGCCAGGTCGAATACCTCAACGTGAACCCCCAGTCCTTGTCGTTCCTGAAGCGCTTCATCCCCATGCCGGCCAGCCTGGTGGCCAAGGGCGTGCAAGACTACGACTTCTACCCGCAGATGGGCCAGTACAAGGCCGAGCTCGCCCAAACCACCGTCGACACCGCGGCGGCCGTGAAGGCCATCCGCGAGCAGGTGATCACGCCGCAGTCCGACATCAAGGCGATCTTCGGCAACAACCCCTACCTCACGGCGCTCTACACCACCATGAGCCCGGAGGAGATGACGCAGGACCCCACCTTCATCTTCAACAAGGACCTGCCCAAGGTCGCCAGCATGCACCTGGCGACCGGCGTGCGGCAGTGTTCCACCGACTACACGTTCGACGAGGCGCCGGTGCAGATCACGCTGGCCAACGGCCTGAAGTACACGGTCGCGCGCAACCTGGGCGCGGGCGTCGGCATCATCAACAGCGGCACGCCCGTGCCCGGCGTGGTGCCCAAGCCGGTCAAGATGCCCGCCGCCGACCGCATCGAACAGCTCAAGAGCTCGGGCCTGGCGTCGCTCATCACCGACAACCGCGACATCATCCAGCAGGCGCTGGGCATCATCCGGGGCAGCACCGTGACGGTTGGCGGCCAGACGTTCGGCTTCGATACCAGCGGCCAGGTGGTCGCCATCCCCGGCCCGAAGGGCAAGACGACCAGCAGTGCTGCGGGCGGCTTCGGCTGTGCCGGCTGCTCCAACTCCGCCGCGCCCACCAAGCAGGGTGCCAGCGAAGGCTTCACCTACGCCCTGGTTGTGGTGGGCTTCCTGGGCTACCGCCGCTGGTTGGGACGCAAGCACTAAGTGCGGCGCGGTAAAGTCCTGGCCACCGCCTTGGCGGTGGCGCTAAACCTCCTGCCGCTGCCGGCCTTGGCCTGTGGCGGCTTGTTCTGCCAGAACACGCCGGTCGACCAGGCCGGCGAGAAGATCCTCTTCGCAGCGGACGGCCAGAACGTCACGGCCCACGTCCAGATCCAGTACACGGGCGCGGCCAAGGACTTTAGCTGGATCGTGCCCGTGCCCACGAAGCCCACCTTGGGCGTGGGCACCGACAACCTCTTCACCGCGCTGCGGGCGGCCACGAGGCCGCAGTTCAACTTGACCATGCGCGACGAAGACGGCTGCGAGCCGCCGCCTTACGACAAGGCGCAGGAAGGCATCTATCCCAGCCTGCCGGAGGCCGTGGCGTCCACGGCCGTCACCGTGGTGTCCCAAGCCCAGGTGGGCCCTTACGACAGCGCGATCCTGACAGCCGATGACCCTGGCGCGCTCAAGGCCTGGCTGAAGGCCAACCACTACGTGATCCCGGCCAAGATCGACCCGTTGCTGGACCCCTACGTGGCCGGCAAGTACTTCTTCGTGGCGCTCAAGCTGACCAAGGACAAGGACGCCGGCGACATCCAGCCGATCGTGCTGAAGTACACCTCCACCAAGCCGGGCATCCCGATCCGCCTGACGGGCGTGGCTGCCAACCCCGACATGGACGTGTTCGTTTGGGTGCTGGGCAAGCAACGCGCCATCCCCGAGAACTATCGCCACGCCATCATCAACGAGGCGCGCATCGATTGGCTCAACGGGGGCGCGAACTACCCGCAGGTGGTCACGGATGCCATGAACGACGCGGGCGGCCAGGCCTTCGTGACGGACTACGCCGGCGACAGCGCCGCGGTGGGCGCCCAGACGTTCGGCGAAGGGCACTTCCGGTTGGACGCGTTGGGGACCTTGCGGGAGCCCGTGGCGTTTGCGCAGGAGGTGGTGGACCAGGGCTACTTCGGCGAGGCCGCTACCGGCATCGACGGCACGGCGCTGGTCGCCTTCCTGAAGCGCTACATCGCCCGCCCTGCGACGGTCCAGGGGGTCAGTGACACGGACTTCTACCGCTTCCTCTCGAATTACCAGGACCAGTTGCAGGCCGCCCAGGTCAGCGTGGACACCGTCACAGCGATGGCCGAGCTGCGCGAAAAGGTGGTCAAACCATATACTGAGATCGGCAAGCTCTTCCAGGCATCGCCCTACCTGACGGCCATGTACACCACCATGAGCCCCGAGGAAATGACCCAAGACCCGATGTTCGTGTTCGCCCAAGGGCTCGCACCCGTGGCGAACGTCCACGAGGCGACGGGCGTCCGGCGTTGCTCCCGGTCCAAGACCTTTGACTACTACGACGCGCCGGTGGAGGTGACGTTGAAGAGCGGCTTGAGCTTCTTCGCGCCTCGCAGGACCGGCGTCGTGAGCGCCCAGCCGGCGGCGTTGCGCATCGAACAACTGAAGAGCGCGGGGGGGACCTCCGTGATCCAGGACAACGAGGCCAAGGTGAAGGCGGTGGCCCTGGCCACCACGCCTGACGCCGTCAACATTGCAGATCTGCTCAAGACGCCGGCGCCCGCCAGCTCACAGGCGGCTCCGGCCTCGCCGACCGCGCTGCCCTCGGCGGTGAACCCGGCCGTGGACGTGAAGCCGGGCTTCTCGTGCCAGGGCTGCGCCAACAACTCCGCGCCGCCGCTGCGGCAGAACGCCGACGAGGGCCTGACCTACGCCCTGGTCTTCCTGGGGTTCCTGGGCTACCGCCGCTACAAGAGGAGGTAAGATGCCGCACCCTCGCCTGGCCGCCGCCGCCGCGGCGGCCCTGGTCCTACTGACCGCGTCGCCCGTGCTGGCTTGCGGGGGGCTGTTCTGCGCCCGCATCCCGGTGGATCAGACCGGCGAGAAGATCCTCTTCGCGGCCGACGGCAAGACCGTCACGGCGCACGTGGAGATTGCCTACAAGGGCGAGGCCAAGGACTTCAGCTGGATCTTGCCGGTGCCCACCCCGCCCACGCTGGAGGTGGGCTCCGACAGCCTCTTCGCGGCCCTGCGCCAGGCGTCCCAGCCCCAATTCCAGCTGGCCCTGCGGGACGAGGGCCCTTGCGCCCCGCCGCCCATGCCCGTTTACAAGTCCGCGCCCTCCGCAACGGGCTCCGTTAGCCGACGGGCCAAGGACGAGGTGAAAGTGATCTCGCAGGGCGTGGTCGGCCCCTACGACACCGCCGTCCTGCAGGCCAACCAGCCCGGCGTCTTGAAGGACTGGCTGCGCAAGAACAAGTACGTGATCCCGCCCAAGCTCGATCCGTTGCTCGATCCCTACGTCGCGGGCAAGTATTCCTTCGTGGCGTTGAAGCTCACGAAGGACAAGGCCGTGGGCGACATCCAGCCGATCGTGATGACCTACAAGGCCACCAAGCCCGGCATCCCGATCCGCCTGACGGGCGTGGCGGCCACCAACGACATGGACATCTTCGTGTGGGTGCTGGGCTCCCAGCACGCCATCCCCGAGAACTACCGCCACGCGCAGATCAACGAGGCCCGCATCGATTGGATCGGCGGCGGCGGCAACTACAAGCAAGTCGTCACCCGCGCGGTCGACGAGGCCGGCGGCCAGGCCTTCGTGACGGACTACGCGGGTCCGAGCGACGTCGTGCCTTCCGAGCGCTTCACGCGCGCCCACTACAAGTTGGACTCGCTCGCGAAGAAGACGGACCCGGCCGAGTTCGCCGAGGCGGTCGTGGAAACCGGCTTCTTCGGCGAGCGCTACGGCGCCCTGAACCAGGAGTCGCTGGTGGCCTTCCTCAAGAAGTACATCCGCAAGCCCAAGTCGCTCGCGAAGATGGACGACATGACGTTTTATCGGTTCATCGCCGATCACCGCGAGGCGCTGCACGAGGCCGGCATCAAGGTGGACACGAAGAAGGCGATCGCCGAGCTGGATGCGAAGGTGGTCAAGCCGGCGGAGCACATCCACCAGCTCTTCGACCGCTTCCACTACATGACGGCGATGTACACGACCATGTCGCCCCAGGAGATGACGCAGGACCCGCTGTTCCGCTTCAACGCCACCTTGGCCGACGTGCCGGCCATCCGCAAGGCGAATGGCGTGCGGCGCTGCAGCAAGGGCGTGCCGTACTGGCAGACCCCCATCGAGATCACGCTGGCGAACGGCCGGAAGTTCACGGTTCCCGGCGGCGGCGAGCCTTACTGGCGCCGACGTTACCGCGGTCCGACCTCCGACCTGCCCGCCGCCGAGCGCGTGGAGCAACTGACGGTCAACGGGCCGCCGGTCGTGATCCAGGACAACGCGCGCGCCATCGACGCGGCGCTGGCCGAGGCGCCGGAGCCTTCCGACAACCGCTGGTACGGCGGCGTGGCCGCCGGCCTGCTGTTGCTGGGTGGCCTGGGCTGGGGCCTGCGGCGCCGGCGCTAGCGATCGACCCACCACAAGAGCCCCAGGCCCAAGATGCCGAAGACGTAGTTCTGGAGCCAGGCCCCGGTGATGGGGTCGACCCAGGCGTTGACGCCCAGGGCGTGGGCCACCTGCATCAACACCTGGTAGAGCATCACCAGGGCGATGGCCCAGGCCGCGCCCACGAAGCCGCCCAGCCGGCCGAAGCGGGCCCCCAGCGGCGCGCCCATCAGGGTGGCGAAGAAGGTCGAGAGCGGGATGGCGAACTTCATCTGGTACTCCACGCTCAGCTCGCGCGTGTCGCCGCCTGCCGACTTCAAGGCGGCGATCGCCTCCGCCAGCTCCGAGGAGCTCATCTCGCGCGGCCCGCGGTCGCCCTGGGCGTAAATCGCCTCGCGATCCAGCCCTACCGGCAAGTCCAGCTCGCGGAAGCCCTCCTCCGTCTTGGCTAGCCCGTCCGGCCCGTAGTGCGAGACAACGCCGTCGCGCAGGTGCCAGCCGCGGCCCGTCCATTCGCCCTCGCGCGCCGTCACCAGCCGGGCGTGCTCCCAGGCATAAATCCCGGTCATGCGGTCGGTGCGACGATCGATCAGCCCGATGAAGTAGTAGCGCGCCGCATGGGGGTCCTTCGCCACGACATGTTCCTTGAAGAGCGGCTGCCCCATGCGGAAGGCCTCCTGCGTCACCTCGCGCACGAAGGCGTGGTTGGCAGCAGGCACAACCACGTCGTTGATGAAGAACGACGCGGCGCTTATCGCTACGGCGCCGACCAGCACCGGCGCGGCCAGCCGCCGGAAGCTCACGCCCATCGCGCGCAGGGCCGTCAGCTCGCCATCCCGGCCCAGGCGGCCGAAGGCCAACAGGGCGGCGAACAGGTAGGCCATCGGGAAGGTGATCACCGCCTGGGCCGGCAGGCTGTAGAGCAGCAACCTCAGTACGACGGGGAGCCCAACGTGGCTCTGCACGATGATCGTCGCGAGGGAGTAGAGGACGTTGACCAGCAGCATCACAAGGACGCCGCAAACGGCCGTCAGGAAAGGGCGCGTGAGCTCGCGCAGCAAATACCGATCGACCAGAGGCATGTGCCAGCCTTTCGCACATGCCCTCCCCGCTCGCTAGCTTAGCACAATCGAGTAGGGGGCGGGGTTGCCCCACCCCCTCTCACACCACCGGACGTGCGGGTCCGCATCCGGCGGTTCGTCAGCTATTACGCGCTCGTTGTAGCTCCACTAGACTTACCAATCCCCGTGCACGCCAATAAGTGTTGCCCAGGGTCATGTGTAAGGGTGGCGAGCCACTCATTCGCCAGGTCTTCTTGCTGGAATAGGACCACTGCCAGGCCTTATCGCGCTGGATTCCCAGCGCCATCATGTTCCGGTAGCGGGCCCCGGGCTTCTTCCATTGGTGCCACATGATGGCTCGTAGCCTCCGTCTGACCCATTCGTCCAGGTCCGTGAGGGGTCTGGGCGCCTCGGTCAGCGCGAAGTAGTTCCCCCAGCCGCGCAGATACGCGTTGAGGTCGGCCAGCGTTTGCTCCATGGATTGGCCTTTCCAGCGCCAGGTCAGTTGCCGGATACGGCTCTTGGCGCGTTCAAGACTCGGGCGGGCGATGCGAATGCGCGCGTTGTCCTTGACCCGGGTGAAGCTGAAGCCCAAGAACTTCCGCTTCCAGGGGTGGTCAACCGCGCTCTTCGCCTCGTTTACCACGAGCTTCAAGCGTTCCTGGAGAAACCGCGTCAGGCTCTCCTTCACCCGCTCGCCGGCACGGCGACTGCGAACATAAATGTTGCAGTCGTCGGCATAGCGGCAGAACGCGTGCCCGCGACCTTCCAGCTCCTTGTCCAGATCGTCGAGCAGGATGTTTGAAAGAAGCGGGGAGATCGGGCCGCCTTGCGGCGTCCCTTCATCGCTCCTAAAGCACACCCCGTTCGCCATCACCCCGGCTTCAAGGTAGGCTCGGATGAGTTTGAGCACCCGCTTGTCCTTCACCTTCCGGGCCACGCGCGCCATCAGGATGTCGTGGTTCACCCGGTCGAAAAACTGGGTGAGATCCATGTCCACCACGATGTGCCTTCCCTCCCGGATGAACGCCTGGGCCTTACGGACGGCCTGGTGGGCGCTCCTCCCCGGACGGAAGCCGTAGCTCGATTCGGAAAAGGTCGAGTCGAAGAGCTGGCACAAGACCTGGGCCAGCGCCTGTTGAATGAGCCTGTCGAGCGCCGTGGGAATACCCAACAACCGCACACCGCCTCCGGGTTTCGGAATTTCGACCCGTCTGACGGCCTGCGGCCGGTAGGTTCCCGCGAGCAGGGCCTCGCGAATGGTCGGCCAGGCTTCCAAAAGATATTTTGGGAGCTCCAAGACCGTCATTCCATCGATTCCGGGTGCACCCCGGTTCGCCTTGACCCGCTTCAGCGCCGCGAGCAGGTTTTCTCGGTCCAGCACCTGCTCCAGCAGGGCTGCTTCGGTTGCGTTGGGTTCTTCGGGTGGGGGCGCCGCGGCACCGTTCGGCACCGGATCGGTCTCTCGGGGCTTCACCCCTACTTCCCGCTCCGGCTCGCCAAATGGCAATTTCAGCTGTCTATACGGTTCCGTCGAGCCTTCCACTTCCAGTTCCCTGACTGACGTTCGGCCCTTCCCGTCGGCTGTACGACCGCCGGTACTATGGCCTCTGCTGACTTCTCCCGGCTCGGCGCCTGCCTCGCGGCGGGCGTTGTCGGTCTTCGACCAACCGCTGAGAGATCTCCCCGGGTAAGAACGCAGACTTTCACCTCGCGCCCGCCTAGTGCACCACCCAGCCCCTTGGTCCCATGGACTTCGCGACCTTTTGCTCGCTCGTCCGGTCTAGATGGCCTGATTACCAGGTTCGTGTGCCTCGGGCCGAGGCTTTGCCTCCGGCTTCCTCCAGACCCCACCTCGCGGTGACGCCCTTGCCATTGGCTAGCGGTTAGGGGGACCACCCCCCGCAGAGGACTTTCACCTCCGAGTCCGCGCCCGTGCCGGGCGCACACAGGAAACAGCCACCGGCCCTGGGGCCGGTGGCTGTTGGGCGCTAGCCCGAGACTACTTGGAGG
>JAQBPE010000199.1 GCA_028287685.1 Cyanobacteria bacterium RYN_339 | reverse complement strand
GCGTAGGTGGAGAACTTGTAGCCCTTCTCGTGGTCGAACTTCTCCACCGCGCGGATCAGGCCCAGGTTGCCCTCCTGGATCAGGTCCAGGAACAGCATGCCGCGCCCGACGTACTTCTTGGCGATCGAGACCACCAGGCGGAGGTTGGCCTCGGCGAGCTTGCGCTTGGCCTTTTCGGAGGCGGGGCCGCCGGCCACGATGGCCTTGGCGAGCGTGACTTCCTGGGCGCCGGACAGCAGGGGGATGGTGCCGATCTCGCGCAGGTACATGCGGACGGGGTCATCGGTGCTGATGCCCTTGGGGATCGAGAGGTCGAGCGAACCCTCCTCGCCGGAGAGGTTCTTGATTTCGTCCTCGTCCGGGGTGTCCGCCTCGTTGAGGGTGGCCGCGGCAAGCTCGAAGATCTCGTCTTCCAGGGGGCTCTCGTCGGGGAAAACCTCCAGGATGTCGTCCACGCTGGCGTGGTCATTGCCCTTCAAGGTTTCCGTCTTATCGGCCATGTTCACTCCTCGATCCATATCCCCAAGTAATATGTTCCCCAGGGGGTTTAGTTTTCTTCGTGGGAAGGCTTGGTTGGTGCTAAAAGGTTGCTTCGTTTGTGCTTCAGCTGGACGCAGTGGGCCCAAAGCTCGGTATAGCGTTCTGCCATCAAGCGTTGGGTCTCTGGATCGGTTTCGCGCCTCATCCGTTCTCGGAGCGTGGCAAGCTCGGATTCCCAGTAGTGGGCTTCCAGGACCGTCAAGCAGTCCTCGACGACCCTGACGGGCTCCGTGACCCAGCGCTCGTAGTCTTCGAACATGATGGCGGAAATCGTCTTCTGGACGTCATCCCGACCGGAAAAATGGTGAAGGAGTTCCTCCCATGTGACCCTGCCGTCACCGACGGCATCGATTCGCTCTCGGATTTCCTGATGGGTGGCCTGGAACTTCAGCGAACTTAACCTTTCGCCGACCTGTTCCCGGACTCCTGCCTGGCCAACCATGAAGTACAGCAACATGCGCTCGGCTTCGCTGCCATCAAGCTTTTTGACCCCGGCGGGGCCCCCCCTCGGAGCCGCCACATTATGCCGCAAGCCCTTGGTAATTTCCAGTCGAAGAGACTCCTCGCGCACGCCCAGCCGCTGGGAAACCCGCTTCACGTAATCGTCTTGGGTAACATAATTTCCTATCGTACGCAGGACGGGCACCGCGGACGTGACCGCCTTGCCCCGCCCTTCCGGCGTGGATAGGTCATGTTGGTTGATCGCCCGGTCCACCAGGTACGTGTAGAGGTCCGGCGAGGTTTCGAGCAGCGCCGTGAAGGCGTCCACGCCCTCCTTCCTCAAGAAGGCGTCCGGGTCCTTGCCTTCGGGCACCACGAGCACGCGCGCGTCGAGCCCCACGCCCTGCGTCACCTCCGTGAGCGTCGCCAGCCCGCGTTCCGCTGCAATCTGCCCCGCGCGGTCCGCGTCGAAGGCCACCACCACGCGCTTGCCGGGCGTGTAGCGTAACAGCACGCGAGCCTGGGCCGGTGTCAACGCCGTGCCCAGTACGCCGACGGCCTCCTGGAAGCCGTTGGCATGGGCCGTGATCACGTCCATGTAGCCTTCCATGAGCAGGGCGCGGTCCTTGGCCTTGATGGCGTCGCGCGCCACGTCCAGGCCGTAGAGGAGGTTGCCCTTGCGGTACAGCACGGTCTCCGGGCTGTTCAGGTACTTGGGCTCGTCCTCCGCGTCGACGGCGCGGGCGCCGAAGCCCACGGTGTGGCCAGCCTCGTTGTGGATCGGGAAGATGATGCGGTTGCGGAAGTAGTCGTAGAAGCCGCCGTTGGTGCGGGTGCGCACCAGGGCCGCCTTTTCCTGGATCGCCGGCGCCACCTGCTCGCCCAGCAAGTAGCGGTGCAGGCTCTCCCAGGTGGGCGGCGCGTAGCCCAGGTTGAAGCGCTTCCACAGTTCGGGGCCCACACCGCGGTCGGTCAAGTAGGCGCGGGCCTTCGCGCCGACCTCGTCGTGCTCCAGCATCTTGCGGTAGAAGTTGGCGGCCTTCTCGTTCGCGTCGCGCATGAGGGCGCGCTCGTCGTCGTCGGGCCGGCGGTCGGGCAGTTGGATGCCGTAGCGGTCCGCCAGGCTCTTCAGCGCCTCGGGGAAGCTGAGGTGCTGGCTCTTCATGAGGAAGGAGAAGACGTCGCCGCCCTCGCCGCAGCCGAAGCAGCGGAAGATCTGCCGCTCGGGGTTCACGTTGAAGCTGGGCGTGCGCTCCTGGTGGAACGGGCAGCGGCCCGTGTAATTGCGGCCGCTGCGCTTGAGCACCACGGATTCCGCGATGATCTCGACGATGTCGGCCCTGGACCGGACTTCCGCTACGGGATCTTCGACGATCACCGGGGGCCCTCGTCCCGCAGGCGCCAAGGCCGCGGCATGAAGATCCGTTCGTAGTCCTGGATCGCGTAGCGGTCCGTCATGCCGGCGACGAAGTCTACCACCGCCCGTTCGGGTTGGGTGGCCGCGTAGAACCGATAGAGTCCTTCGATGATGCCCTGCACTTTCGCCTCCTCCACCTTGGCGGAGGAGCCATAGTAGACCTCCTGGAACATGAACGCGCGCAGCTCCAGGAAGGGCTCCTGGAACGCGTCGCTCATGCGCACGTGGCCGTAGTCCTGTCGCGTGGTGTTCACGAGGTCCAGCACCATCGAATGGATGCGGTCGCCCTTCGACTTGCCGAACGTCGCCTCCACCCAGGGCGGCAGGTCGGCCTCGTGCAGCAGCCCCGCGCGCAAGGCGTCGTCGATGTCGTGGTTCAGGTAGGCCACGCGGTCGCAGATCTTGACCACTTGGCCCTCCAGCGTGAACGGCACGCCCACGCCGCGGTGGTTCAGGATGCCGTCGCGCACCTCCACCGACAGGTTCATCGGCTCCAGCACCTCCACCACGCGCACGCTCTGCACGTTGTGCTCGAAGCCGTCGGCGTACAGCGCGTCCAGCACGCGCTCGCCGGCGTGGCCGAAGGGGGTGTGGCCGAGGTCATGGCCGAGGGCGATCGCCTCCACCAGGTCCTCGTTGAGCTTGAGCGCCCGCGCCACCGTGCGCGAGATCTGGGCCACCTCCAGGGTGTGGGTCATGCGCGTGCGGTAATGGTCGCCTTCCGGCGCCAGGAAGACCTGCGTCTTGTGCTTGAGCCGGCGCAACGCCTTGGAGTGCAGGATCCGGTCGCGGTCGCGCTGGAACGCCGTGCGCAGCTCGCAGGGGGCTTCCTCCCGGTCGCGGCGGGCCGTGACGGAGCGCGTGGCGGCCGGGGCGAAGTAGGCTTCCTCGAAGGCTTCGTGCTGGGTGCGCGGGCAGTCCGCGGCAACGCTCATGTCAGGTCAACCCGTCCCGCACGTAGGTCTGGCCCTTGTACGTCAGGGTGTAGCGCTGCTCGCGCAGCTCTTCCATATAGCCCTGCAAGATGGTCACGGGCAAGACCTCGTCCACCACCTGGCAATCCCAGGCGGGCAGCTCGCGCAGCTGGGCTTGCAGGTCGGCCGGGCCGTAGCTCTCCTGTTGCATGTACTTTTCCATGTAATAGCCGGCCACCACCACCAGGTCGGTGGGGGCCACGGCCGCCTTCAGGGCCACGAAGTCGGCCAGCGAGATGTTGCGCTTGGGGCGGAACTCCGGGTTGACCCGCGGCAGCTCTTGCTGCACTTCGATGGACACGCGCGGGGTTGCCGCCGGCGCTTGGCCCAGCAGGGCGGGCAGGTAGGCCGCGACCTGGGCCTCCACGAAATCCCGGTTTCCCGAGAACGAAAGCTCCGTGTCGCCGCGCTTGAAGTGGAAGGAATGTTGCATGGGGCCTCCTACCGCCGCCCGGAGGCGACTTTCTTGCCCTTGAACAGCGCGGCCCGGCCCAGCAGCTCCTCGGCATGCTGGAGCGCCTTGGGCGCGGGGCTGCCGCTCGCCAACAAGGCCAGCTCCCGCACGCGCGCCTTGGCGTCGAGCACCGTGGCGGTGACCTGGGTGCGGCCATCGGCGACGTGCTTTTCCAGGTGCAGGTGCTGGTCCGCCATGGCGGCGACGGTGGGCAAGTGCGTGATGCAGAGGATCTGGTAGTGCCGGCCCAGCAGCGCCAGCTTCTCGGCCACCGCCTGGGCGGCCTTGCCGGAGATGCCCGTGTCCACCTCGTCGAAGATCAGCGTGGGGATCTCGTTGAGGTCGGCCAGCACGGTCTTGAGCGACAGCATCACGCGGGCCATCTCGCCGCCGGAGGCCGTCTTGGCGAGGGCGCGCGGCGGCTCGCCGGGGTTCATGGAGATCTCGAACTCGCAGCCTTCCTGGCCGGTGGCGCGCCACGGCGTGCCCGCTCGCAATGGGGTCAGGCTGGCGCGGAAGCTCGCGTTCGGCAGCTCGAGGTCACGCAGCTGGCCTTCCACGGCGGCCTCGAACTCGCCGGCCACGGTCTTGCGCGCGGCGCTCAGGCGATCGGCCGTGCCGCGGAGCATGCGCTCGGCGGCGGCGATCGCCTCGTCCAGCTCGCCCAGCCGCTCGTCGGCCCCCCGGACCTCCGCCAGCTGTTCCGTCAGCCACACCTGGTGGGCCATCACGCGTTCTAGGCCCGGGCCGTACTTGCGCGCGAGGCCGTTCAGCTCGTCCAGGCGCTCCTCGACCTGGGCCAGGCGTGCGGGATCGGCATCCAAGCTATCCAGGTGGCCGCGCAGGTTGGAGGCGGCCTCCCGCATCAGCGTCTGCGCCTCGTCCAAGGTCTGCGCCACCTCGGCGAGGGCCGGGTCCAGGTCGCCCTGGCCGTTCAGGGTGCTGGTCACGCGGCCTAGCTGGTCGAACAGGCTGGGGCTGCGGTCCCCCGCGTAGAGCGTCTCGTAGGCGCTGGCGGTGGCGTGGCGGAGCTGCTCCACGTTCGCCAGGCGCAGGCGCTCGGCCTTCAAGGCATCGCCCTCGAGTGGGTCGCTCACGTCGGCCTGTTCGATTTCCTGGAGCTGGAAGGCCCAGAAGTCCTGCTGCTGCGCCCGGGCCTGGGCGCCTTCGACCAGCGCGGTCCGCCGCGCCGTCAGCATGCTCCACGCCCGGTGCGCGGCCGCCACCTCGTCGCGCATCGGCATCAACTGGCCGAAGCGGTCCAGCAAATCGAGGTGGAAGCCCGGGTCCATCAGGGCCTGGTGCTCGTGCTGGGAGAGGATGTCCACCAGCGCCTGGCCGCAGCGGCGCAGCACCGCCTGCGTTACCTGCTGGCCGTCGATGCGGCAGCGGGCGCCCCGCGG
>JAQBPE010000153.1 GCA_028287685.1 Cyanobacteria bacterium RYN_339 | reverse complement strand
CCCCGGCCCAGGCGGAAGCGCTCGCCGCCGCTGCCCGCGCCCTGCCGGACCTGGCGGCCGTTGACCGGCTGGCGCTGGCGCTGGCGCTGGCGGATGCCTGGCGGAACCTGGGCCGCGCCCAGGAAGCCTTCGCGCTCTTCGAGGCCGAGATCATGCCCGCCCTGCGCGCGGCCTCCCCGCCCGATTTCCCCCGCCACGTGATCACGTTTGGCGTGCTGCACCAGGCCGTGGGCCGGTACGCCGCGGCCCGCACGCTCTGGGCCGAGGCGATCGCCCTGGCGGACGCCGCCGGGATGGCCCACGAGTCCGTGCGGGCGCGCATCTTCGCCGGCCGCCTGGCCTTCTTCGAGGGCAACGGACCGCAGGCCCTGGCGCACTTCGAGGCCGCCGTGGCGCAGGCCAAGGAGGCCAACCTCGAAGCCGACCAGGGCTGGGCGCTGGCGCTCAAGGGCCACATGTTGGGCACGCTGGACCACGCGCGCCTGGCGGAAGGCCTGGCCTGCCTGGGGGAGGCGCGCGACATCCAGGTGCGCCTGGGCAACCATGTGCGCCTGTTCGAGGCCTTCAACGACGAAGGCAACTTGCTGCTGGGCGCCGGCCGCCCCCTGGCCGCGCGCGAGGTCTTCGAGCGCTGCCTGTCGATCGGCGCGATCGTGGGGCCGCAGGAGGCCGTGTACGCCCACCTCAACTTCGCCTTCACCCGCCTGGAGCTGGGCGAAGCGGCCCAGGCCAAGCTCGGCGCCGCCCAGGTCACGGAGCTGGCGCAACGGCTGGGCGGCAAGCTGCCCGAGAGCTTCGCGGCGGCGGTGGAGGGCCTGGCCCTGGTGCGTGTGGGCTCGCCCGTGTTGGGCTGGGCCAGGCTGGAACGCGCGCTGGCGCTGGCCGGCGAGTTGGGCAACCGCTATGCGGAGCTGGCCGCCGGGGCCCTGGCCGTCGAAGCGATGGTCGAGCTGGGCCGCTGGGAGAGCGCGCGGCCCGCACTGGGCCACATGCGCGGGCTGGCCCAGGCTGCCGGCAACCACGAGCACGACGGGCGCTTCGCCCGGCTGGAGGCCACCCTGGACGTGCTGGGACGGGCCCCCACGGCGCGCGACCGCGTGACGGCCCTGGTCGAGGCGGCGCGGGCGCGCGGCTCCAGCGCGGAGCTGGCGCACGCCCTGCGCTGGCAGGCGGAGTGGCAGCTGGGCGAGCGCCAGTGGGACCTCGCCGGCGCCTCGCTGCATGGCGCGGAGGAGCAAGCCAAGGAGGCCGGCCTTGCCGCCCTGCCGGCGGAGCTGGCGCTGTTGCAAGGCGAGCTGAACCTGGCCCAGGGCCAGGGGATGTTCGCGGGGTTCGCGCTGCTGCGCGGCCTGGACCTGGCCCAGAAGCTGGAGTTGGGCCCGCTCGCCTGGCGCATCAAGGCGGCGCTGGCGGAGGCCGACCCCACCCACCGGCCGCACGGCGACGAGGCGCGGGCGCGCTACCAGCAGGTGGCCGGCACGTTCGGCGCCGCGGAGCGCGAAGCCTACGGGCGCATGCCCGGCCACCAGCGGCTGGGCTGAAGGGTATGCGGGCGCTCCTGATCGTCTTGCTGGTCCTCTCGACCGGTTGCCGCCTGGCGCCGGCCAAGCCCGGCGTGGGCACGCGCGCGTCGCAGGTCGCGATTTGGCGCCTGCCCGGCACGTCCTCGCTATACTTGGAGCCCGCCAGCCTGCCCGCCTTCACCAGCGTCGTTCTGACCGGCGTGGCGCCTTCCGTCATGGACGTGCCGATGGCCGTCACCCTGGATGCGGCGGAGGTGGTGCGCGCCGGGCAGGCCCGCGAGGCCGAGCTGCGCTACCTGCCGGCCCGGCCCGACCTGGAAATCGACGCGTTCTTCCGCGGCCCCGACGAGCGCCTGGTGGCGATCGTCCACCAACAGGCGCTGCTCGCCAAGGGCGTCAACGCCCTGCCCCTGAGCTGGCAGGAGCTGCCGGCGCCCCAGGCCGTGAGTGGCGGCCCTGGCGTGTCCGTGGCAGACGGCGTCGTGATCAAGGGCGAGGCGGTGCGGTTGACCACGGGCTTGCCGGACGGGGCGCCGGGGCTCGGGCGGGTGGACGTCTTCCTGGACGGCCCGGCTTACGCCGGCGGCACGGCGCAAATCGGCTCCTTCCGTGCGCCCAGGCTGGCCGCCTATACCTGGAGCCCGGGCGTTGCCGTGGGCACCTACGACCCGGAGTTGCTGGGCGGCCCCGGCCGCCAGGCCTTCACGCTGACCGCCCGGGCGTATGACCGCTTCGGCTCCGCGGTAGGGAAGACCGTCCTGCCGCTCCAGATCGAGGGTGCAGCCGCCGTGAGCATCGGGATTCACCACTGAATACGGCAAATAAGTTTTGTTTCGGTTGTCAGCTTTAACTATGTCAACATTGTACGATAACCTAATCTCTATGATGCTGTGGGTGCCCCGGTTGTCGTTCGTTCGCGCGTCTTTGATTGCTGTCCCGATCCTGACCCTGGCCGGGTGCCAGGCAGCGCCCGCGCCTGCGCCGGTGACGGCCCCTAACGCCCCGGCACCCGCTCCGGGCGTGGCCGTCCGGCTGGAGCATTTACAGTCCTTGCCGCTCGCCTGGAGCCAGGCCACCGTCAGCCTGTATTCGGCCACGGTGAGCACGGCTTACACGGCCGCGGCGCACGCCAAGACCGTGCAGTTCGGGGCGGGAACGCTCACCATGGGGTATAGCGGGGGCGGCAGCCCGATCATCGGCGACCTGGCCGCCACGTTCAACCACGTCGCCGTGGCCACGGACGGCACCTGCTACGTCGTCGACACCACCGCGGGAAAGCTGCGGAAGTTCGGCTCGAACGGGGTCGAGGCGGGCGGCAACTTCCCCATCACCGGGTTGACCCAGCCAACGTCCGTGGCGGTGGATCGCCAGGGCAAGGCCTACGTCACGGAGCCCACGGCCGGCAACGTCCGGATCTACAACGGCGACGGCTCCGTGGCAACGACCAAGGCCGGCCTGACCTCGCCCTGGGGCGTGGCCGTCGACGCGGACCTCAACTATTACGTCACGCAGAACACCCTGGCCGGCAGCTTGACGAAGTACAACCCTGCCGGCAACGTGCTCAAGACCTACGCCGGCCTGGACTTCCCTGGCGGCGTGGCGGTTGACGCCAGCGGCAACGGGTTCATCGGGCTGGGCGGGTCCACCCATGCGGTGGTCCCCTTCGACTTCAACGGGGGCACGGGCAGCAGCGTGGCGAGCAATGCCGACAACACGTACCAGCTCGCGATGGACGTGGCCGGCAACGTTTACATGTATGAGTCCAATGGCGGCGCGCCCAACCTCCGGAGGTTCAACCGCGCGGGCGGCAGCCTCGCAGCCATGCCGCTCCGGACAACCGCCACCAGCCTGGGCGTCAACCCCTCTACCGGAGACCTCTACACGGTCGAGCCTGGTGCGGTCTACAAGTTCGGGCTGACGAGCAGCTACGCGGCCACCGACATCCGGTTCCTGCCCGTCCGGCCGGCCACGGACTACACCGCGCGGGCCTTCCTCCAGCAAGGCACGGCCCTGCTGGGGTCGGCGGAGAGCAGCGGCGTGACCCTGAACGGGGGCGTCAACAACACCGTGCCCCTCACCATCACGCCCAATGGCCAGGCGGCCACGTTCGGCGTGCTCGGCGGCTCGACCGTCTCGAAGGTGGCGACGGTCCCACTGCGCACGGGCATCCAGGACTCCCTGCCCGGCGTGGACGCGGTCGACATCTCGATCAAGGGCAACGCCTACCCCAGCGGCGCCAAGCTGGCCCACCTCACGGTGCCGGGCACCTGGAGCAAGTTCGACTGGAGCCCCAACGCGGACAACCTGGTCGCGCCCTGCGACTACAAGGCCTCGGCGTTGGCCACCAACGCCTCCGCGCAGCTGACCTTCGAGGCGCTGACGAACCATGGCGAGGTGGTGGGCCGCACCACGTATGCCGTGACGGTGACGCCATGATGAAGGCTTGCCTGCCCCTGTTCGCCGTGGCCGCGAGCCTGGCCGCGTGTTCCACCCCGCCGGCGCCCCAGGCCGTTGGCGTGGCCGGCGCCGCACCCAAGACGACCGCCGCGGCCACCGCAGCAGCCGGTCAGGCGCCCGCTGCCGGCACCGGCGCGGCAGATGCCGCCGTGACGCAGATCTTCGGCATGCCCATCCAGGCCATCGTCAACGGCAAGCCCCTCGGCGGCTACGACCTCACGATCCTGGACCCCGTCACGGACAAGCCCTTGCCGGTGCTGAGCTCCCCGCCCGCCAGCGGCAGCGCGATCGTGGCCTCCTCGCCGCCCAAGACCGGGGCGGACGGCTCGTTCAAGTTCATGCTCGTGCTGGACAAGGCCGCAGGCGTCATCTCCAACGGCGGCGGCGCGCTGATCGCGAGCGGCGGCGGCAACCTGATTGCTTCCGGCGGTGGCAACTTGATCGCAAGCGGCGGCGGCAACTTGATTGCCTCTGGCGGCGGCAACCTGATCGCGAGCGGTGGTGGCAACCTCATCGCCAGCGGCGGTGGCAACTTGATCGCCAGCGGCGGCGGGAACCTGATTGCTTCTGGCGGTGGCAACCTGATTGCCTCTGGCGGCGGCAACCTGACCTCCGGCGGCGATGTGAACCTGCGCGTGGTGGCCGCCGGGCTGGGCGGCCGCGTCGAGGCCATGGGCGCCCTCGGTCCTGCCGGCTTCGGCCGCGTCTACCGCACGTTCGAGGTCTCCGGCTCCATCATCATGAACGTGGCGTCCACCATTACCGCCCACCTGGACAGCACCGTGATCAAGGACTCCGAGAAGCTCGACCCGGAGGCCCGCCAGAAGGCCCGCGCGGACGCCACCAAGCTGCTGGACGGCATCCGCACCGACATCGAGAAGGCCCTCACGGACAACCCGGACCTTGCCTCCAAGATCCTGGAAAGCGGTGCCGACGGCGCCGTGGTCGACTCCGACGCCCTGATCGGCCAGTTCCTGGCCTCGACCGGCCTGGCGAAGCTGGTGCCGGGCATGCTGAGCCCTTCCATGGCCGCGGCCGTGAAGGCCGCCGGCACGGCGCCGGACTTCCAAGAACCCCCTATCTCCGCCAACGTTGACCTGCATTGACCCCATGCGCTTGAGGAACCTCCCCGTGAAGCTCGATCTCCGGTTCTCTTTGGTGCTGCTCCTGGCTGGCTGCCAGGCCGCGCCGCTGGCCGATACCAGCGTGGCGGAGGTCCAGCTGTTGGGCCGGAACTTCTTCCATGCCACGCCGCGCGTGACCGCCTCCGTCCCCCAGGACGGCATGGCGCACACCCAGGTGAACCTGACGGTGGAAGACGCCAGCCTCGCGCCGCACTTCTCGGTGCTGGCCCTGCCCACCACCTTCTGGAGCAAGGCGCTGATCAGCCTGTATTCGTCGACGGTCAACACCAGCTACGATCCCGCCATCCACTCGCAGACCTTGAACTCCTTCACCACCAGCAGCACCCCCGTCGCCAGCCTGCTGGGCCCCGCCACCCCCGCCGGCCCCGGGGTGGTTGCGGTGGATCGCGCCGGCAACCCCTACGTGTCGAACGGCTCCGCCATCGTCAAGTACGCTGGCGGCGCTTCGGTGGCCTTCGGGCCGGCCGTGAACGTGGCCTGCGGCATGGCCTTCGACGCCGCGGGCAACCTCTACGTCTCGGAGTCCGGCGCCAAGGTCATCACCAAGGTGGCGTCCAACGGCACCGCCACAACGTTCTCGAACAGCGGCTTGCTGACGGACCCCCGCGGCCTGGCCTTCGACGTCAACGGCGTGTTGCACGTCTCGAACCTGGATGGCTCGATCGTCAAGATCACGACCGCCGGCGTGGCCTCCTCCTTCGTGACCGGCCTGGTCACGCCCATCCACCTGGCCTTCGACGCGCAGGGCAACCTGTACGCCACCTCGAACGGCGGCTCGCAGATCGGCAAGGTCACGCCCGCCGGGGTCGTGACCCCCGCCTGGTTCTCGCAGGCCTCGCTGAGCCCCGGCGGCATCGTCTTCAGCAACGGCGCGCTGTTGGTCTCGCGCTCCACCGGCAGCGCCGACCTGTTGGCCATCAACCCGGCCACCGCCACGTCCACGGTCTTCAAGGCTGGGGCCTTCACCGATCCCGTCACGCCGTCCGCCGGCCCTTACGCCTACGACCTCGCCGTCGCCGGCAACGGCACCTTGTATGCGGCCGAGCAGAGCCAGAACAAGCTCTGGAAGGTCGTGCCGGACACCCACTACAGCGCCAGCGCCACCTTCCAGCCGCTGCGCCCGGCCGCGGACTATACCGCCCAGGTCTTCCTCCAGAACCCCGCGGGCGGCAACATGACCCTCTCGGCCTCGCAGACGCTGACCAGCGTGTCGCTGGCCACGGGCGGGAACGTGCTGGACTTCCTGGTCAAGGTGAACGGCAACGAGATGTCCTACCAGCTGAGCTCGAGCAACAACAACAACGTGGTCACGGGCAACGCGATCGTGAAGGACGACAAGGTGACGCTGGCAACGGGCATCGACGCCAGCCAGCCCGGCATCGATCACCTGGTGTTGGAGCTGAGCGGGGCCGCGTATGCCAACACCACCTGCACGTTGGCCGTGCTCCCGCTCTCGGGGGCCGCAACCTGGAATTCGTTCACCTGGGACACGACGCTCGCCGCCACCTTGCCCGGCGGCTACGTGGGCGCGGCCGCCTACAACCCGACGACGCTGAGTGGCGGCACGGGCCTCGCGTCGATCGGCGGCAACCTGGTTATAAAAACTTACGACGTACGCAACAACCTGGTGGGCAACTCCACCATCACGCTGGCGGTCTACGGCAAGCCCACCGTCTCCCTCGACCTGCATTGATCGCCCTGCTGCAGGCCCTGGCCGCCGAGCCGGCGGTTGAGCTGGGCGGCCTGTTCCTCACGGAGTCCCTGCCGGCAGGCGCCCTGGACGTGGGCCCGATGCCGGTGCCGTTCGCCCGTGTGGCGGGCCGCGTGGGCTTGGGGCCGGGCTGGGAGCTGGCCGGCCATTTACAGTATGCGGAGTACACCTTGGTGGACGGCCAGGCGCCGGACAGCCGCCACCACCGGGACGACTTCGACTTCGGCGGCCAACTGGCCTACACGTTGCCGACGGCGTCCGTGCAGCCCTGGGTGGCCGCGGGCTACGGCGCCCGCTACGTGGCGGTGGCGAACAGCGTGGCGGCGCCCCTGACGCAGCCGCTGCTGTTCTCGCCGGCCCAGCTCTACCACGGGCCGCGCTTCGCCGCCGGTTGGGCCGGGCCCTTGCGGCCGGAGTGGCGCATCGACCTGGAAGGCGGCTTCCGGCCTTACCTCTTCGCGGCGGGCGATGCCGCGGTGGCTTCGCTGGCGCCCCTCTACGGTTACGACGCCTCTGCCGGCCTGACCTGGTCGGCCGGCGCCCCCTTGAGCGTCCGCGCGGCCCTGGGCTACGACGGCCAGGCAGCCTACTACAACGATTTCAAGCGGGCGGCCGTGGGCCCGAGCCTGCGCGCGGCGTGGGCGTTCTAGTGCGCTGGTTGCTGGCGGCGCTGGTGGTGGCCGGCTGCAACGCGCCGCTCGACAACCGGGCCCCGGTCTTCCAGCCGCTGTCGGGGGCGATCGCGCTCAAGCTCAAGCTGCCGCTGGTGCCGGACACCACGGCCACCTATACGCTCGACGACACCCCGCTGCCGCCAGACCTGCACCCCATCGACAACTACGCCGTCGTGATCGACACGACCACCTTCGCGGACGGCCTGCACCGCCTGCGCATCCGCATCCTGGACCGCGACCGGCAGCTGGTGCAGGAGTTGGAGCAGACCTTGCTCTTCCGCAACTCCTAATATATCTTCACCACGGCGGGTGCAAGCTAGGGTGGCTTTTCGGGCATGACCATTCCAACGGGCCGATTCGAGCACCAGGAGGATCGATGAGCACCGGTACCAAGTCCGGCCGCGCACCGCGCGTCACCTTGACCGGCGCCCCATGCGTCGGCAAGTCGACGCTGGCGCGCGCTTTGGTAGAACGCCTGGGCGTGCCGCTGCTGCCGGAGCGCTCGCGCGAAGTGGCGCGGGAGTGGGGGCTGACGCCCGCCACCATCCCGTTGGAGCGCGGGCTGGAGTTCCAGTGGGCGATCCTGGATCGCCAGGTCGAGGCCGAGGAGGCGCACGCCGACAGCGGCTTCGTATCCGATCGCTGCCCGGTGGACTCGCTGTGCCACTTCGAGTGGTTCGCGCAGGAGTACGCCTGGTGGGAGAAGGACGGGCCGCGCTACCGCGAGGCGGTGGAGGCCCGGCTGCACACCTACGACCTGATCATCGTGATCCCGCCGATGTTCCCCGTGATCGACGACGGCGAGCGGATCGCCGACCCGGAGTTCCAGAGCGGGCTGGATGGCGTGATCCACAACCTGGTGGATACCTGGCGCGGGCGCCTGGGCGATCGCCTCCACGTGGTCGACGTGCTGGACTTCGACACGCGCCTGGAACGGGTGCTGGCGGCGCTGGGCGCCCGCGTCTAGGCCTCCCCCACGCGGTCGGGTATAGCATGCTTGTCCCGCTCGCCTCGAGGTCACCGTGCGCCGCCCGTCGCTCTCGCTGCTGTTGTTGCTGGCCCTGGCGGCCGGCTGCCGCGCGCCGGCCAACACGACGCCTCCTCGGGTGCCCGCCGCCTCGACCCCGCCGGGCACGACGCCCGCTCCCTCGATGGCTGCCGTACCGACCACGGTAGCCGCGACTTCCACCCCAACCCCCGGCGTCACTTCGGCTACCGCCCCGCCTGCCGTGGCGGCCCTGACGGGCCTGGTCACGGCGCCCGCGAGCCTGTTGTCGGACCACGGCGGCGCCCTGGTGGGCAACCATGGCGCCGGGCTGCGCGTGCTGGCGGCCGCGGCGGAAGTGCCGGTGGCCGGCGCCACCGTGCGCCTGCTGGACGCCGCCGGCCAGCCGATCCCGGGCCCGGGCGGCCAGCCCTTGGTGGCGACCACCGCCGCGGACGGCAGCTTCGCCTTCCCGAGCCTGCCCGCCGGGCACAACTTGGTGCTCGCCAGCGACCTCGGCGCGACCGGCAGCTTGACCGCCCTGCTCACCAAGGACGGCGGCAAGCAGGTCAACCTCAACCTCGTCAGCACGCTGACCACCACCTACATCCTCGACCAGTACGTGAAGGGCCAGGCAGACCCGATCCTGACCCTGGACAAGCTCCCGGCCGGCGTGGAGACCGACACCCGCACCCGGGCCGGCGCGGCCTTCCAGGGGGGCGGCACCGCCGTGCCCGACAGCCTGGCCGCCGCCAAGGTGACGGCCACCGTGGAAAGCCTGCGCCACCAGGACCCGGCCTTCGACCTGCAAATGGAAGCGGTCAAGAAGCTGTTGATCGCGGCCGGCCTATCCGACCTCGGCAACGGCCTGCCGGCCACCCAGGTGGATCTCGGCGCCACCCAGCGCCTGCTGGCGGGCCGGGACGGCACGGTCTACCTGGTCACGGGCCGGCGCCTCTGGCACCTGGCCAAGGACGGCACGCTGGTCACGGCTTACGACCCGCCGGCGGGCGAGCTCATCTACGACGCCGCCCTCGACGGGCAGGACCGCCCCCTCGTGCTCTTCGCTTCCTCGTTCGTCATCGGCAGCCCCATGCGTTACCACGTCTTACGCGTAGAGGGCGGCGGCGGCACCACGGACTTCGGCACGGTCACGGAGGAGCCGCGCGGGCACTGGGCGAGCACGTGGGGCATCGTGGCCGGCGCCGCCGACGAGGCCATCATCGTCACCGGCGTCAACGATTCCAAGGCCCTGGACTCCACGCTTTCCAAGTGGACGCTGCACGCCGGCCGGGCCCCCGGCGCCGCGCAGCCCCTGCCTTACACGCTGGCCGGCGCCAATCCGTGCTTCGGTCGCGCGGCGGACGGGACCCTGGTGGTGACCCAGGACTTCGGCACCACCTCCCGCCTCGCGCCGGGCGCCACGGCCTGGGCGAGCAGCACGGGTAGCTTCGGCGCCAGCGCCTCCGCCACGACGGATGGCTACCTTTACCTGCTCGGCGGGCTGGAACCGGGCCTGACCCGGGTCGATCCAGACGGCACCCAGCATAAGCTTCCGGTCAGCGGGCTCGAGACGCTCTCCGCGTCGTTCCCCACCACGCGGGCGGTGACGACCGCGGACGGCACCCTGTACCTGTCCGTCACCTCCCTCATCCCCTCGTCCCTGACCAAGCTCTACCGGGTGGCCAACGGCGTGCTGACGCTGGTGGCCGGGCGGGACGCGGTCACCAGCGGGCAGGCCAACGCCTTGCCTTTGCACGCCCCGCGCAGCCTGGCCGCCGCGCCCAATGGCGGCTTCCTGGTGGTGGACGGCACCAGCGTCTTGCAAGTGGCCGCCGACGGCACCGCCACGACCTGGGCCTCCCCGATCAACACCGGGGCCTACAGCCTGACCAGCTACCGCGCCCGCGCGGACGCGGCCGGCAACCTGTACCTGGGGGTGGAGTACGACCTCAAGTCCCCGTATGCCTCTCACCCGCGGGTAGACGAGGTGCTGCGCTTCGGACCCACCGGGGAGCCCGTCAAGGTCTTCAGCTTGCCCGAGCCCTGGGACCAGGTAGGCGACGTGGCCGTCGGCTCCCAGGGCCTGATAGCGGTCAGCGCTCTCACGATGGATTACAAGGCCACGCCGGGCAACCTGACCTTTGTGCCGCGCATCTGGAGCGGCGCCGTCGCCACGCCGGTGGGCAGCCCGGTGCTCGGCACGTCGACGTCCTCGCCGGGCCTGGCCACGGATCTCGCCGGCCGGGTCTATGTCGCGAACGAGCAGCATGTCTGGCGGCGCGAGGATTCCGGCGCGCTCACGCCCTACCTGGACGTCGGCGTGCCGTTCCTCAACAGCTTTGCCGTGGACCTGCAGGGCCGCCTGTACGCCGGCCGCAACACGACGCCAAGCGCGGATCGCCCCACCTGGATCCTGCAGCGCACCACGCCGGACGGCCAGACCACCGTGCTCGCCGGGCCGGGGGGCCGCTGGTTCACGGGGTCTGGCGTAGACGATGGCCTGGGCGCCGTTGGCGACCTGGCCTTCGCCACGGATGGCACGCTGCTGATCCTGGACACGGCCAACAAGCAGGTGAAGCGGATCCCCGCCGCGAACCTCTAACCTTCGCTGGGCAGCAGGTCGTCGTCGGCGATCGGCGCGTCCGGGGGCAGGGCCTCGTCGAGGGGCTCCTCCGCCAGGTCTTCCGCGAAGGCGGGACCGTCCTCCTGGATCGGGCCGTCCTCGAGATCGTCGCCAAACTGGTCGGGGCCCAAGTCAGGCGGGATGTCAGCCGGAGCGTCGATAGGACCGTTGGCAGGACCTTCGACCGGGGCGTTGGCCGGGCCTTCGACCGGGGCGTTGGCGGGGCCTTCGACCGGGGCGTTAGCCGGGCTGTTTGCGGGGCCATCGAAGTCGGGGCCGAGGGCGGGGCCAGGGCCGGGGCCGAAGCCTGGACGCGCGCCTACCTCGGGCTGGAAGCCCTGTTCCGGCGGGGTTCCCATCTCCGGGCGACCGGGACGCGGGCCGAACTCCGCGGGGCGCGGGCCGCCGAAGGCCGGGCGACGGCCATGGTGATGTTCACCGAAGGCGGGACGGCCGCCCTGCTCGGGGTTGAAGCCGGGGTGGCGGCCGGGGCGGCCGCTGCGGAACCCATCGTCCTGGCCGTGGCAACGTCCGCCCTGCTCGCGGCGCTCGCGCAGGCGGGCCAGCAGCTCGGGCGACATCCCGTCGGCGGCATAGCCGGGGCCGTTGTCGGCCACCGCGGGCTGCGCCGGCGCGGGGCGGTTGGTGGAGGGGGCGGCGACGCGGCCGATAAGCGTGCGAATGTCCTGCATACCTGAACTCCTTCTGGCTCTCTCTGTTCTCCGATGGAATTCAGCATACGACCAGAAGTTGGCGGTTACACCTCGGCCGGATGAAGGTGCCGCAAAGCTTTGGGGAAGGCGTGTTTAATTGGGCTGATACATTTAACCCACGCCCGCCGCCTGCAGTGCCTGCAGGTTGTGCAGCATGATCGACAGCCCGTTGTCGCCGCCGGCCACGCCGCGGTTCACGCCGCGCCAATCGCCCGCCTGCGCCTTGGGCGCCAGGCCGCGGTCCTTGAAGTAGACGGCCGTGATGCGCGCCGCCACGTCCGGGCGCATGGCCAGGTCCGGGTTGTTCTCGAGGTCGAGGCCCAGCTTCTGGCCGTAGTAGCGGTAGTTGCTGCGGCCCGTCAGCTGGATGTAGCCGCGGCCCTTGTAGCGCGGGCCGTCGCCGGGCTGGGTGTTGCCGAGGTCCTTGCGGCCGTCGTAGGCCGTGCCGCTCGCGAACTCGAGGATCGGGGTCATGGCGCTTTCGCGCGCCGAGATGGCGAGCACGCCCATCAGCGTCTTGGTGTCGCCGATGCCCTGCTCCTTGAAGGCCTGCACGATCCCCGGCAGGTTCTGCGCCACGTTCTTCACCGGCAGCTTCAGGGCCGCCGCGGTTTGCTCGATCGAAAGCGGCCAGCCCTGGACGTTGCCGGAGGCCGGCGCGGCCGGCGGCGGGGCGGCAACGGCGGGCGCATTGCGGTCCAGCGCGCCCTTGGTGATCGGGCCGACCACGCCGTCGGCTTCGAGCCCCCGGCTCTGCTGGTAGGCGCGCACGGCCGCCTCGGTGCGGGGACCGAAGTCGCCGTCGATCGGGCCGGGGTCGCAGCCCGCGTCCTTCAGG